>JAPPMC010000261.1 GCA_028819235.1 Bryobacterales bacterium
TCATCCCTCTCCCACCATGCTCAGCTCTGGCCTCTCAAAAAAGAATCGCCCTGCCGTGCAGCCCGTGCCGGCCCGCATCCTATGTCATTCGCACGTTGCCGCTCGACATCCGCGGAGTTTGGGTGTTCACCGACTCAGGCACTCGCCAAGCATGGAATGCCTACACCAGCCGCTTCCTGTCGTGCGCAAGCCCGCGGTCCGGTTTGACTTGAGTACTGCCCTGCGTGCGTCGATGACCGATTGGACTTCTCTGGGCAGCAGGAAGCCCTCAACCGCATCGTTGTTGCCCCGACGTTCTTCATGAAGTCCGCCAGCAACCAGCCTTTCGACCGGCGTATCTGCTTCCAGCACGGAAAGGCGATGAACCGGGCCATGCCGAATTCCTTCTTGCGGACTGCCTTAGGAGACCATGCCGGGACCGCTGGCAAGCCAGAGGAACACTCGTGTCACGGACTTGCTGTCGCTGTTCCCAGACTTCCTCGGCAACGGCATCAACAAGCCCGGGTCCCGTGGGCGCAGCGAGCGGTACCGGTCGCTGCAGCTCCAGCCGCCGAGGCTCTTTGCCAACGGCTTCAACTTTGTCACGGGATGCAACTTCCGCCGGGCGAGGAATGATCACTTCTATGACGATGTGGACGAGGTCGATTGGGTGCTCACCTTTCAGGACGACATCCGGGGACGGCCCAAGTTCCCCCTTGCGGGCGTGTACGAGCTGCCGAGCGGTCGCACCAACTCGGTGGGTGCGAAGTCCAGTGGGCTGGCGGACAAGATCCTCCGTGGCTGGCAACTCTGCTGGATGTACACCTGACGTTGGCGGCGAGCTGCTCAGGTTCGGCGGCCTGCAGGTCGGCGGCGGCCCGGCGATCTCCAACCCGACGAGGGAGAGAATGTCAATGACCGGTGTCCTCTCGAACCTTGCGCCGGTCACGAGACGGTCGAAACCGAGGAGCTATTCCGTCGTTCGCGGGTCGCTCTTCTCGAAGAGCGACATGGTGTTCGCCAGGCGAACGTAATCCTCGGAGATGGTCGAGTTCGTCTCTCGCATGGAGGCATTCAACCTGATCAACAGCGGCGACATTGGCCGTATCGCGAGCAAGGTGCCCACGCACTTCCGCCGCGAGTGGCGGTTCAGCGGCCGGTTCATTTGGCAGCATCCGCGACCTGACCTCAGCATTCTTGGTGCAGGGCCGCAAGGTCCCAACGCATTCGCGTATAGCTCCGCGGGCGCAAGTCACGGCCCCGCACGCGGAACTTTGAGGGACCAGACCTCGTTCTTCGACTCCTCGTGCGAAAAGGCGAGCGTGCTTCCGTCCGGGCTGACACGCACAGGTCCGGGACGCTTCCACGGCGCATCTAGGAGGACAGGCTCCCGACCGCCCAAAGTGGCTATCCACAGGCTGGACGCGCTCGCAGACTCTGCGCTGACGAGCAGCCTCTCGTCGTTCGCGATCCAATCCACGCCCGAAATGTCGCCGTACTGCGAGCGCAGGATGGTGGTTGAAGTGCTCCTGTCAACATCCACCACTTCCACCGACTGCGTCACGCCATCCTGCCCATCCGCGAGCACGAATGCAAGACGATCGGTCCGCGAGGCGCGACGAAGCGAGCGGATGACCGCCTTTCCGGCGGGTGGGTGGAAGACATCTTTCCGTATGCCCGAGGCCAAGGAGTGTGCTCGGAGCGAGAAGCGCTCCGAACCGCTCCTCTGTGCGAAGAAGATGCGTGTGCCGTCTGCCGACCAATCACCGTGCAAACCTTGATAGTCGCCCGTCCGCTCGACGACCGCCTGCGTAGCCTCGCCGGACTTGAGGTCCATCACGAAGAGCCCGGACCGGCCTTGGGCGTCCCCGCCGCTTATCAGCAGGGCACTGCCATCGGGCGACCAGCGGACACGCTCGATGAATGCAAGGCGTGGCGTGTGCACCGTCTCGTTCCCGGATGCCACGTCGCGCACCGTGACCGCGCGGTGCTCCTGCCCATAGTTCTCCGTTCCGATCCGCGACAGATAGGCCATGAAGCGCCCGTCAGGCGACCACTCGGGGTTCCGGTTGCCCCCGGCGAATCTGCTCGGAATTGCACTCGCTCCGCCCTGAAGCATGCCCGTTGACGCGTCGAAGCGACCCACGTAGACATCGGTGCGCCCAGCCCTTAGCCCGTAGAAAAGGACCCAGTCACTCGTGAAGGCCATCGGCAGCGCCCGACCGAGCCTGCGCGCGACAAGCTTAGCTTCGCCAGCACGCCGACCGTCCCTTACCGGTACCATCCATGCGTCCATCGTGCCGTCGCGATCGCTGCCAAACACGACCGACCTGCCGTCTGGTGTCCAAAGGGGAAACAGATCGTTGGCGGGGCTGTCCGTGAGTACGCCGTGCGTCGACCCGTCCACGGCCAGCAAGTGAATGTCGCGGGCCGCCGACTCACCGGATGGAATTGAGTCGTAGACCACGAAACGCCCGTCGGGCGACACGTCGATCTTCTTGGGGTAGAACCAGTCCAGAGACCGCAGGACGCGCGCTGACCCGTCGACAGTTGACACCAGCGCGATCTGGCTGACGTTGTCGCGGCGGAACAGCAGAGTGAGGATCTGGTCGCCCTCGGGCAAGAATGCGGTGGGCTGGACGAATCCTGCCTCGCGATTCCGGTAGAGGGTGCGTGGCGCCGAACCATCCATTGCCACCATCCTCAGCTCGTAGAACGCGTCCTCGTTGAACCATGCGTACGCGACCTGCTGGCTGTCGTGGGAGAAGACCGAGAAGTAGGCGAACTCCCCCGGGGGTGGCCCTCCCGCACTGCTGGTAAGCGCACGGCTCGTACCTGAGGCTAAGTCCCGGACGGCGAGGTTTCCCGCAGTGTCTACGAAAGAAAGGTAGCGGCCGTCAGGCGAGGGAGCGCCGAGCGTATTCGTTCTCTCGTCGGCCCAGACCTGCCGCTTGACCGCACCCGGCGATTCGTCGGCTGCGGCCCAAGCGAGGGCGCTTGACAGCAGGACCAATGCCAGGACGGCCGATCTTGAGTATCCCCGGCGCCAAGCGTTCAGTGCGTACTCCGTCCGCTCCCGGCTGTGGAACGGGCAGCCCCGAAGTACCATGATTCCTACGATACGTTGCCGGCAAGCTGATGGACGGAAATCGAACTCTGATCTGGACACTGCCGCTGGTCACGTGGGCCTCGCTGCGGCTGTTCGCGCAGCCGCTGGATGTATTCGACCACCCTCCTGGTTCATACCTCGGAGCGGGTGCCTGTGCAGCTTGCCATGCTGAGCAGTTCGCGCAGCAGTCGATCAGCGGCCACGCCCTGTCATTGCACCGAATCGGAGACCATCCCAGTGCGACGTCGTTCGCACCAGCCGGCGCATTGGCTCGTGCCGGTGGCGCAAAATACACGTATCGACTCCTCGAGGATGGTCTCCATGTCGAGGTGTCGGCGGGCAGAGAAGAGAGCAGCTCCCTCCTACAGTGGGCGTTCGGGGCGGGAGAGCAGGCCGTTACCTTTGTTGGACAGGTAGACGAACACCGCTATGTCGAGCACCATTTCAGCTTCTACTCGACAACTGGGAAGCACGGGACCACTCCGGGGCACAGTGAGGGTCCGGCCGGAGGGGCTGAGGCTGCGCTGGGCGTGTACTACGAGACATTCGGGCCGAAACCTTCGGTCATGCGCTGCTTTCAGTGCCATTCGACTGGGCCATTGGCGCTCGGTGAGGCGTTCTCGCTGCAGCCGCGTGAGCTGGGCGTTCGGTGCGAGGCCTGCCATGGGCCTGGACGGCCGCACGTCGAAGCGGTGGCGTCCGGCGATGCAGAGCGGGCCAGGGCCGCCATTGCGAACCCGGCCAGACTGAGCACGGGCCAGCTGCTTGAGCGCTGCGGAGCCTGCCACCGCCCCCCGGCTTCATCAGGGCAGGTGATCGACTGGAGCGATCCTTGGAACGTCCGTCACCAGCCGGTCTATCTCTCGCGGAGCGCCTGCATCCAGCCTGGTGGGCAGCCGCTGTCGTGCATGCGGTGCCACGATCCGCACGCGCCGCTTGCCGCCGAAGCTGCACGCGACAACGCGCGCTGCCTCGACTGCCACCAGGACGGCCTGCCCCCCGCCGAGGTTTGCCGTCAAGCCGCGCGCCGGCCTTGCTCGTCCTGCCACATGCCGCCTGTCAGGCCGCAGGACGAGCTACGATTCACGAACCACTGGATCGGCGTCTACGACTCTGGAAACCCGCTGCGGCCGCGACAGGCGACGGAGAGAGTCTCGCCCTAAGTCGCGTTGAGTCGCGGAATCTGGCCGAACGATGTTAGGCCAGCGCTGGAACGGACCACCCGATTCCCTCGTCAGGTCGCGCCGCGGCCAAACCGTCAGAACGGTCCTAACTCTCCCGCTGAGGTCCAGAGGCAGCTCGTGGAGTGCTGCGCCTAGGGCCGTGGGCAGTCATTGCAGCCTGTGCTTGGTCACAGTCTCGCGGGTCGGCCGTCACTATGGGCCGCGGGTTCGGGGCCGATTCTCGGGCTCCGAAGCCAACACTTCCCCCGGTTCGGCCTCCATAGAGGCGACAATTAGTCGGGAATCGCGTTGTCATGAACCGCAGGGAAGTGCTCAAGAGCCTCGCCACATCCGGCTCCATCGCCTCGGCAACCCTATGGCGTCCCGAGAGGCTGGCGGCCGCAGATCGATCCGTCGCGTCGGACATCGTCAGATTCAGTGCGGACATCGAGCCGCTCGTTCGCCTGATCGAGGACACCGCGCGCAGCGAATGCGTCGAAGTCGTAGCTCGTCGGCTCGGGGCCGGGCTCTCGTACCGGGAACTCTTGTCGGCCCTCTTCTTGGCCGGAATCAGGAACGTCAGTCCCCAGCCGCCAGGGTTCAAGTTCCATTGCGTCTTTGTGCTGCACTCCGTCAACCAGCTGAGCCTGGACGCACCCGAAGACGAACGCCTCCTGCCGCTGCTATGGGCACTCGATTACTTCAAGGATTCGCAGCAGCGGGACCGCGAGCAGGATGACTTTCGCCTGCGCGCGCCCAAGGCGGCGCTGCCAGCCGCCACCAAGGCATGGGGAGAATTCCATGCCGGGATGGAGTCGTGGGACGAGGAGCGGGCGGACCGCGCCATTACGGCGCTGGCGCGCACCAAGGGGGGCCACGAAGTCATCGAGGGACTGTGGCGGTACGGCGCAAGGGACTACCGCAACATCGGGCACAAGGCCATATTCACTGCCAATACTTGGCGCACGCTGCAGGCGATCGGCTGGCGCCATGCCGAGCCGGCGCTGCGGTCGCTGATCCTGGGGCTGCTCGACTTTGGCCCGGACCGCCGCATGAACGGCTATGCATTCGAGGATCAGACCCACCACGAGAATGCGGCACGAGCCAAGGGCGTGCTGCCGACCCTTCCGCCCGACTGGATCTCGACGGGTTCGAGCGACCCGTCCGCGGCCCGCGGTGTGATGGAGACGGTGCGGAGCGACTCGCCGGCTGCCGCGAGCACCCAGATCGCGAAGCTGCTGGCGCGCGGACAGGTCAACTCCCAGGACGTTTGGGATGGCGTTCATCTCGCCGCCGGCGACCTTATGCTGAGACTGCCCGGGATACTTGGCGTGCACTGCGTGACTTCCGCAAACGCCCTGCACTACGGCTTCCGGATGTCGAGCGATGCCGAGACGCGACTGTACCTCCTCCTGCAGGGTGTTGGGTGGATTGGCCAGTTCGCCCGGTACATGTCACGGAACGACGAGATCAGGAGCTTGGATCTCGCAAACCTGGAGCGGGCCGACGTGCCCGAGAGCGCAGGGGACTCCCCGACCGGAATCCTTGAGGAGCTAGTGCTCGCGCCAAAACCCCTGCCACGACGGGCCCGGCGGCCCACTGGTA
>JAPPMC010000013.1 GCA_028819235.1 Bryobacterales bacterium
AACTAGAGCGATGACCGCGCTTGAGCATCTGGACGCGCTGCTGGCCGATCCCGGCCGCTAGGCCGTGCTGCCCCGGGATCTGCAAGGTTCCCGTTCCGCGGCGCATCGCGCGCTGCGGCGGCGCTGCAATGACGGAACACTGGTCCGGATTGGCCGGGGCGTCTACGCACGGCGTGGCGGCAGCGTTCGAGTCGCCGTCTGGCAAGCTGTACGACATTGGAGGAATCACGCCGACGCCGATGCACGTGCCGCCGTCGCGGGGGGAGACGGACCGGCACTTTGCCTCCTTCGACCGCTGTCACTCCCACGCCCGGGCCGAGAAGGACCTGATCGTGAAGAGGGCGCTGCGGACCTGGAAGGACTTCCGCCGACGCCACGCTGGCGTTGGACGGCGGCACGTGCCTTGTGCTCTATGACTGCCTGCAGCAGCGCTTCTCCGAGGACCTCGACATCCGGGTCACCCTGAGCGAGGAACTCGAGCGCGGGCCGGCGCCGCGCCGCATCGAGGCCTTCCGCGCGGTCTCGGCGGCCTTCGCCAGCCACGTGCATCGCGCGCTGCCGTTCTTGGAGACGACGCGCATGGGCCGCTTCCGCAAGCGCGACGGCCGCTTCGAGAGCGATATTCTTCCGCTACCGCGGTCGGCGGCCGCACCGCGAGGTGATGGAAGGGCTGAAGCTGGACCTGGTGCAGGAGCCGGCGCGGCCCCCCTGCAAGAGAGGGAGGGGCTCGGCGGGGCAGACGTGCCCCTGATCGGGGCATTCGAGATCGCCATGGGCAAGTGGCAGGCGCTGGCGCGGTGGCTGGCCGGGCGGCGGTACACCGGCGCCGTCTGCGTTCGCCACCCGTTGGACTTGGCCGCCATGAGCGCGGCTCCCGGATTTGAGCGCGATGCCGTGCGCGGGGTCCGCCTCAGGCTGGCCGCCGAGCGGAGGGGCCCGGGCGTCACGCAGGCGCTGCGGGAGCTGCAGGCCCGGAATGGGGAACGAACTACCAGGACTACCTGCGTCGCATGGGGCAGCTGCCGATCAGGCGGCTCGGTGTGGTCCCACTCCACTTGGCCGCCAGTGCGTCGAAGAGTGGCGCGCATGGCGCTGAATCTGGACCTCGGTCCCGTGCGCGATCGGCGCGAGGTCGAGCAAATGGCGCGAGCGCCGCGCGGCCGCGGGGGCCAAAGCCTCTCTCGCTGAAGCGGCCGGGTCCTAATCGCCGCCGCGTTCTTTCTGCGACCTCGGCAGCGCCGCGGTAGCGATCAATCCGCGCCCACGTGCGAGCGGCGAGAAGCGGGCTGCGGCACACGCCCGCGGCTGTTCCCAGGTGCGACTCTGCAGCTAGATCCAGGTGTTGACGAGATCCACGACAGCCGTGGCGGAAGCCTGTGTCTGCTTGGGCTGCGCCGGGAGTAAACGGAGCCAGTCATCCACCCCCTCGGGGCGGCGATACACGGGCGGAGACTAGATCCGGCACCGGACGGACTTGGCGGCCATGCGAGGGTCTGGGGCCTTCGACCCGGGTACCGTGGCTGGCGTCCGGGTCGCTCTGGGGGTCGAACTGCGGGGTCCCGGTGTGCCGCAGGCTCTGCGGGAGCTGCAGGCCGGGGAATGAGATCAGGTGGTTCACATACAGCGATCCGCCGTCCGCGAGCCGCGACCGCGCCAGCCCGTAGAACTCGGCCGTGAGCAGGTGCTGGGGGAGCGTCCGGCTGTTCGAATACGTGTCGACGACGATCGCCTCCCAGTTTCCGGCGTCGCCGCGCAGGAATGCGCGCGCGTCGGCTGCCGCGAAACGGCCCGCCTCGCCGGAAAGCACCCCGAGGAACCGCCCGTCGATCCGCTCTTGGGCCGGATCGATGTCCACGAACGTGACGTCCAGCGCGCATCGCCCCCCTTGCCGAGCGTCATCCCGGCCGCCCCGAGGACCGGCACGCGCGTCTCTCCCGCCTCGCACAGGGTCTGCTCGATCCGCTCCACGTACTGGGTCACCTCGATCCAGAGGTCCAGCGCCGGGAAGACCGCCAGCGCGGCCGTCGCGGCGACTGGAGTGCTCCGCAGGCTCGCGGTCGCTGCGGCGAGGAACAGCCCGCCGACCAGGACAATGGCCGCAGCGGCTGTCCCTAGGAATCGCGGCAGGACGAATGTCGTCAGCAGCGCTCCCAGGACGTTACCCGCGGTGGAGGCCGCGAAGATCCCGCCGGCCTTCTCGGAGGGCTCGTGCGCCGGGGCGCAGGCGTGGGCCAGCAGCACGCTCTCGGCCAGTAGCCATCCGACCGGCGCGATCCCGACGATCGAGTAGGCGGCCACCTGCGCCAGGGGCCCGAGGTCGCTCAGCCAAAAGGCTGCCGGGACCCCCGCCGCCGAGAGCTGGACGGTGAGGCGCGGACGCGGGTAGCCGCGCCGCACGAGGAGTCCCCCCGCGCCGGTTCCCTCCGGCCAGGGCCGCCAAGTAGACCCCCAGCAGAACGGCGGTGACCGACACCGCGCTGCCGGCCCAGGGCACCATCCGCCGCAAGGCCAAGATCTCGTTCGCCAGCGAGGCCTAGCCCTCCGCGATCAGGATCGCTCCCTGGGCGGCGGGCGGGAGTGCGGAGCGTCCGTGAGAGTATCGGTCATCCGCCTCACCGTCCCGTTCGGTCTAACCGGATCCACGGCGGAGCTGCGTTCGGTCCCGCCTCGGGGACCCGGCCCACCCTAAGAAGACTGCCCACATTGCCCTCCTTCCGGGGCGTTCCCCGCCGCCGGGCCGTCCTGGCCGGGCAGCCATCCGGCGCGTCACCCGTTGGGATGCCTTGCAACTTTCAAGAAGCGACAGGAGATCGATTGGTCGGCTCGATCGGGCGCGGTCTCATGCAACCACGTCGAGCGGCTTGTTGATGAACTGAATCGGTCGCCGAATATCCGAACCGCTCATCCGCCGCGCCCACCCATTCCGGGCCATGCCTGTTGCCTCGTATCCTTGGATTGTTTGTCGAGCGGCCTGGAATTTACAGAATCCCTGATCGGCGTTCACCCGTCGTTTGATCGCTCGACGGTCTTGCGCCAAGATGTTGTGTGATCCTTGGCACCGCTATAGAACGCCTAGAATGAGCTCTTCCACTTTCCGCCAGACGACCGGGTCGCGAGCCATCCTGGCATGCGCTACACGCCCGATCGTCTTGTGCCACGGCAGGTGGGACAGGTCGATGTTCGAACCGTCGTAGTCGAAGCGGAAGTTTCCCAGAATCTCGGTACGTTCCGGGTTCCGGGCCCGGATCGGAGCTTCGCCGCGTATCAACCATCCGTTGTCCTGATACAGGTTTGCGGCGCGCAACACGTTCGGAGGAATCTCGGAATCGTTCAGCCCTACACTGTCCACCTGAACGGTCAGTAGGACGGGAATGCGGAGGGCGTGCAGTTGCCGCGCGAACTTGACGACGGCGGCTCCACCAAAACTCTGTCCGTAAACGATTATCCTGGCATTCGATGGCTCGGCCTTCTGGAGGCGGCCGTCGCCGTCAAGGTCCAGTGATTCGCGCACCAGGCGAACTGCAAGGTCCCGTTTCCTGTTCTCGACGGTTTCTACATGCACTCCCGGCAAGCGGTGATCGCGCATCCTCTGAGCCATCCGCCCCACACCGACTTCCGTGTTGTTCCAGGAATCCCGTCCGCCCATGAAACCAAGAATCAGTGTCTCCTGGTCTCTGAGCGGTGTTGGCGTCGAGAAATGCACATAGCTTTGGGCGGATCGAAATGCACACGATGCCAGCAAGCCGCCGAACAGAGGCAACGCGATCAAGATCCCAAACCGGCCTCCCCGGAAGATTCGAACTGTTCCCTCGGAGCGGGTCTCTAAGCCCATGATTCCCAAGAATAGACCATGAAATCCACAAGCGAGACTCCTTATCGCGAGTTCGTCGTGCGCCGTGGAAAGGCGCTGTTTCCTAGCAGGTGCGAATCCTGCCCGGTAACTGTCGCTCCGACCGGTAGCCATCGGAGCGGTTCGAGGAGGTAACGAAACGTACCGAAGCATTTCGACGGAAAAGGTCCGCTTTGGGCGGTTCAGCGAGCGTGCAGGCGACAACGTGAAGTGAACGCTGAGCAGGCCTCGAAAAGGGTAATGCGGATTCCGACCCGCGGACGAAACGGGGAAGGCTGCCAGCGGCCGGGGAGCGAGCAACGCGAGCACCGGTCCGTTCCGCCGGGGTAATGGCGGTGGCATGCACGCAAGAGGGGGACAGCAGCAACACGGGAAGCCCTGCCGGTGGCGTGCACGCGCCAACCGGGAAACCGCGAGGGCCAGCTTGGGTCGGCAGGGAGACGGAGAGGCGCGCAGTAGCGAGGAAACCGGGTAATGCCGGTGGAGCGAAGGGACCTTGGGATGAGAGGAACGCAAGGAAGGGGAAAGGGACCATGGAGACTGGCGAAGACCTACAAGCTCCTGGTACTGTTCGGAGACTCCAGACAGCGTTGCAAGACCGAAGGGAGACCCGAACTTCCGGTTCTACATGCTGAGCGACAAGGTGTGGCGAGAGGACCTACTGGCCGCGGCCTGGCAGGCGGTTCGTCGGATCGGCGGGGCCTGAGGGGTGGACGGGGAGACGTTCGAACACATCAAGGAGCGAGGCGCGAACGGATGGCTGGAGAAACTGGCGAACGAGCGGAGGACGCCGACCAGCAGGCGGCCGAGGCACGTCGGGAGTCGCCGGTCGAGCCGGCGCAGCCCTCACCGGATGCGGAGGCCAAGGCAGCCGGCAAGGGGACGCCGGAAGGGCTGCCGGTGCAGAGCCTCAAGACGCTGCTGGAACACCTGAAGGCCCTGACGCTGAACAAGGTCACATTGCCGGGTGGGGACGGCAGCGAGTTCCCGCTGGTGTCGCAGGCGTCGCCCCTGCAGGTGAAGGCCCTGGAACTGCCAGGCGTGCACTCGGAGAAGATTGTGTCCAGTGGGAAGCCGGCTTGAGCGCGGGCCAAAGGGGATGCGCACAGAGCGGGGATCGTGCTCCGCAGAGTGCCTGGTTGCCGTCCGCCAACGAAATGGACCGGAGGAGCGATTTGTCGCATGCACAGGGCCAGTGACGGTTACCTTCCGAGAATTCTCCCTGTCCATCCGGAGCAATGTCACACCGCTGTGCCCGAACCAGCCCGATCCGCTGGGGGTTCCCGCCAGCGAGACAACTGCCGACCCACCCGGCAAGCAGGTCTGGCCCACTCAAGAAATACCCAGAATCGATGCAATTCTGACCCTTGCCGCCGAATGAAGTTCAGCCTAACCGCCGAAGTGCGCTGGCTGGACCCTTGCCAGAAGCTGGTCCCCGAGCCGGGCGGAGCTGGATCGGTCGCGACCGCACGCACAGCGCCCCACGACAGCGGCAGGCCCGCAGTGTGTGTAATCAGCGGCCGACAAGTTGCGTCCGAACTGCTGCGGAGGCTCCTACGGAAACCCCTATAGCCTGACTTCCTCGATCACGGCCACAGCCCGCGGGCCGTGGCGGGCCCGGAGGGATTCGAACCCCCGGCCTGCCGCTTAGGAGGCGGCCGCTCTATCCAGCTGAGCTACGGGCCCGTAAGCGCCAATTCCCGCACGCCGAGCACCACCGCCCGGCGGTCAGGCCAAGATCTCCTTGACGACCCGACCGTGGACGTCGGTCAGCCGGAAGTCACGCCCTGCGTACCGGTACGTCAGACGCTCGTGGTCCAGGCCGAGCTGGTGCAGGATCGTGGAGTGCAGGTCGTGCAGGTGGACGCGACCCTCCACCGCGACGCCGTTCACGTCCGAACGGCCGTGCCGCATTCCGCCCTTGATCCCGCCGCCGGCCAGCCACATCGTGTAGCCGCGGTTGTTGTGACGCCGTCCGTCAGCCTTGTCGTTCTGTTCGTACG
>JAPPMC010000199.1 GCA_028819235.1 Bryobacterales bacterium
AAGGTCCGGCACCGTGGGCCACTGTCTCGCCGACGGCACCGGTGGACGCCGAATGTCGCTTGGCATCCTTAAGTAAACAGTATTGGGCTTAGGCCTGTAGAAGTAGCGGTTGAAGCGGATGCCGTACCCGATCCTCGCTGTCTTCGGGACGTACCAAGCGTCCTCAGCATACGAAAGCACCTCGCGTCGCACGAAGCCCTCAATCCCACCCGCCTCAAGCCAAGGAATCTGTTCCGTATCGCGGAACTGCGTGTCCGGCTCATACTCGACCACGCACGGCCGGCGTCCCTCGCGCACTAGGAAGCGTCCTTGGGGCGGATTGGGGACCGCAGCCCGGGGATGAACCTTCTTAACGACCTGGTCCGCGTCCTGACTGCGGTCTGTCAGCCCGCCCTCAAGCAACCGTCTGCGCTGGACCGTCACAGTCGCCCGGCCTCCCCGCGCCCCCAACTCCCGCTTCACGGCTTCCTTGAATGCGGAGTAGTCTCGGTGCCCTCTAGTCGTCCTTCCACGTGCCATCCGATGGCAGCCCTCCCGGCGGTGCCAGTGGTCCGGCGGCGACGACCGGCCAGCCGATTCAACGAACCGTACCGTCTGGCGATTGCCCCGCCTAAGCAGATACTCGTCAAATCCCGATACTCGCGATCCTGCCGGTCAAGTCATGATCTGGACGATCACGCCGACTGCGGGGAACTGGCTACTCCCCGAGCGGTTCTCGATAGGGAGCCGATTTCCGTCAGTTCGAGGTGGGATCGATCCGTAGCCTTGGGACATGGATCGGGGCTACTTCAGAACTCGACGCACTCCTTCTTCGTTACCGCGTGGACGCAACACTGCGCTAGATCGCGGTTGCGGGGTAGCAGACGTGAGCCGCGCCATTTGTAGCCTCGTCAAACGGGGATCAAGTCACGTGCGAACGCTGGGGCGGCTCTCCAGAGCCTTCCTGAGTTGTTCATCATCGGGCCGCTGGTAGCAGCGCAGCACGGTCTGGGCATCCTTCCATCCACCCAGTTGGCAGAGAACCTTGAGCGGCTGGCTTAGGAGGTCCGAGGCAAACTTGCGTCTCAGTGAGTGCCATCCACGGCCCCGCTTCGGCTCCAGTCCCGCGAGCTTCTCGGCCCTGTCCCACCAGTAGCGGAGCAGCGACCCGCCCGCGCACCTCACAGGATCGGTGGACGAGGCCAACACCGGCCCGTCCCCAATGCCGGGACTGATGCCTTGCGCCTCTCTCAGAGCTGTAAGGGCCTCTGTGGTCACTGGCGTTCGGTGCTGGAAGCCGGTTTTTTCGTGCTCCGCACGCCACAGAATGCTCCTGTCTTCGAAGTCAATGTCCGACCACCGAAGCTGGCGAATGGCACCGATGCGATGACCCGTCTCGTGAGCCAGCACAAGCGCAACGTGAAACCGTGGGTGGACCTGGCGGGACACCCGGAGCAGTGCCCGGTATTCGTCAGCCGTAAGAACAACCCGGTTCGGGTTCTTCTCCCGGGGCATTCTCATACCCTTCAACGGATTCGAGTCGAGTAGGGGCCTTCCTTCCTCGTCCCGTGACTTGGCGGCCCAGTTAAACACCGCGATCAGCAGTCTCAGATCACACTCGATCGTCCGATTAGACACCGGCTTCCCGCTACGTCCGATTCTGCCCGCTCGCCGCTCTTGGATGAACCGGTCCCAGTCTCGATTAGAAAGAGTGGCGGGATTGCGGCTTCTCCCAAAGAAGCTGAGGAACATCTGCATCGCCATCCTGTCGTGCCATTGCGTTCTTATGGCCTTGGTCGGCGTCACCTCCGAGCGATAGATGTCAAACAGACCCTCCAGCGTCGGTAGCTCCGACTCAGCTCTCATCCTGTCCTCGCGATGGTGCGTCGTGAGAGGTGTCTCAACGAGGTTCGCCTGCGTGTCAGCCCTTATCCAGTCGCGGTGCTTCAGCGACCGGCTCAGCCTGCGACCGTTCTCACGGCGCTCAGTTAGTCTCAAGGATACCGCCCTAGAGGGGTCGGCGAACACCCTCGCCCGATTGTTGACCGCTATTCCTAAGGGCCGCAACTGATGCGTAGCCTAGAGAAGATTCGCTCGGACGTCGTGGGCGTCGAGCGTGAGGCGGAGGCGCTGCTCGGATCGTTTCTGGCTCATCAAGCGATCCCCTCCCACCGAAGATTTTGCGTCTACGCAGATACGTCTGTGATCGGGGGCCGCTAGGCTGAACTTCATCCGGCAGCAAGGGGCAGGATCGCCCGAATTTTGGGTCTATCACGAGCCGGCCAGAACTGTTTGCTGGGCGAATCGGCAGTTCTCTCGCTGGCGGCAACACCCGGCGGATCACGCTGGTTCGAGCATTTTGTTGTGACATCGATCCGAATAAACAGGGAATAGTCTCGGAATCTGACCGTCTGTGCCTCGGTGCATGCGACGGATTGCTCCCCCTTCCCATTTCATTGGCTGACGGCTTCCACGCACTCTCCCGAACGCGAACCCGTTCCGGGCGCACCCGCTTTGGCCCGCTCTCAAGCTGGCTTCCCACTGGAAACAATCTTGTCCGGGTCCACGCCCAGCAGGTCCAGGGCCTTCGCCTGCAGGGGTGATGCCTGCGACACCAGCAGGAACGCGCTGCCCTCCCCGCCCGGCAGCGTAACCTCGTTCAGCGTCAGGGCCTTCAGGTGTTCCAGCAGCGTCTCGAGGCTCTGCACCGGCAGCCCTTCCGGCGTCTGCTTGCCGGCTGCCTTGGCCTGCGCATCCAGCGAGGACTTCGCCGGCTCGACCGGCGTCTTCCGGCGCGCCTCTCCCGCCTCCCGGTCGGCGTCCTCGAACAGCAGCGGCGCCAGCTTGCGCCGCAAGTGCCATTCCACGTAGTACGCCAGCATGCACACGAACACGTGCCCGCGCACGTGCTCCTCGTCATAGACATAGACCGGCCGCAACTGCAGGCGGTCGGTCTTCATGTTCCGGAAGGCGCGCTCAATGCGCGCCAGGCGCTTGTGGGCCGCCACGGCCTCGCCTGCCGCGAGCTTGTCCTGCCCCATGCTGGTGCGCACCACGTAGATCCCGTCCAGCAGGCCCTCGGCCTCGATGCTGCCCTGCTTGCGCGACCAGCGCAGTTCGTCGTCGCTGACCTCGATCGTGAAGTGCTTCTCGACCAGCTTGCGGTTGGCCTCGCGACCGACGCGGCGGTTGATCGCGTCCTTGCCCTTCCTCAAGACCGGGCTGGAGCGGCGCCGCACCATGTCCGCGATCCTTTCCAGGATCTCCTCGGTGGCGCGCAGCAGGCTCTCGCGCTTGCGGGCGCGCTCGGCCTTCAGGCGCGGGTTGAGGCACACCAGCAGGCGTTCGCCGGGGAAGTCCGGGCTGTGGATCTCGGCCACCTGGTCGGGCACCAGCTCGCCGGGGCGCAGCGGCGCCCGGGGGTCTTGGCCGGGGCTGTTCGGGTCCGGCTTGGGTTGCTTGAGCAGGGTGCGCAGGTCGGTGGTCTTCAGCGCCGACACCCAGTCCAGGCCGGCCGGGCCGAGGTCCTCACGGATGCGCGCCGTGGTGAGCATGCCGCGGTCGCCGGCCAGGGCGACGCTCTGCATGCCGAAGCGCTGGCGGACGAGGCGCACCAGCGCGGCGACCGTGCCGGGATCGGCGGTGTTGCCGGGGAAGACCTCGACGGCGACGGGGCAGCCATCGGCGGCGCACAGCAGGCCGCAGACCAGCTGGCGCTTGCCGCGCTTGCCGTCGCGGTTGTAGCCGAAGGCGGCCAGGGGGCAGCAGTTGCCCTCGAAGTAGGAAGAGGTGACGTCGTACAGCAGCAGGGAGCCCTCCTGGAGGTGGCGGCGTGCCAGGGAGCGCTGGATCCAGGGCTGGCGCTTGCGCAGCCAGTCGAGGTTGGCGAGCAGCTCGTTGCCGGAGACGGGGCCGAGGCCGAGCAGGGAGCCGAGGCTGGAGCCGGGCGAGTCGGTGGAGAGGAAGCGGGCGCTGGCCAGATTGGAGGCGGGGAAGAGGACGCGGGCGACCACACAGGCGAGGG
The DNA here is from genome assembly GCA_028819235.1 of Bryobacterales bacterium. GTDB lineage: Bacteria > Acidobacteriota > Terriglobia > Bryobacterales > UBA6623 > VXMF01. The sequence continues at coordinate 4,004 of JAPPMC010000199.1, forward strand.
CCAGCTCGCGGGAGCGGGAGCGCTTGCGGTGCAGGAGGCGCGGGAGGCCGATCTGGCGGCAGAGGCCGAGGACGGCGGCGACGTGGCCGTGAGGCAGGGAGCGGCGGATGGAGACGGCCTGGTCCAGGCTATCGAAGACAACGCCGCCCTTGAGGACGGAACGGATGCCGGCGATGGCAGCGGGCGGCAGCTTGGAGATGTTGGCAAGGGTCTTGCGGCGGATGCGCTTGCCCTCGCGCCAGGCTTGGCGGATGAGGACGGCCGGGGGGCTGCTGCGGTTGAGGATTTTCTCGACGTAGATGGCCATGGGCGTTTACATGGAAACAATCCTGTTTCGGAATGTTCAGTATATCGGCTGGAGTCTGGGCTGTCAAGGCGGACAAACGGCCTATCAATGAGAAGATCGGGCTGGAGGCCGGAGGTGCCGATCTGGATTTACATGGAAACCAAACCCCGCGCTGTCATATAAGGTGTCAAAGAGTGAAGTTCAGGCTAGGACAAGGGGTTCCAAGGACCCTCGCTCCGGTCGATTGAGCGGTGCGCCCGTGGTGAGATCGACCTAGTGGTGTCACAAGTCAGACTGGAGGAATCGAAGGGAGCACGGGCCGCTGCCCGCGTTGTGCTCGAGACACTTCGCAGGGTGCATGGAGAAAGCACTATCATGTCGGATGCTCCAAGAGGAATCCAGATTCTGGTCCACCGATACAGTGACAGCAGTGCCGCTCCCGCAAGAACGCGGCCCGACGCCGAGCCCATTGCCACAGCGACCAGTGAATTCTGGGAATCTGATAAACCTGTGGCGCCTCCGGCGGAATTGCGAGGCAAGCCGTAAAATGAGTCCGGGGTAGGAGATTTGTAGCGCGCGAGGACTTGAGAATGAAGGCTGAACGAGAATCGAAACCGTTCGACTGCTTGAAGTGGGTAAGTGAGAATCGATCCCAGATCCACGGGGAAACCAAGGACATGTCTTGGGAAGAACGAGAGCAGTGGATACTGGCGCAGGTAATGGGTCCCTCCTTGGCGGAGCTTTATCTGACCCGAAGGCGACTGGACGGGCGGAGTGGTCCGGTCGACACAGTTGGTGGGTGAGGCGCTGCCTGTCATCCGTAAGGTGGGAGACCGGTCGAAGCTAGCCTCGCTCAGGGCCTACCCGACCTACAAGGACTCGGGCGTGGAGTGGCTGGGCGATGTGCCGAAGCATTGGGAGGTGCGACGGCTGAAGGACTGGGTCGGGATCAATCAGGAAGTTCTTTCTGAAGGAACTGAGCCGAACTACACATTCAGATACATAGACATCGGTTCGGTTGGAACGGGTCGACTATCAGCGCCACCAGCAACCCTACGATTTGGAGATGCGCCCTCGCGGGCGCGACGGGTAGTGCGACGTGACGACACCTTGGTCTCAACTGTAAGGACCTATCTGAAGGCGGTGTGGCATGCGGATACCGACGCAAGCGATGTCATAGCCTCAACTGGATTCGCGGTATTGACGCCGCGTCGCGGAACATCGCCAAAGTTCGTCAGCTACTTTTCCCAGAGCCACCCATTCGTCAGTCGCGTCGTTGCGGAGTCCGTGGGAGTGGCGTATCCCGGAATCGCAGAGGGGGATCTGGCGGCACTCAATGTCTGTGTCCCCCCACTCGCCGAACAAACCGCCATCGCCCGCTTCCTTGACCACGCCGACCAGAGCATCCGCCGCTGCATCGGGGCCAAGGAGAAGCTGTTGGCGCTGCTGGGGGAGCTGGAGCGGCTCTGCGACCTGTGTCGGCCGGAACAGCAGCCGCAGCCGAAACTATTCCGGATTTCCAACGCAGTTTGTTCTCCTGCATCTTGTGGGGGAGCAGAAGCA
>JAPPMC010000308.1:0-4058 GCA_028819235.1 Bryobacterales bacterium
GGGCCGCAAGGCGGTTGGGCTCCCAGACGACGGAGCGGCCGTCCGGGCCTTCGAGCGTCACCGCGCGCGTCCTGTGGTCCACCTCCGCAACGCGCAGCTCGTCACCCTTCCCGACGCCGAGCCGCCTGTAGGGCCGGTGGAATAACTATGCTTCATACTGCACCCTTTTTATTCTTGGCGACGCTCAGCCCGGGCATCTTCTGTCGTTTGGAGAGCGCTCGTCTCGATTATCTTGCCGCCCGTCGGAACGCGGACGACACCCGACTCCAAAAGCTCTTGGCCGCTGCCCTGCGAAGACACGGAGGCCAAGGCCTGAGCGGCTCCATGATCGTCCAGCGGTGGCCGGACGGGCGGTATGCGCTTCACATGTGTCCTGTCGAGCCACCGGATGGAACGCGCGGCGTCCCCGGTCTTGCCAACGGTGGCCGCCGTCGTCCTGATCGTCGATCCCGCAGCCCGTCCCTCATTCGACTCCGAACGAGTTTCCATCGTCTTGGGGCTCACGCCGGCGGAGGGCCGGGTCGCCGCGGCCTTGGCCGGAGGCGCTTCCGTCCGGGACATCGCCGCCACTATCCACCGAGCCGAGAGCACCGTCCGCTGGACCATCAAGCATATTCACGCCAAGCTCAACGTAACGCGACAGGCCGATGTAGTACGGATCGTCCTGTCGGCAACCAGCGGTGTGTTGGCCGGTCGCTGATGTCCATTGCAGATTGAACCCCTGTCCCGTCTGGCTTTCGGTCACTACAATCCTCAGGTCTAGATAGATTACATTGGAAGCGCTCCAAGCTTTCCCCCAATTTTGGGGGAGCATTGCGACGCCGGAGTTGATAAGCGACGGGACACAATGTCCGTCGATTCAACAAACTCCGGGCAGCCGTCTCCGCAATGGCGAGAAGCGTATCCGGAGGCGCTGAGGGAGCGTGAACAGAAGTTGCTCCGGTCGCGCAAACGAGACAACGACGAGGACGCCTTTGAGACCCCTCAGGTTGGCGTCGGCCTTTCCGGTGGCGGGCTTCGTAGCGCCACCTTCGCCTTCGGAATCCTTCAAGCTTTGGCGAAGCGCAGGGCGCTCAGGGAAATAGACGTCCTCTCCACGGTGTCGGGCGGTGGTTATGTGGGGGCTCTGATAAGCCGTCTCTATTCCCGAGACGCTGTGAAGGGTCCAGATGACGTAGCGCGTGCGATTCTCCCACCCTATGAGGGGCAGAACCAAGATGAAGAGGATCAAGCCGGTAAGGAGGACAGTCGTATAAGCCGCGGTGTGGTGTGGAAGTGGTTGAAGGCGAACGGGCGGTACCTCGCGCCAGCGAAGGGAAGTGGAGACATCCTGTTGGCTGGCGCGGTGATGATCCGCAATTGGCTGGCAGTTCACTTCGTTCTCGCCACATTCGTTCTCGCCCTGTTTGTCGGCTTGCATCTGGTTCGCGAACTGGCGGATACTGGTTTTCACAATCTAGTGGTCAGCCAGTCTTGTGCCTTGTCTGATGAAGCCAATGAACCCATTGCGGCGACGGCAGGCGGGTTCCCTCCATTTGTCGCATTGGACGAATGGCTGAATTGTCAGTTGCCATTCGGCGGGACCTACTTGTGGTGGAGTCCTTGGTTCGTCGTGCCTGCATTTGTACTCCTCTGCGCTGTAGTGCTCGGAGCGGCAACGTGGATTTTGGGGGGCGACATCTTTTCGAAGCGTCGGCACCGGTGTTCGGCGATCCTCAAGCGTGTCTTACTGCTCTTCGGCTTCACATTTGGGCTCGCGGTCGTCGAAACCCTTGGTCAGACGATCTACCTGTGGTGGCGTGATCCTGCTGTGTCGGTCGACGGGTGGTTTCTGACGGGTTTTGTCGTCGTCGTTATCGCTGCCGCTAATGTACGCAACCTCGCGGCGTGCTTTTCGGACGAGCACCGACACAAGTGGAAAGGTTTCCCGGCGAGACTCATGCTCATCGTCGCGGCAGCACTATTGTTTACCGCAACGTTTACAGCGGTCAACGTCTTGGCGCATGGAATAGCGTGGAGTTTCAAATATCCATCACAGGTGCACCGGACACTACTCGAGTCGCCCCTGCGGAAGCGAGATGCAGGCCCGGAAGCGGCGCGTGGCAAGCAGAACCTATGTGGATCTGGCGTTGACGTCCTCTATTGTCCCGGTTCCCGCGTGCTGCAAATACTTGATGATTGCACCGACTGCATTACAGTGGGGGATCGGAGCTGCCTCAAGCTGTCCGCATGGTTCGGGACATTGGCGTTGTTGTCGGCCTTGTTCGGACGTTGCCAAGCCTTTCTAAACCACGCCTCGCTCTGGCCCCTATATACGGCGCGTCTCATCCGTGCCTACGCGGGCGCGTCGAATCCGAAGCGCGTCAACTTGAGTTCCGGGGAGGACGATCACTTGGGCCGAGTCAACGTCACGCGCGTGGATGAAGACGACGACACGTCGGTCGATTGGCCCTGCGAGGCGCGAGCCGGGCTAGAGAAGGGCGCGCCTCTACATCTCGTGAACGTCACCATCAACGAAACCCTGGATGGCGGTTCCGGCTTGCAACACAACGACCTCAGTGGTATCGGCATGGCGATTGGTCCGGCCGGGATCAGTGCAGGAGTTCGACATCATCTTGTTTTTGCGGAGCCATCGTGGCGCACTGCGTACGTGTTCCCCGAGGTGCCGCCCGAGGATAGCCAAGCCGGTAAGCGGAACGCGCGTGCAGCCTCGCGTCCGTACCGCATGTTCGAGTACGGGACCAAGGCGGAAGGCGCCTAACACGACTCTTGTCCTGTCCGCTATGAGGGCGAAGGTCTGACTCTCGGACGATGGACTGGGATTTCAGGTGCAGCGTTTTCCACCGGAATGGGTTCGCGTACCAGCCTGGCGGCTTCACTGCTTCTCGGTTTCTTCAATGTTCGGCTCGGCTACTGGTGGGATTCCGGCGTCAAACCTGGTCGACGCAGCGGCGTAGTCACGGGGACAGCCGCGTGTGAAAGGGTCCTCAGTTGGCTGTTCCCTGTTCAGAGTCATCTGTTCGCTGAGTTCATGGCTCGATTCCGCGGTCCTGCACGGCGATGGTGGAATCTCTCCGACGGGGGCCACTTTGAGAACATGGGTGGCTATGAGCTCATCAGGCGCAGGCTGCCACTCATCGTCATTGTCGATGCAGAGGCGGATCCCGACTACCGTTTCGAGGGCCTTGGCAACCTTGTTCGCAAGGCACGCATCGACTTCGGGGCCGAAATCGAGTTTGTCGCGCCTGACAAATTGGCTGACGACAAGCTCGTGGCCAAGCGCCGTTTGGGCTCCCTCGAGATGCTTCGGTGCGGTGCGCGGAGCCCGGAACCGGCCTCCGTGAGCCCGCCGCATCGCTCAACTGCACACGCGGCGCTTGCTATTGTACGTTACGTTGACGGGGCGACGCCGGACTCGCTCCTAGTGTACGTCAAGCCGACAGTCTTGGGCAACGAACCCGTGGACATTCTCAACTACCACGTGGCGAATTCAGATTTTCCCCAACAAACCACCGCGGATCAGTTTTTCGATGAGGCACAGTGGGAAAGCTACCGGAAACTGGGGCGGCTCGTTGGCGATCGCGTTTTCAGAAAGGGACTCCGGGCGTATCTCCGTTTGCGAGACAAGCACTTGTCGAACGGCGATCAGTCGACAAGCTGAGGGCGTCCGTCGGGCCCTGTGGCGGCAAAAAGTGAAATGGCGAAATGGCAACGGAAGAAGTGTAGAGTTCGGAGTCAAGACCCGACGGAGGGACAAGAGAGATGAACATCACACGAAAAATTGTGGCTTTCGCTTGTCTGGTGTCGTTGACAGGGGTGGTGGGTCCTCAATTGGCCTATGGCGATGTTCTCCGTGAGGCGGAGAAGATGGTGTCGGAGGCGGTGTCCTTGTACTCACGGAGTGGTCCAGGCGATGTTGTACGAGCCAAGGCGTTATTCAAGAAGGCGGCGGATGCCGGACACCCGCTTGGTGTGATGTGGGTGGCGCGAAGTCATTTCAGGGGCCGGGTTGGGTTTCGCGAGGACAGAGACTTGGCGGAAACGCTTGCGGGACGTGT
>JAPPMC010000308.1:4158-5850 GCA_028819235.1 Bryobacterales bacterium
GTGAAGCAGAGCGACATGAAGGCGGTGGAGTGGTACCGGAAGGCGGCGGAGCAGGGGGACGCGTGGGGCGAGAACAATTTGGGTGCGATGTACGCGACCGGTCGCGGGTTGAAGCAGAGCGACGTGAAGGCTGTGGAGTGGTACCGGAAGGCGGCGGAGCAAGAGAACGCGACGGCCCAGACCAACTTGGGGGAGATGTATGCGGAGGGTCGTGGAACTGCACGGAATGACGCCGTCGCTACAAGATGGTACTTGAAGGCCGCTGCGCAAGGACATGCCGAGGTGGTTAATCGAATCCGAAAGTCTGCCGAAGCAGGACAGGTCGCTGCCCAATACGCATTGGCCAGGCTTTACGAGATGGGTGAGGGCGTGGAGCAGAGCGATAATGAGGCCGCGAAATGGTACGCAAAGGCCGCCGGAGTAGCAAGTGTGCGGAGGACCGAAGTCAAACAAAAACCACGGGTGACACGTGGACGAACCCGAGATCTCCGCATTGAACTTTCATATGGTCCCGGTGGATTTACGGATACCTACGCTCGGTCCATGGCGCGCCATATCGGACGGCATTTCCCGGAGCCTGTGGTGCCTCTACTGGTCCACGATCCTCGCGGTTGGCGCAACCGCCGCTTCGACTCCGACTTTGCGACCTTTCAGAATGGACCCACCCGCCCTTCATCTCTGGCTGTGACCGGACCGAGGAGCGCCATCAGGACTCGTCTACGTAAGCCATCTATAAAGATGTCATCATTTGCGGCGCCCTTAATGCGTGACGTAGAGATAGTCGGTGGCTTACGTCATGGCCTGACTACTTGCTTCATTGACCCGTCACGAAGACAGGTAACGATCGATTCCATAATCGCGAGAACGAAGAAGCCCCTAAGAGTAGCATTCTCATACTATAATAGATACATATACACTCACCCGCTAAACCCGCTGGTATTCGTGAATGACCATGCTGGCAGAGATATTTTCCGTTTCGTCTTGATGGGTTTTAGTGACTCTCAGTACCAACGAGAGGCGTTGCGAGAGGGCGACGTGGACGTCATTTGCCAAGATTGGGACGTTCTGCGTGCCGTGGATGCGGAGTTGGTTGAGAAGTTCGTCCCATTTCTCACCAACCGGCGGCGGAGTGGCGAGAAGATGGAGAACATTCCGCTATTTTCCGATATTCTTTCTGGTCCTAGCCTAGAGGCATTTCAGATATGGGACAAGCTGCAAGACCTGAGGGTAGTGGTCGTGACCAAAGCCCGCGGAAGCCGCCTACATGAAATGCGGAACGCGCTTAAGGCCACCGCCCGGGATCCGTTGTTTGTCGGAAACTTGCGGAGTCGGGGGTTCCCGATCGACTATATTCCGCCTGAGATAATCCAGGAAGGGGTGGACGCTATTGAATCGATGTCGGCCACTTCGCGAAATTACTGGATCCAGGGAGAAAAAGGTTAAGAGGACATCCACTTCGTTCCAGCCTTGAGGTCGTCCTGCTGAAGTCAGTTCCTTACCTACCGTAGAGAGCAGCTTCGCTGCCGCATGCCGGAGTTTGGTACGCCGGAATACCGTCGACACTCAGGTTTCCTCGCACGTCGCGCCGGCTCACCTTGTGGTCGGACAATGCTACGGCACGGGCGCGTTGTAAGACCCGAACAATGCTTCGATGCGGTCGGCCACGCGCTGAGCGGGCTGGCGGAGTTGCTC
>JAPPMC010000094.1 GCA_028819235.1 Bryobacterales bacterium
TCAGGTTTGCCTATGTATAAGGAGCACGAAGGGTTTTGGCGCAAGCACTACCTAGGGATGGGGCTGCTAGCCCTTCATCCTCGTGTTCAGGGGGTCGAAGACAGGCGTGGCGGCGACCGTCACGGGATACGCCTCATTCATGTACAGGACTTGCAGCTTGGTGCCGGGCTCCGCGTACTTGGTTGGGAGGTATGCGAGCAGCAGGTACTTTCCGACGGAAGGTCCCATGCCAGCGGAAGTTATGCGGGACTCCCGGTTGCGTGTGTCGACGATGCGCGCACCGTTCGCGGTGAGAATCGGCTCGTGGCCGCCAGTCGGAAAGCGCCTCAGCCCCGACGTGCCGGCGGCGGTGTCCATGGTAAGGGTGCACAGCTTCGCCACGGGTGGCGCCGAGCGCACCTGCAGATAGGCTTTCTTGCCGATGAACTCTGCGGACTTGACGCGGGCCCTCGCCAAACCGGCCTCGACTGGTGAATGTTCCGAGTCTAGCTCCGCGCCCATGAGCGCGTACCCCTTCTCCAGGCGCCCTGTCGTGCCGTAGACGCCCATGCCCACTGGCCGGGCGTCGAAGTCGCGGCCGGCTTCCAGCACAGCGTCCCACAGACGCACGCCGTGCGGCATGCTTGCGTAGAGTTCCCACCCGTTCTCGCCCACGTACGAGATGCGCAGCATTGTCACGGGCACGCCCCCGACGACCGCCCGTTGCAATGTGCCGTATGGAAAGGCCGCTTGGCAGAGCGGCGTGTCGGTGACTCTGGAGAGCAGTTTGCCGGCGTCTGGACCCCACACGCCAAGGCTGCAGAGCGCGGACGACAGATTCTCGAACTGTACGGAGCCATCAGGTGGCAGGTGCCGACGGAACCAGACTTCGTCGCGTGCGCCGTCGAAAGCACCGGTAACGATGCGAAACCGATTCTCAGCGAGCCGCTGGATGGTGAGATCGGCGCGGATGCCCCCCTCCGGCGTCAGCAGCGGCGTGTAGATGCAGCGTCCCACGGGACGATTGCAGAGGTTTACGGTCAGCCATTCGAGGTAGGGTACGACACCAGGTCCGGACACGTCGAATACCTGGAAGGCGCTCAAATCAACAACGCCCACCTTCTCGCGAAGATGGAGATGCTCTGCGTCGATGATGGCCGACCACCAGCGCCGGTCCCATTCGTGGGGCCGGTCTTCGATCCCGTACCGCGAAATCAAATCGGCGTTGCTCTCGTACCACTGGGGGCGCTCCCATCCGCGTGCCTCGTGGAACTCGGCGCCCAGCGCGGCGGTCCGGTCATGAAAGGGTGCGCGATTCATGCCGCGCCCCGACGCCCACTGCTCTCGCGGATGCACGATCCCGTAGGTCTTGTTGAAGTGCTCGCGGCAGCGCTGACGGATGTGCCGCACGGTCCGCTCGTGGGGATAGAAGCGCGTGACGTCGGACCCGTGCGGATCGCACAGGCGCGGGTAGCCGTGGGTGATCCACTCCGCGACGAGCCGCGCCGTTCCCGGGCCTTCCTTGACCCAGACGGCGGCGGCCGACCAGAGCTTCTCCACTTCGGTCGTCTCCCCCAACACCTGCCGGGCGTCGGGGGTCAGCGACAGAAGGCCGTTGACGGCGTATCGCACCCCGGACCCGGCCAGCAGCTCGCCCATGATCTCTCGGGCGAGCTCCAGCTGCGGTGCGAAGTCGCCGGAGGTGAAAGGCAGCTCCGTGGGCGATCGTTGGGCCTCGTCCAGGGATGGAATATGGTCGGGCCGCACCAGGATGGGGCGATGCGCGTAGGAGCCAACCTGCATCACGTCGTGGCTCTGCCGCTCGTACATGAAGGTGTCCATGTCGCGCACGATGGGATAGCCGATCTCGTTTCCGGTCCGGTGCAGCAGGTCTATCGGGCCGAGGTTGGCCATCTGGTGCACAGCCGGCGTGAGGGGAATCGTGGCGCCCGCCATGGCCGCGAGGCGAGGGCTCCAGACCCCGCAGGCGATCACCGCGTGCTCGACTTCGATCGCCCCGAATGCGGTGACCACGGCGCGGATGCGTGGTAGACCGAAGTGCGGTCGGGTCACCTTGAGGCCGGTGACTTCGGTGTTGTCCAGCACCGTGAGAGCGCCCGCTGCCTGTGCCCGCTCGCGCATGATCGTCCCCGCCCGGACCGAGTCGACCACCGACACGCTGGGCGTGTAGAAGCCCCCCCGGATCACGTCGGCGTTCACGAAAGGAGCCTTGGAGGCGACCTCGGCCGGCGACAGCAGCTCGGCCTCGATGCCCCAGGCCCGCGCCGAAGTCATGCGCCGGCGCAGCTCTTCCATGCGCGCCTCCGTGCGCGCCACCTCGATACCGCCGCAGGTGGTGTTCACCCCGAGCGCCTCGTACTGCCGTTGGCTCTCCAGGGTCAGCATGGCGATCTCGCGGTTGTGGTCGGTTGGGAAGATGAAGTTTGATGCGTGGCCGGTGGAGCCCCCGGGGTCGGGTAGCGGCCCCTTGTCGATGAGCAACAGGTCGCGCCAGCCGAGTTCCGCCAGATGAGCGACTAGGCAGTTGCCGACGATGCCGGCGCCGATCACGGCGATGCTAGCCCGCTCCGGGATAGCGCCCCTGACCGTGCTGCTCTTGGCGGACGCCTTCATCCTCATCTCCCGGCTGCACTCCGATCCACGGGCACGTCCCAGCCTCCGCGTCCGTCCACGAAGGCTTGACCGCAGCCGGGATTGTGCATCATAATGCGTTCCGTTCCAGTCCCGCAAGCGTCCGCGCGACGCTGGTTCGAACAGGAGGCAATCGCAAGAGCCATGAGAGGTCAACCGCGCGGCGTCGATCAGTCCGACCGCATCGTACCCATCAACCTGCGCCAGACCGGCCGCACGCCTGCCGAGCTGCTGATCTCCACCCGCGTGCGGAAGTCGCCGTTCTGGCATCTGTCCCATGCCGCAGGCTGCTGGCGGGCCACCGTCTACAACCGCATATACCATCCGCGCGGCTACATCCGGCCCGAGGACGGCGGCGCCCTGGCCGAGCACGAAGCACTGACGCAGCACGTCACGCTCTGGAACGTTGCGGTCGAACGGCAGATCCGGGTCACCGGTCCGGACGCCGAGCGGTTCGTCGACTACGTCATCACCCGTGACGCGACCCGAATCCAGCCGATGCGCGCCCGGTACGTCATCCTCTGCAACGAGAAGGGCGGCATCCTGAACGATCCCGTCCTGCTGCGCCTCTCGGATAGCGAATTCTGGTTCTCGCTGTCCGACTCCGACGCGCTGTACTGGCTGCAAGGCGTGAACGTCGGGCTGCGCATGGACGTGGAGATCGACGAGATCGACGTTTGCCCGGTCCAGATTCAGGGACCGAAGTCGCTTCCCTTGATGGTCGATCTCGTCGGCAGCCGGGTCCGGGACATCCCCTACTACGGCCTCCTCGAAGCCGAGATTGCGGGCTGTTCGGTCGTCGTCTCCCAGTCCGGCTTCTCGGGCGAGAAGGGCTATGAGATCTTTCTGCGCGACGCAACCCTAAACGCCGAAAGGCTGTGGAACGCGGTGCTACAGGCGGGGAAACCTCACCGACTGATGGTTATCGCCCCGGGCCATCAGCGCCGCATCCAGGCCGGCATCCTGTCTTGGGGCCAGGACATGGACCAGGAGACCGTGCCGTTCCAGTGCAACCTGGCCTATCAGGTGCCGCGGAAGAAGCGGGGCGACTATATCGGGCGAGCGGCTCTCGAACGCATGCGCGCTGAGATCGCTGCGGGCCGCCCGCCGTTCTCGATGGTGCTGGTGGGCATGAAGCTGGGCGGCCGGCCTATCGACGACTATGCGCCAGACTTTTGGCTGGTGTCGGACGCCGGGGGCACTGACCCGATTGGGTACCTGACCTCGCCTTGGCACGCCCCAGAGATCGGCTGCAACATCGCTCTCGGCTACGTGCCGCTCGGCAAGTCCGCGGTCGGGACCGAACTCCGGGTCTGGTTGCCCGACGAGTACGCGAGTGAACCGGGACGGCCGGACCCCGCTCGGGTGTGCGAAGTCCCTTTCCGTCCATCCGTCAACCCGAGCGCTCGCGAGCGGGCGCACTCCCGCGGCGAAGACACGGCTGACTAACATTACCGGCCCCCTCAGGAGTCCGGCCCCGCTCGCCTCATGCCGTGCTGGCGCGCAGACCTTTCCACGTGCTTAAGCACATTGCCACAAGGACCAACGAGAAGGGAAAGCCGGTCACCAGCGTGGGGGCCTGCAGCGCGACGAGTCCGCCGCCAAGCAGCAGGGCAATCGCGACGATGCCTTCGAATGTGCACCAGAAGACCCGCTGGATCACCGGCGCGTCCAGTTTGCCGCCAGCCGTGATCGTATCGACCACCAGTGAGCCTGAGTCGGAAGAGGCCACGAAGAAGATCACGACCAGCACGATGGCGACACACGACGTCACGTCGGCGAGCGGCAGCGCGTCCAGCATCGCGAACAGCGAGATCTCCGGTTGCTGCGCCTGCACTGCGGCGACTACGTCCGGATAGCCGTCCCGCACATACTGCAGCACCGCCGACCCGCCGAACGCGTTCATCCAGAGCACGGAGACCAGCGTGGGACCGATCAGCATGCAGCCGATCAACCCACGCACCGTGCGACCCTGCGAGATGCGGGCGATGAACATGCCCACGAACGGTGACCACGAGATCCACCAAGCCCAATAGAAGGTGGTCCATCCGTGCATGAAACCGAGATCCTCCCGGCCGGTCCAGTTGCTGAGAGGGCCGACCGATGCGGCGTACTGGCCTAGGCTCGCGCTGACGCCTGCCACGATGTCCCGAGTAGGACCAGCCGCCAGCACGAATCCCAGCAGGACCACGGCGAGCAGAAGGTTGGCTTGACTGAGCCGCTTGATGCCCCTGTCGAGCCCCAGAACCACCGACGAAAGCGCCATTGGCGTGAAGGTAGCCAGCAACAGGACCTTGGCTGTGCTGGTCGCCGGGACGCCGAATAGGCGAGCCAGCCCTCCGGCCGTCTGCTCAGCACCCAGGCCGAGCGACGTGGCCAGCCCGAACAGTGTGGCAACGACGGCGAGCGTGTCGACGACGTGACCGAAGCGGCCCCATACTGCCTCTCCCAAGAGCGGATAGAACGCCGAGCGGAACGTCAGAGACAGACCGAGATTGCCGGACGAGAAGGCGAGGGCGAGGGCGACGACCGCGAAGACAGACCACGGGTGCAGGTCCCAGTGGAAGATTGCGGCGGCCATGCCGATGCGGTGCGCCGCTGGGTCCGTTCGGTCGACGCCGAGCGGGGGCTACAGGAAATGCGCGACCGGCTCTGCCACGCCGAAGAACATCAGGCCGATGCTCAACCCCACCGTGAACACCGTGGCGAACCAGGCGCCTGTGGAGTAGTTCGGCAGGGCGGCGGGACCGCCCACATGGACACGGCCCTTCGAGGTAGCCACCAACAGCAGGCAGAAGAGCACGAACAGATTGCCCGCGCTCATGAACACCCAGTCGAATGTCGATGTGAGGAAGGTGCGCAGCTCACCGAGAGCCGCCGCCGCAGGCGTCTGGAACACCAGCACGCCGACAACGAAGCCGATGATGGTCAGGCTGGAGACTACGAAGACCGGATTGTGGATGTCGAGCCCGTGCCAATGGATGTTGTCCCGTCCACGGTGATAGTCGGTCTCCACGATGGTCCCGATGCCGATCATTCAGGAAGGAGAGCCAAGGCTATGGCCGAACGCAACCCGGCCCCTCTCAGCCGGAACCCCAAGATCATGAGTGGCGCGGTCGTGTTCAATGGGACCCGTGTCCCCGTGACTGCGCTTTTCGACTAACTCGACACCGAAAGATCGCAAGCCGAGTTCCTCTGCAACTTCCCCACCGTCTCCCGCGAGCAGGTCCACCAAACGCTGCTGCTGCTGGCTAGACGGGCACTCAGCCAGCATGAGGATGAAGATCCTGCTGGATGAGCACCTCCCGTATGCTCTGACCCGCTCGTTCCCGGACAAGTGGGATGTTCGCAGCACCCGGCGAATGGGCTAGCACGGCAAGGGGAAAGGCGAACTCCTCCAACTCGCGGCGGCCCGGGGGTTCGATGCGCCGATCACGGCGGACAGGAACATGCCGCACGAGCAGAACCGGAACAGATCCCTCAAGGACTGCCGCGACACTACTCGGCGGGAATCAGAGGTATTCCGGCAATCGTGAACTGCAGACTGATCTAGCCCGGCCTGCGGGCCGCCCAGCCGGTCGGCTAGTCGTCCGAAGCTTCGACCGGCTCGAAAGCGCGAAACAGGCCGGAACCCTGGATCAAACCCTCCAGCCGCGCTACTCGCTCGCCCAGCGCCCGCAAGTCACCACGCAAGCCGTGCAGTTCGCCCTCGAACGCGTCTAGCCGCCTCTCCGTTCGGCATTGCAGTGTGAGCATCAGACCGCCCATCGCCAGTACCAGTCCGGCCAGCGCTGAACCCACGCTCAGAGTGCCGATCAACTCCGCACTCATCAGAGCCCCCTACCGCATTGCGCGTCGATCTGACCTCTGACCACAGCGACCAGCTTTGCCAGACCCGCCAAGGCCCCAGTCTGCCCTGCCCCGGGGGCCCCGCACGAAACGCGGGGCAGCCGCGCAAGGCTAGCGGGCTCTTCCGGCAATGGTCGCCGATGGTGCGTCACTGAAGCTGCCCGGTCCCCACCGGAGCGCTCTTGGCTGCCGAGCAAACTCAAGGCGTTCTCGTGGGCCATGCCGACCGGGACGCGAGGACGCTTACGGTCTTGTCTGCGCAGCCATGAGGCGCCGAGTACGTCGAGCACACTTCGTCCATCGCTGTCAGATCTCAACATCGAACTGCGGTGTGGTGCTTGGCTGGCAATCGCATCTTTGGCCGCTGCTACACACGTCAATGTGGCTACGAACTGCTCACCCACCACGACGGGAGGACCTCCGCACCTCGGGTTCGAGAGGGGACTATAGATTTGGCTTGACCAACGCGCAACACACTCTGCTACTGAATCAAGGCAGAAGTGAGTCACCGGCCAAAGGTCCTACAGGCCTTCGCTACGGACCTGTTGCTGGCGCCTCAGCAACTCGTCTCTCAGGACAACGATGGGAACTTCGGCAAGAGGCTCTACGGGGCTTCCGAATTCATAGGCGCACTCGGCCATATTCTCGGGCCATCTGCCTCTGTTGGCCATCACGTAGTCCTGACATAGCTCATATATCTGGTACTCCTTCAGCCCCGCGCATTCGGCCTCCAACCCTCTGGCATGCTCATTCGCCCATACGCGCGCGTTCAGGATCTTGGCAGCTGTTTCTCCGCGATCGTTCAGACGGACGCGGCTTGCGCCGTGAACGAATTCGGGCGATAGCCGCAGCAGGATGGTGCTGACGGTATTCTGGAGCGCCCTGATGTCTTTCCGGACCTCGCCCATGAACGCCTTGAAACTCTCGCGGTCGGTGTCTACCTTGCCTGCCCAGTGGAAGAGCTTTGCTAAGACCGCCAAGGCCGCCAAGGCCCCGGTAATCGCTGAAATGGTTGTGACCAATTCCGGCATGAGGAATCCTTTGCGCGGTGCCCCCGCCAAGTATGGGAGCGAGGATCCAGCCCTGTCAACCTGTTGCACCGCGATCACGACTTCAGCCCCGGCAGCGGCAGTCCTGAGACACGCCAGCTGCCGGAGGCCGTCTTGACAGCCGATGCCGCTGGGGCCGACGCCGCCCCAGCACCGGCTGAAAGACCGGGGACATCCGCTTATCGCCTCGTGCCGTCGTCGGACGACAGCATTCCGCCAGGCAGCCCGGGCGCCTCGGTGAGTGGCCTCGGATTGCGAACCGGCATGGGCCGAAGACCCCCTTCCGACACCGTTCCCACGACTCGAATGATGCGGCGCGTGATTGCAACCGGAATCCCTACGTAGTCGGATTGCTGCCGCAGCATGAGCCCGACGTCTGGTCTGGTGACGAACACAGTCAGGGGGAGTCCGTTAAGCGGTCGGCTGCACCGACTGTGCGGCCCAAGCTGAGCGTAGAGCCGAGTCAAGGAATGCCGCTGGCCTAGGGGGGGAACACGAAGCGGGACTGCTCGCAGACCAACAAGAACAGGCCCAAGTGGCCTGAGGAATGCTCCAGCCGATCCAGCAGTCGCAGGCGCCGAAGTCCAGGGCACAGCGTGCCAACCGAGCAGGGCCGGCCAGCGCTCGTCGCGCAGGGCGACCTTTCGCAGGCGATTGGCGCTGTAGCTGCGGATCCGAGCCAATTGTGGGTACAAATCTGGTCGTCAGAACGTGAGAACTCGTCGGGCCAGACGTTGCGAACTTGGACCTGGCGCAGCGGGGTCGGGTGTTGCTCCACTCCCTCTCTGGTGGCAAGACTGAGGCCCTGCTGTCCACCCCACTGCCACCCGTCCCGCAGTCCTAGTCCGGTCAGTCGAACCTTGAACAGTCCTGCGGCGTCTGCAGTTGACCCCGGTCGCCGTTGGCCGGCGTCGTACCATGGGTCTTAATGCGCCTTGTCACTATCTCGCAGGGGTCCGGTCGGCCCGAGGCCGGCATGCTCGTGGACGGGCAGGTGATCGGTCTCGAGCAGATCGGCTACCCGGACGCGATCAGCTTCCTGAACGGCGGGGAAGAGGCCCTGCGAACTGCCGAACGCCTTGCCGCGGATCGTGCCGACGGCGTTCCGTTGGATTCTGTACGGCTGCATGCTCCCGTTCCCAACCCGGGCAAGTTCATCTGCATTGGGCTGAACTACCGCGACCACGCCATCGAATCAGGCATGGAGATCCCGGAAATCCCGACGGTGTTCACCAAGTACGGCAACGCTGTCTGCGGCCACGGCGATCCGATCATCCTCCCATCGGTGTCGGACAAGGTGGACTACGAGGCCGAACTCGGATTCGTGGTCGGCAAGCGGGCCAAGGGCGTCCGCGCCTCCGACTGGGAAGAGTACGTCTTCGGCTATACCTGCGTTCACGACGTCAGCGCCCGCGACTACCAGCTGGCGACTTCGCAGTGGACAATCGGCAAGACGTTCGACACTTTCGGGCCCTTTGGGCCCGCGCTGGTCAGCAAGGATGAGGTTCCGAACGTCGGCAACCTGAGGATCTGGCTGGACCTGAACGGCGAGAGGCTCCAGGACTCGAATACCGACCAGCTGGTGTTCGACGTGCCCGCGCTGCTCGAGTACCTCTCGGCCGTGATGACGCTCGAGCCGGGCGACATCGTCTCAACGGGGACGCCGCCCGGGGTGGGTATGGCCCGCAAGCCGCCGATCTACCTGCGGCCAGGGGACACATGCACCGTCGGCATCGAGGGCATAGGGGAACTCGTCAACCCCTGTATCGCCGAGCCGGGGTAGCCTTCCCCCACAGGGGCCGGCTGGAAACCCCTGTAGCCGCCTATTGGGCTGCAGCTGCGGCGATTCTGGCCCGCGCCCGCCCGGCTGCGCGTTGTGCCCGGTCCACGTCGGTCTCCAAGGACGGGGACTCCAAGTGCTGCTCGGCGCGGGCCAGCGCGCTGCGGGCCCGGTCCACGTCGATCTCGCCTGACCGCTCCGCTCGCTCGGCCAAGACTCTCACGCAATCGCCCAAGACCTCCGCAACGCCTCCATCCAGCGCAACGCAGTTTTCGGCGCCATCCGGGCCGGAGAACGTCAGCACGCCAGTGCCCATCTTGGCGAGCAGGGGGGCATGGTCGGGCAAGACACCCAGATACCCGGTCGCAAGCGGCAACTGCACCGAGACGGCTCGCTCGTTGAGCACCGGCCTCTCAGGAACTGCGACTTCCAGCCTCATCGACACGTCCTTCCGGGAGCGGGCCACCACCTAGTCCGCGAGCTTGCGCGCACGCTCCTGCGCGGCCTCGATCGTGCTGACCATGTAGAAGGCCTGCTCGGGCAGGTCGTCGTGAAGCCCGTCCACGATCTCCTTGAACCCGCGAATGGTATCTGCCAGCTTGACGTAACAGCCCTTCACCCCGGTGAACTGTTCGGCAACGTGGAACGGCTGCGAGAGGAATCTCTGGAGCTTCCGGGCACGGGCCACGATCAGCTTGTCCTCTTCGGAGAGCTCCTCGACCCCTAGGATGGCGATGATGTCCTGCAGTTCCTTGTTGCGCTGCAGGATGCCCTTGACCGCTTGGGCGACCTGGTAGTGCTCCTGGCCCACCACATTCGGGTCCAAGATCCGAGATGTAGAGGTCAGCGGGTCGACGGCAGGATAGATGCCCAGCGAGGCGATCTCGCGGGACAGGTTCGTCGTGGCGTCCAAGTGCGTGAACGCTGTGGCCGGCGCCGGGTCGGTGTAGTCGTCGGCCGGCACGTAGACAGCTTGGACGGACGTGATCGACCCCGTCTTCGTGGAGGTGATGCGCTCCTCCAGCGCGCCCATTTCGCTGGCTAGGTTGGGCTGGTAGCCTACCGCGGACGGCATCCGGCCCAGCAAGGCCGAGACTTCAGCGCCGGCCTGGGTGAAGCGGAAGATGTTGTCGATGAACAGTAGCGTGTCCTGCCCCTCGACGTCGCGAAAGTACTCTGCGACGGTCAGCCCGGACAGCCCGACCCGCAGCCGCGCCCCGGGCGGTTCGGTCATCTGGCCGTAGATCAGCGCCGCCTTAGACGAATTGAAGTCGTCGGGGTTGACGACCCCGGACTCCTGCATTTCCAGCCACAGGTCGTTGCCCTCTCGCGTGCGCTCGCCCACGCCGGCGAACACCGACACGCCGCCGTGCTGCAGCGCGATGTTGTTAATCAGCTCCATGATGATCACGGTCTTGCCGACGCCGGCACCGCCGAACAGGCCGATCTTGCCGCCCTTCAAGTAGGGCTCGATCAGGTCGACGACCTTGATTCCGGTCTCGAGGATCTCGGACTCCGTGGACTGCTGTGTGAGTTCGGGCGGATCCCGATGGATGGGCATCGCCATCTCGGTCACGACGGGGCCGCGCTCGTCGACCGGCTCTCCAAGCACGTTCAGGACCCGTCCCAGCACTTGCGGGCCCACGGGCATCGATATCGCCCTGCCGGTGTCGGTGACGTGCATGCCCCGCACCATTCCGTCGGTCGGCTGCATGGCTAGTGCGCGCACTCGCCGCTCGCCCAGGTACTGCTGAACCTCGCAGGTGACCCGCAGCGGCTCTGGCACGTCGAAGCCCTCGCTGCTAACGACCACGGCATTGAAGATCTTCGGCAGGCGCCCGCCGTCGAACCGGATGTCGACGGCCGGGCCGGCCACTTGGATGACTTTCCCTACGGCTTCCATGGTTGCGATTCTCCTGGTCCCGGCTGCGCGCTACTCCTGAGCCGCCGTGCCGGAGACGATCTCGATGATCTCCGCGGTAATGCTTGCTTGGCGCACCTTGTTCAGGTGGAGCCTGAGGTTGTCCAGGACCTCGCCAGCGTTCCGGGTGGCCGCGTCCATCGCTGCCATCCTCGCGGCGTGCTCCGCGGCAGCTGACTCGAGCATCGCCACGTGCACGCGGGTCGCCACGCGTTTCGGCAGCAGTTCGGCGAGCAGTTCGCTAGCGGGCTGCTCGTATTCGTGCTCCGTCCCGCCCTGCGCTCCTGGAGCGGGGGGCGCGACAGGCAGGAGCTGTTCGACGGTGACCTCTTGCCTGAGGATGGTGCGGAAGCAGTTGTAGGCAATCCACACCGATCCGGCACCGCCGCTGGCAAACCTCTGTATGGCCTTGTCCGCCACCACTTGCGCCGTGGCCCGGTCCACGTTGACGAAGACGCGCTCCCACCTGCCGGTGATCGGATGCCCGCGTTTGGCGTAGTGCTCGACGGCCTTGCGGCCCAGCAGTTCCAGCTCTACCTCGCTGCCTTCTTGGCGCCTCATGAACGCGTCCGTTTCCTTGAACAGGTTGCTGTTGAACGAGCCGCACAGCCCCTTCTCGCCGGCTAGCACGAGCAGAAGCACACATTGGGCGTCTCCCTCCTCCAACAGGCGGTGGGACGCCCGCTCTCCATCGACTGTGCTCGCGGCAATGACGCTCCCCAGCAGCTCTTCGAGCAGCCTTGCGTAGGGCCGGGCACCGACGACGGCCTGCTGGGCCCGCCGCAGCTTCGCGGCCGAGACCATCTTCATGGCCTTGGTGATCTGCTGCGTGTTCTTGACGGACTGGATCCGCCTCCGCAGGTCGATCAGGGACGGCATGGCTGGCTAGCTGGCTTTGGCCAGAGCGTGCGTCGCGGCGAAGTGCTCCTTGAATTCGCGTATGGCCTCGTGCAGGGCGTTCGTGACTTCGTCGTCCAGCACCTTGCGCTCTCGGATCGCCCCGAGAACGCCACCCTCGCCCTGCAGGTCGAGGAAGTCATAGAGTTCTCGCTCGAACTCCGCGATCTGGGAGACCTCGAGATCGTCTAGGTAGCCCTTCGTCCCTGCGAAGATCACAGCCACCTGCTTCTCGACCGAGACCGGCTCGTACTGCTTCTGCTTGAGCACTTCCACCAGCCTGTCGCCGCGGTGCAGCTGCTGCTGCGAGGCCTTGTCGAGATCGGAGCCGAACTGCGCGAACGCCGCTAGGGCGCGGTACTGGGCCAAGTCCAGCCGCAGCGTTCCGGCGATGGACTTCATGGCCTTGATCTGGGCGTTCCCGCCGACCCGGCTCACCGAGATTCCCACGTCAACGGCGGGGCGCACGTTGGCGTTGAAGAGGTCCGCCTGAAGGTAGATTTGCCCGTCGGTGATCGAGATCACGTTGGTAGGAATGTAGGCCGATACGTCGCCGGCCTGAGTCTCGATGAACGGCAGCGCCGTTAGCGACCCGCCTCCCAGGGCGGGGCTCAGCTTGGCGGCCCGCTCCAGCAGCCGCGAGTGCAGGTAGAAGACATCTCCCGGGTAGGCTTCCCGGCCGGGAGGGCGGCGCAGCAGCAGCGAGATCTCGCGGTACGCCGCCGCGTGCTTGGAGAGGTCGTCGAAGATGCACAGCGCGTGCCGCCCTGTGTCGCGGAAGTACTCGCCGATGGCCGCTCCCGCGAACGGTGCGAGGTACTGCATCGGCGCGGGGTCGGAGGCTGAGGCCACAACCACGATCGAGTAATCGATGGCCCCCCGGTCTCTCAGGGTCTTGACCACCTGCGCCACAGTCGAGCGCTTCTGCCCGACCGCGACGTAGATGCAGATCACGTCCCCGCCCTTCTGGTTGAGGATGGTGTCGATGGCGACCGCGGTCTTGCCGGTCTGCCGGTCGCCGATGATCAGCTCGCGCTGGCCGCGACCAATCGGGATCATCGCGTCGATTGCCTTCAGCCCAGTTTGCATGGGCTCCTTGACAGGCTCCCTGTCGATGACGCCGGGCGCAATACGTTCGATTGGGTTGTATTGGGTCGTCTCGATCGGACCGCCGTCGTCGATGGGCTGCCCGAGAGAATCCACGACCCTGCCGAGCATCGCGTCGCCGACCGGGATCGAGATAATGCGCCCGGACCGCCGGACCTGGTCGCCCTCCTTGAGCTCGGTGAAGTCCCCCATCACCACGGCTCCGACCTGATCCTCCTCGAGGTTCATGGCGATGCCGGAGATGCCGCCCTCGAACTCGATGAGCTCTCCGGCCATGACGCTGTCCAGGCCATGCACTCGTGCAATGCCGTCGCCCAGAGAGATCACCGTGCCCACCTCGGCCACCTCGACGGTGGCGTCGTAGTTCAGGATCCGCTCGCGGATGAGCTGGGTGATCTCAGATGGATTGATGTTGGCCATACCTATGCCCCTTCCCGGAGATCTGCGCTCACTGCCGTCCGGATGCAAGCCTATTGCCGAGCGAAATCAGCGCTGTGCGCAGCGAGCCGTCATAGAGCGTCGAGCCGACCTGCACCGAGCACCCGCCGAGCATCGCCGGATCTTGGAGATAGGTCGTTCGCACCCGGCTTCCCGTGACATCCCGGAAGAGGGCTTCCAGGGCTTGGCTCTGGTCTGCGCCCACTGGGCGGGCGAGGCGCACCTCGAGGGCGACCCTTCCCAAGTGCCGGTCGAGCCACGACCGGAACTCGTCCACGAACAGGGCGAAGTGCCCGATCCGCCGTTCGTCGGTGACCACGCACAGGAAGTTCACCAGCAGTGGGTCCAGTGCGGCCCGCGAGCCGATGTCCCGTATCAAGGCGCGCTTGTCCTCCGGCTTGACGACCGGTGACGACAGCGCCACACCCAGTTCCGGCGAACTGGACAGCAGTCCCTCGAATGTCTCGAGCTGTTCCAGGGCGGATTCAGGAGTGAGCGCGCACTCGGGCCTGGCCACGATCTCGGCCAGTGCCGCGACGTATCGGTTGGCAACTGCTCGATCCATGGGGGAGGCGCAAGTGCTGGATGCGGGTCCTCTCCCCGCAGACCAATCTCAGGCGTTCCGGGCGCCAGTGCCGACGACAATCACTCGCGACGGCTTCAACATCTCAACTTACCACAGGGCCGCATTTCGGGGACGCCCGCAGATTCGGCAATGGAGTCAGACTGGCTTGACGTCCGTACGGGGCACACCTATCCTCTAGACAGCGATACACCGATTGCCTGCTGGACTCTGGCTTGGCGGACCGCATCCGAGACACGCGGGCAGCGAATTCCGGAAGGAGGGCCTATGCAGCGCCCGATGTATCTTCCCTTTTTGGTGGCCCTGCTGGCCCTTGGTTCGGAGGGGCGCGCGCAGACGATCACAGCGACCCTGCAGGGCCTCGTCACAGATGCCACGGACGCGGTCGTTCCCGGAGCGGTCGTGACGGTGACCAACACGGCGACCAATGCCGAGTTCGCTACGGAGACCGGCGTGGCAGGCCGCTTCGTGGCACCGTCGCTGCAGCCAGGACCCTATCGGGTCGCCGTTGAGGCGGAGGGATTCAAGCGTGTCGAGCGCACCGGCCTGATTCTGGAGGTCGAGCAGAGCGCCCAAATCCAGATCGTGCTCGAGGTGGGAGCTGTCACCGAGATTGTCGAGGTCTCGGCCGAGGCCCCTTTGCTGGATTCGACGACGTCCTCCATGGGACAGGTGATCGACAACCAGAAGATCATCGACCTCCCGCTCAATTCGCGGAACCCGTACCGGCTTGCCCTGCTGGTCCCGGGCGTTTCCGGGCGCATCTCCGACGTGTTCAACGGCGGCCGCATCCTCGTCAACGGTGGCCGCCCGGGCACGAACGAGATCCTTGTCGACGGCGTGCCGTCATCGCCGCCGCTTGTCAACCCGATCCAGGGATTCACCGTGTTGCCGTCGGTTGACTCTGTGCAAGAGTTCAAGGTCCAGACAAACAACTACTCGGCAGAGTTCGGCCGTAGCGGCGGCAGCGTCATCAACATGGTCTACAAGTCCGGGACGAACCGAGTCCACGGCTCGGCCTTCGAGTTCCTGCGCAATTCGGCCCTTGACTCAAACGACTTCTTCGCGAATCGCAACGGTGTGCCACTGGGCAGCTTCAAGCGCAACCAGTTCGGTGCCACCGTGGGAGGCCCCATCTCGATCCCCAAGCTCTACAACGGCAGGGACCGGTCGTTCTTCTTCTTCGGCTACGAGGGTCTGCGCGAGCGGAGAGCCGCCACTCAGGTTGCGACCGTTCCGACGCCCGCGCAACTCAGCGGCGATTTCTCCGAGACGCTGAACGCTGCCGGCAATCTGATCCGGGTGTTCGACCCCCTGACCACGCGGGACGCTTCCGGGGGAGGATTCGAGCGCGACCAATTTCGCGGCAACGTCATTCCTTCCAGCCGGATCGCGACGGTGTCGCGCAACGTCGTCGGGTACTATCCGCGGGCCAACCGCCCCGGGGCGCGATTCACGGGAGTCAACAACTGGATCACTTCCGGGTCCGATCCGCTGGACGTGAACAAGTGGGAGGTCAAGTATGACCAAGTTGTCAGTAACGCGCAGCGGTTCTTCTTGCGCGTCTCGAGGCGCAAGTTCGACGACAACCCGCTGATCGTGTTCCCCGACGACATCGTCATCGCGAACGGCGGGCGATTCGCTCCGCAGCACTCGATCGGCGCCGCCTTCGACTACACATGGACGATCAATCCCACCCTGCTGCTCAACTTCCGCGCAGGAGTGAGCCGCATGCACCTTCCTTGGCGGCCCTTCAGCTTTGGCTTCGATCCCGTGACGAATCTCGGCATGCCCAGCTACATCCGCGACCTTGGCGACGGCATCGAATTCCCCGGCTTCGCTCCCACGGGATACCGGAGGCTGGGCGACGGCGGTCCGAACTTCCGCCGGAACTCGTTCGAGACGCACCCGTACTCGGCCCATCTGACAAGAATCCTCAGCAAGCACTCGATCAAGTTCGGGGGTGAGTGGCGCTTCCTGCAGGTGCACAACAGCGAGTACGGCCGCATGAATGGCAGCTATAGCTTCAACAGAGCGCCCACCCAGGGCCCGGATCCCACGCGCGCCAGCAACGCCGCCGGAGACGGACTCGCGAGCATGCTGCTTGGCCACGGGAGCGGACCCTTCACGAAGGCGTTCAAAGGGGTCAGCTCGTCGAATCACTACTACGCCCTCTACATCAACGACGACTACAAGCCCACCTCCAAGCTGACGCTGAATCTAGGGCTGCGCTGGGAGGTCGATGCCGCCCGGACTGCCCGGCACAACCGAATGAACTGGTTCAACCCCGACGTCGCCTCTCCGCTAGCCGGTCCGGCCGGTCTGCCGGACCTGATGGGCGGCTTGGTCTTCGTGGGTGTCGACGGCGTGCGGCGGGCCCAGTTCGAGACTGACTACAACAACTTCGCTCCCCGCATCGGCGTGGCGTATCAGGCCACTCAAAGGCTTGTTGTGCGATCTGCCTACGGCCTCTTCTACGCGCCGTCCCAGATGGGCGCGGGCGGCTCGGTCGGGAATCTTGGCTTTCGGTCCGACACGGATTTCATCGGAATGATCGGCGTCTTCCCGAACCACACCATCGATGACCCGTACCCCGACGGTCTGATACCGGCACTGGGCAGTTCCCAAGGATTGCTGACTGGCGTCGGCGCCAACGTGAATGCTTACTGGCAGGACACTCGGATCCCCATGATGCACGTGTGGAACTTCAACCTGCAGTACGAGCTACCGGGCGACATCGCCGTGGAGGCTGCCTATAGCGCCAACCGAACGACCCAGCTCAATTTGGCGGGTGAGAGGGGCATAAATCTCAACCAGCTGACCGAGAGCCAGATGGCCCTCGGCTCGCGGCTGCTGGAGAGGGTCGAGAATCCGTTCTCGGGGGTCATCGGCATCGGCCCTCTTTCCAGGCCCACTGTGCCGCATGGGTTCCTGCTGCGCTCCTACCCGCAGTACACGCGCCTGGGCAAGATGTTCGCCAGCGGTGCGGACTCCGTCTACCATTCCTTCCAGCTCAAGGCTCAGCGTCGCTTCAGTGACGGTCTGAGCCTCCTGCTGGCCTATACCAATGCCAAGCTGATTGACACTTGGTCGGGGATCTTTGCAGCTGGGACGGGCTCGAACACCCAGAACATCTACGACCGCAAGGCGGACCGATCAGTCTCCGGCAATGACATCTCCCAGCGCTTCGTTTTCAACTACGTCTACGACCTGCCCATCGGAAAGGGCAGGTCTCTGGGAGCAGGCTGGAGCGGCGCGGCCCAAGCGATCCTAGGGGGCTGGCAGGCCAACGGCATCATCACGCTGAGCACAGGATTCCCGCTGCGGCCGACGGCGGCCAACACCGCCCGGGCCGGCAACGGCTACCTGCGGCCCGACAACAACGGCCAGAGTGCGAAACTCTCGGGCCCCGTCGTCAACCGGCTGGACAAGTACTTTGACACAGAGGTGTTCTCCCAGCCAGAGCCTTTCACGTTCGGCAACACGGGTCGCTTCCTCCCCGACGTGAGGCGGCCAGCGACGACGAACTGGGACTTCTCGCTGTTCAAGAACTTCGCCGTTACCGAGGCCCTGCGGCTGCAAGTCCGCGCCGAGTTCTTCAATTTCACCAACACGCCCGTCTTCGCGAGCCCGAACACTGCGGTGAACAACCGGAATTTCGGTCGAATCACGCGCCAGGCCAATGCGCCGCGCCAGATCCAGTTCGGGCTCAAGCTGCTGTGGTGAGGAGGGTCCGGCAGATCTGCATCGGCCACGTCGGAGCGAGGTCGGACCTGTGAGCACCTTCACTCGACGCGGATTCGTGGGAGCCGGGGCTGGGCTGGCGGCCACTGCATCCCCGGCCCAGGCGAGCATTCCCAGCGTGCTGTTCTTCATGCTCGACCAGTGGCGCTTCGACTGCCTGGGGGCGAACGGAAACCCTCTCATCCGAACTCCGAACCTTGACCGGCTGGCAGCGCGCTCGGCCAACTTCACCCAAGCTTGCGTTCAGGCGCCGGTCTGCGTGCCATCCCGCATCAGCTTTCTGACAGGCCGCTACCCGCACTCCCACAAGAACAGGGTGAACTACACGCCATACCGGCAACCCGAGGCCATGATGCAGCGCCTGTTCGGAGAAGGCGGGCACGTGACGGGCTCGGTGGGCAAGCTGCACTTCCACCCTCCCACCGTCGACCACGCGCGCAGCACGGGCTTCGATCGGGTGCTGCTGGACGACGGCATTCCACGCACGGATCCGTATTCCGACTACGTGAAGTGGAGGGATGCAAGCGATCCTGACCGCGCCGTGCACTATCGCGCAACGGTCAGGCCGCCTCCTCCAGGGGGGAACCCATATCGTTCGGTGATCGACCGCTACTACACTCCGACCAGTTGGACGGCGCGGGAGACCCTCGGCCTGCTTCGAGAATTCGCCCGCTCCGATAAGCCGTTCTTCCTGTTCTCCTCATTCTTCAAGCCCCATTCGCCCCACACCATTCCAGAGCCGTATGACGCCCTCTACAACGAGGTCGAGATTCCGCTGCCAGAGAAGGTAGGCCTCGAATACATCCAATCCCTGCCTCTTCCGGTGCGCAAGATGATCCTTCGGGGGTCACCGCCCTACGGAATGGCCCGCGGTGACCTGCTGTGGCGGTATCGCAGCTACTACGGAGACGTGACGTGGCTGGACGAGGAAATCGGCCAGATCCTGGCGGAGCTCGATCGACTCGGGCTGACGTCCGAAACGATCATCATCGTCACGACCGACCACGGCGACCAGATGCTCGAGCACGGTCTCTTCGGGAAGAACGTCTTCTTCGAGGATTCGGTGCGAATCCCGCTGCTTGTCAGCTGGCCCGACCGCATCCGGCCCGGCGTGTACTCGGAACTGGTCGAAACCGTGGACCTGCTCCCCAGCCTGCTTGAGCTATGCCAGCTGCCCGTCCCGGACAGCGTCCAAGGCACGAGCTTCGCGCCGCTCGTGGCCGGCAACCGCAGCGATTACACGTCCAAGGAAGCCCAGTTTGCCGAGAACATCATGCCCGAGGTGATCACCAACGGCGACGAGGGGTATTTCTTCGTACCTGGCAAGGGGATTGCCGGCGTGCGCCACCCCGATGCAAAGATGGTCCGCACAAGCCGCTGGAAGTTGAACCACTACGTCGGCCACGGCGGCGAGCTGTACGATCTCAGGAACGATCCCCGCGAACGGAGGAATCTGTACGGCGATCCCCGGCACCGGGGTACAGTCTCTGAGCTCAAGGGCCTGCTGCTGGACTGGCTGGTGACAGCCGATGAGAGCGACCAAATCGCACGCCGCTGGCTGATCTAGCGGCAGGTTGCCCGTCGCAAGGCCGCGGCTGTTCCACCGGCCACGGCTTTCCGGTCAAGCCGGGGGCGCATCCTCAGGCCGACTGCGGTATCTGGGAACGAAAACGAGTGCCGTGGATGGGGACCCGGCCAGTCGGATACTGCCGCATCAGGCCCTCACTTTCATGACGATCGCAGTGCGGTCGTCTCTCGGCTCGGCCTGCGCGTCGAATGCCGCGACGTCGTGAAACAGTTTGTCCAAGATTTCTTGGGCGGACCGATCCCAGTGAGCCTGCAAGATCTCCAAGATGCTGCGTTCCTCGTAGGAATCTCCTCTTGAGTTGACGGTTTCGCCGAACCCGTCGGACACGCACAGCACCACGTCGCCGGGACCGAGCTTGAGGGTTGCGCTGTCGTAGCTGGCGTTCTGGAACATTCCGAGCGGAATCCCTTCGATCGCAACCTGCCGGGCCTTGCCGTCGCGAACCAGGAATGGAAACGGCATTCCCGCACTAGCGATCTCCAAGGCGCGGTCGGCGGGCCGCCAAGCCGCGAAGGACGCCGCGACAAACTTCGCCTCTATCTTGCGATCCAATAGTGCCTGATTCACACTCGCAAGCGTTGCAGCCGGCGAGCGGCTCGGTTCCGCGAAGCTTCGGAACAGGCCGCTCGCGAGCGCGGCGTAGATTGCAGCTGCCGCCCCCTTGCCGCTGACGTCGGCATTGAGGATCCCGAACCATCCGGCCTTGCAATAGAAGTCGAACAGGTCGCCAGAGACCACCGCCGCGGGAGCATTCCGAGCCGCGATCTCGAGACCCTCCACACTCAGGGGCGCGCTCGGCAGCAGATGGTACTGAAGCGCCCGCGCCGCGACGAGGTCGGCTGCCATGCGTGCCTCGTTGCGCGCCGTCTCCTCGTGAAGGCGCGCGTTCTCGATCGCGGCCGCGCACTGTGGCGCTAGGAGTGTCAATGTCGCCAGATCGTCCTTGCCGAATCGGGCCTCGCTGACGCTCTCAAGATCCAGAACGCCCACGAGCTTGCCCTTGAGAAGCAGGGGAACGGCCACCTCGGACTGAATCCCGGGCATGAATTCGATGTACCTTGGATCGTTCGCCGTGTTCCTCACCAAGACAGGCTCGCGAGTCGCCGCAGCCTGCCCGACGAGGCCATCGCCGATGCGAAGGTCGCTCCAACGCACACATTCGTCGAACTTGACGCCGAAATAGTGCCGCAGGTAGGGGCCCACCGGATCCTTGAGGTAGATCGCAAAGGCGTCGTAGGGAATCAAGCAGCGCACCAAGGCCGCAATCTTGCGGAGCAGTTCGTCAAGGCTGAGAAGGGTCGTGTACTCCTCCGCCACCCGGTGCAACGTCTCCAGCTTGGAGCGCTGCTTCTCTTTGGCCGCATAGAGCTGGGCAACATCGATCGCCAGGGAGAATCTGGAGGCAACCAGCTCGAGAAGGTCCGAGACTCGCGAGTCAAAGGCGGCAGGATCGGCCGACTGCAGGTCCACGACTGCGACCACGCGATCGCGGGCCAGCAGCGGGACCGCAACTTCACTGCGCACTGAGGCCACGCGACGCAGATAGCGTGGCTCTCGATCCACGTCGTCAGCCGAGACCGTCCTCCCCGTCATCGCCGCAAACCCGGTTAGTCCCTCGCCCGGTCTAATCCTGAGAGTCTTCACGAGGTCTTCGGGAAGGCCTTCGGCATGGGCGATCCGCAAGTCCCCACTCTCTTGCGGGAGGAGGACGGAGTACATCTCGTAGTCGACGATCCTGCGGACAATCCGGGCCATCTCGCGCAGCAGCGCATCGAGATCCAAGGAGTTCGCCGCTGCCGCCTCGGAGGCATCCAGAAGGATGGAGATTGCCTCGTTCCCGCCGGCCATGTCCCGGGGGATCTCCAAGAGTTGCGCAGAATCCGCCATAATTGCTCGGGCACCCTCGGAACGTCGCCGGGCGAATCACCCCCGGTGCCCCAGCACAGGTCCCGCCAAGGGCCGATCGTCCTCTCAAGTTCAGACTAGCCCACCTTTTGGCGCCATGCGGGGGGCTCGCGCTCGCAAAGCGACGGCAAGCCCGAAGCTGGGACCGCCCGATCAGAGGCTCCGAGCTAAAGGCTCTGAGTGTGCCGCAGGCCCAATCGGGTGGATTGCCGGGTAACACCGTGGCCCGTCTCGACCCTGCCGGGACCCACCACCAGCATGACCGTAGCCTGCTGGGGCCCTTTGACGCTTCCGGAGGCCACAACCTTGAGGTTCCCGCCCACCCTCCGCCGAATCAGATCGCTGTGGCGAACTTCACCTGTTCTAATCGCCATAGTCGGCTGTGTTTGCCACTACCGTGGCCCCGGCAAGCGCGGCCACCGCACAGGCCTCAACGCACTGCTGGTCTGTTGGAGTCGGAATGTCCAAAGCCACCTTCCGCCGAGCCTCTTCGTATTCCGTGATCTCGGCGACCGCCCTCATGTCCACGATCGCGGCATCAAAGTCGCCGGACCGGAGAGCGACGATGTCAGCCAGCATTCGCGTGTCCCCCAGTCGAAACGTGGATCTATCAGCCGCCTAGTGTTTCGTCCCATTAATATGTTTTCATGACTGCTTGAGCTTCTCGAAGATCGAGTCGGCCGTGGCCACCCATACGAACGGCTTCGGGGACTTGTTGTAGTGCTCGCAGAAGGCCATGATCTTGCGCTTGAGGTCTGTCACGCTGTGGAAGGTCTGGCGCATGATGGCTCGCTGGCTGA
Organism: Bryobacterales bacterium; assembly: GCA_028819235.1. GTDB lineage: Bacteria > Acidobacteriota > Terriglobia > Bryobacterales > UBA6623 > VXMF01. The sequence continues at coordinate 22,293 of JAPPMC010000094.1, forward strand.
GCAGCGCGAACCAACGCTCGACCTTATTCAGCCAAGAGGCGAAGGTCGGCGTGAAGTGCAGATGGATCCGGAAACTCTTGGCGACCCAGGCCCGGACCTTCGCGTGCTTGTGCGTGGCGTAGTTGTCGCAGACGGGGTGCAGGTCTAGCTCCGCGGGAGTCTCTCTGTCGATCAGCCGCGGGAAGGAGAGCCATTCTTGGTGGCAGTGCCGCTTGCGGCACCTCGCAGTCACTTTGTCGCTGGCGACGTCTAGGGCCGCGAACAGGGTTGTCGTCCCGTGCCGGATGTAGTCGTGCGTGCACCCCTCGGCATAGCCGAAACCGAAGGGCAGCATCGGCTGCGTGCGGTCCAGCGCTTGAATTTGGGTCTATTTGTCGACCCAGATGACGACAGCATGGTCGGGAGGATTCAGATACAGGGCGGTGATGCCGCGGACCTACTCGATGAAGAAGGGATCGTTGGACAGCTTGAACGTCTTCGAGAGGTGGGGCTTGACCCCGAACAGCGAGAACGAGCGCTGTACGGTGCTCTTAGAGATCCCTTCTTCGTCCGCCATTTGCCGCACACTCCAAGTGCGCGACCCCTTCGGCCGCTCGTGCAACGCGCGGTGGATCACCGCGGCGACCTTCTCATCGTCGTAAGTGCGGGGCACCCCCGGTCGGGCGTCGTCGTGCAGGCCCTGCATGAGTCCGACAGCCCCGGTTTGCATTCCGAGGTGCAACGGTGCATTCCGTTTCGATCCTCAACACAGCCCGCTCCGTCCAGGCCTGCCGACCAACCTAGCCGCCTACGACAGCCCTTGGCGGGATGTTCCCACCGAGATGGCCGGCTCCAAGCTTCCGGTCGCTCACCTAGGTCCCAATCGGACCCCAATCTGGCCTCCAAGGCGCTTCTCGCTCTAAAGTCCAGCTAGCAGAGCGGCCGCACGCTGCTGGATCCCCGGGGGCTGACGATAAAGAAGAGGCGATCATTTTTGTGCCTTGCCGGGAACAGTGAGTCGCCTTCCCGCATGGCCTAGGTTACCGAGTTGGGGGGGTAGGCGCCACTCGGGATTACGGCTGGGCTAATTCTCTCTCGCGTCGTAGTGAGTCGCGGTCCCTCCGGAGGACAGGGGGTACCGGTCATCGCCGAGCCAGACAAGAACGGCCTTGATGTGCCTGCGCCGGCCCTCTCCGGGGAACTGCTCGCGCATCTTCCTCGTCGTGCCCACCTCGTACTGGTTCCACCTTCCCGGGTCCGCATCGACGGCCGACAGCCGGTTCGCGCCAACGCCGCGGAAGCAGTCGCGCAGCTGTCCGCGCTTCACGGCCCCGGGGGTCAGCCGGGCCGACTGGTCAGGCACTCATCGGAAGGCCCAGCCGCCGAATCATGTGGCGCGCCACGGCCTTGACGCAGTGCGGCACGACGGCATTCCCGAATTGCCGATACGCCTGCGTGTCCGACACGTGGATCTTGAAGTCGCGGCCGCCCGGCTCGTCGAATCCCATCAGGCGGGCGCATTCCCGGGGGGTCAGCCGGCGGGGGTTGGCCCCGTCCTGCCGGACCAGGATCTCCGAGCCGTCCTTGTAATAGCGGGCGGAAAGCGTCCTAGCAACGTCTTGTGGGCCCACCAAGCCGAACCCGAAGCCGTTGCCCGCGGCGCGGTGCTTCTTGGCGTAGGACTGCAGGTAGCCCCAGAGGCGGTCTGACAGCGTGTACTTGGAGGAGACCCGGGCGTCGCTGCCCCCGGTGTAGGGCTCCTCCTCCTCCTCGCTGCCGTTCTCGGGGTGCAGGATGCTCTCGAGGCGCGGTCCTCCGAGCGTGTCGGGGACCTGCAGGTCGTCGAAAGTGAAGCTGTTGGGCTCCCGGAACCCGGCTACGAAGATCCGCTCCCGGTGCTGCGGCACCCATGGCTTGGCATCTAGGACCTTCCAGTGGATCTGGTAGCCTTGCTCTTCGCTGAGGACCCGGCGGATCTCGCGGAACGTCCTGCCCCTGTCGTGGCTGACGAGATTCTTGGCGTTCTCCAGCAGGAACGCTCGCGGACGGCGGGCCTCGATGATCCGCGCCACGTCGAAGAACAATGTCCCTTGGGTCTGGCAAAGGAAGCCGTGAGGCCTGTTGAGGGCGTTCTTCTTCGAGACTCCGGCGATCGAGAACGGCTGGCACGGAAAGCCCGCGAGCAGCACGTCGTGCTCGGGGATGTCCTCGAGGCTCACCTTGGTGATGTCGCCCGCGATCTCGTGGTCGCAGGCGTGGTTCGCTAGGTAGGTCAGCTGCGCGAACTTGTCCCATTCGCTCGTGTACACGCACCGACCGCCCAGCTCCTCGAAGGGGCGGCGCAGGCCGCCAATGCCGGCGAACAGGTCAACGAATCGGAAGGCGGGAGGGCGCCGCTTGGCTGCCGCGGCGCGGGAGACCACCGTTTGGAGGTAGAGCCGCGCCGCTAAGCGCGGCTGCTGTTCTCCCCGCTCCCAGCGATATACCGTGCGCGCCGAGAAACCTATCTGGCCTGCGAGGTCCTCGACCGACAGGTTCGCGCGGGCGCGCAGGACGGAGAACTCGGACGACGGGTTGGCAGGCTTAATCGCGGACACGTCTGCGGGGGGGGGGGATTCTTCTTGACAATACGGCGGGGGATGTTCCGCTGTCAAGCGGGCGTTGCGCCCCTGCGCCCCCAGCAGGTTGCGCGCGGGGCGGATCCCGGGGCGATCCCCAGCCGCTGTCCGTGGCGGCGGGATCACTCGGCTGGAGCCGAAGCCCCCCGTGCCGAGGGGAATGCCACTCTCAGTACCCTTCCCAGCTAGGCCCGGGGCTGCGGGCGCTGGCTGCCCTGCGTCTGTGCCGCGGCCTTGTCGAACACGGAATCGAGCAGCTGGGCGAGGCTTTCGCGATCCAGCGCAGACAGGCTGCGAATCTCGTTCTTGACGCGCGCGAGCAGAGTGGCGCGGCGCATGATGTCCTCCATCTTGGAAGTGCCGAACCGGCGAGCCGCTCGAACCCATGCCTCGGCTAGGGCGCGGGCAAGCACGGGGTCGGCGCTGATGCCCGGCCGTTCCGTGATCTGGACCAGCGCATCCTCTGTCAGCGCAGCGAGAAGCCCCCAGCGGTCGCGGTGCCCGGAGCCGCGGTCGAGAACCCTTGTCCGCAGCCACAGTCGCTGGAACGTGTTCCTTACGCCCCCAACATATCGTTCCCGCGACAGCCCGAAGCGCCAGTGCACGACCTGTGGCGCCATCACGACCCCGACGAACGACCAGACCTCATCCCGCAGCGCCTCGCTGTCGCAAATAAGGGTGTTGCTGGCAAGCGAGGTTGCCGCCTCGAGGTCGAATCGCGCCCTCGCGCGCCTGCCGGAGCCCTCCCCTGTCCCCATTCCACAGTCTCTCGCCGTTGCGAAGATTCCGTCGTGGAGCTCCTGCAGGTGCCTAGCGCTCGCGCGGGCGCCTCCGGTCGGCGCAAACTGGGTGGCGGGTGGCAGTTCCCGGGGGTCGAACTCCGGCCACTGGCCCGGGTCCGCGCTCCGGAACGATTCTAGGATCGGATCGATCGCGGGCGAGGGCAGGCGCGGGAGCAGGACGGGCATCGGGTCAGTCCGCCGCCTCCGCGATGGCAAGAAAGCCCGCCCGGAACTCGCTCGGCCTTGTCTCGAGCATGGCGCGGGCGAAATCCAGGTCCTGCTGCGGCCACGCAAGCTCGAGCCATGAGCCTGCCTGCGCCGCCAGGCTTCCCGGCTCGGACTCGGAGATGATCTCTGCGGCCTCGGGCTGCCGGAGAAGCGCCTCGCAAACTTGGATCATCGCGTCGGCCAGGATCGCCTGCAGCGTCAGGGGGTCGCGGCTCTCCACGCGCTGCACGACCTCCTCGCAGCTTGAGTTCAGGTACAGGCGGATCGCTCCGTAAATGTCGCGGGACCAGTCGCGGGGGGACCAGTCAAGATACCAGGGCGCTGCATCCGCGGGAGCGTGGAGGCGCATCGCCCGCAAGTCCACCACCTCCAGCGGGAATCGCGGCTCCTCTCCCTCCAGCCTGGTCCTCTGGCGGTGGTGCCACAGCCGGTCGCCGGCTTGCCCCGGCGAGAGGGGTCCGCGCACGGCCGGTGCCGCCGCGAGGATGACCTCGGTGAACAGGTCGAGGACGGTCGAGAGCCGCTCGCCCCTCACCGTCAGGCGAATCTGGGCCTCGGGCTGGCTGGGGCTGACCTGCTGGCGATCCGTGTGCGCGATCAGCCGGGGCAGACGGCCCGCCCCGGTCCCCACGCGCGTGACGACGGCGAGGCGCAGGTCCTCCGGCGGAATGCCGAGATCGGCCGAGGCGATCTCGGGGTCTATTCGCAGGTTCCGCTGCAGCGCGAGCGTGGTGGACTGGTCCCAGTGCTCGAGGAACCTGCCCGCTGCAGCCGGGTCACCGCCGTCGAGCGCGAGGAGCCAGGGGCCGGCCTCGACAGCCGCGTCGCTGAGCGTGAGGAAGGGAAATGCGACCAGCCGGTTCACGGATCACTGCATTGGAGGACCTTCGCTTCCACGGTGACGGCGCAATCGGGAGGGAAGCGGACGCGGATCTCGAAGCGCCCCTCGCTCCCGTTGATCGCGAGCTGCCCGCCGTTGCCCGAAAGCTCGGCCGTCGGCCCCTTGATGCCGACAACGGCGGGCTCAAGGCCCATGTCCTGCATGCCTGCGCTTGGGGCGGCTGCGCCCTCGACCGCCACGGTGGCCGTTGCCCGCAGGACGGTCCCGCTCTGGCGGGAATCCTGGCGGACCATCGTCTCGAACACCGCCACGGGTTCGTCGCGTTCGCCCTCGAGCCGGGCCAGCACGGGTCGCGTCGCGCTCGCCCGGCGGGGCCGCTGCCCGCCTTGCGCGCCTCCTCCCGTCGGTCCTGCGCCGCTGCTGCCCGGAGCCCCCGCGAGCAGCTTGCCCAGCTGTCCGGCCGCCCGCGCGAGTGGGGGGCCCGCTGTCTCGCCCGCGGGCTGCGGGCGGGGCGGGCTGCCCATTTCGATCGCGTGGTTCCTCAGCTCGCGCAGGCCGACGTTGACGAAGGTCTTGGCCCGCCCCTTGGGAAGATTGTTCGGGATCCAGTCGTCGTGCGCTGGGGGCTCAGCTTCGGCGAACGCGCGCTCGACTTCATCGTCGCTGCTGGCCATGAAGACGCCGGCCCACTCGATGCGCTCGTCCGGCAGCGCTGCGCCTTCGAGGTATTTGACAACGAGCTCGACCGGCCGCATCAGGGCGATGTGGTGGCACGTTTCGGGAAACAGGCTGCCGGTCTCGACCAGCGCCCGCCGCGGGACGCGCAGCCCTTTCTGGATCGCCAGGCGACCCAGTTCCTTCTTCGGCCTCCGCGAAGCGATCGTCCGGACATCGCTGCCGGCCCCGCTTCTCGCCGCCCGCATCGCCTTGGCGAAGAGGTGCAGTTGGGGGAAGTCCTCGGGCTGGGGCAGCTCGATGTCCCGGCCTTGAACCTCCACCCGGCACTCGAATTTTCTCGCGCGGCCGGCGTCGAGCATCATCCTCGGCCAGAAGCTCCACAGAAGCACTTCAGCCGCCCTGCGGCCCACCGCGCGGATGTCGTCTTCGTGGAGGTCGAAATCGAGGATCATGATCGATGTTCCGCTCTCGCCGCCGCTCCGCCGCGGGAATCCGAGCGCTTTCGAGAGCGCCGCGGCCGCGCAGTCGAACACGGGTTCGGCCACGGCGCCGGGAGCGTCCCTCGCGCCCCACCAATGGCGGCCGGTGTACCGCCGCAGCAGTCCCCGCTCGGGGCGGCCGTATGACGCGCCGACATGGCAGCCGATGAACCGCCGCGACCGGAAGCCCCCGCCTGCCACCAGCGAGTCAACGAGGATCGTGCTGCAGCGGCTAGCCCGGTAGAGCGCAACCTTTCCGAACCCGTAGGTTCCGCCGCCGTGCGGGGAATCCCTTGGGGTTCCAACATTCCGTAGGAAGTCGATGAAATCCGTCGTCTCCGTCCCGATCGGGATTCTGTCGGCACGGGTCGGGCCGCCCAGTCCGGTGGTGCGAAAGTCGCATATCTCCATCACGGCCGGAGCCTTGCTGCCGAGAAACGCGGCGATCTTCCCGCGGGAGTCTTCCTCTTGCGGAAGCTCTGCCAGTACTCGATCCCGCAAGACCTTCATCTGGGCATCCGTGACCGTGCGGATGCGGATCAGCACCCCCGGGCCCCTGCCCAGCTTCGCTGCATCGGCGATGTTCTGCACCGCTTCCCGGATCACTGTCTCTAGGGTGTCGAGGGACGGGGCTCCGAGGAGCTTTCGAAAGTTCGCCCCGATGTTGCCGGTGCCGCCGTAAGGCTCGGAGTGGAGTTCCAGCCGTGCTAGGCGCATCCGGCCAGCTCCGCTTCTAGGCGCGCGGCTTGGCTCGCGCTGCAGGCGAACGAGGCCGCCGCCGACAGGTCGATCTCATACTTCAGCCGCCCGACCCCGGCTGGCAGCGATCCTTCCTTGAGCATCGAGGGGGACAGCCTAGGGAAGCCGGCCCGGACCGCATACAGCTGCTCGGACTCCAGGTGGAGGGCCGCCCTGTTCCACTGCTCGGAGTCAAGGCTCTCGCAGCCCGCCGCCGAGATCAGCTGCCGCACCGCGTCTGGCTGGTCCGCCTTGGCCAGCGCTGCGCGGCCCAGCGCCGCGATGCTCAGCAGTCCGCCGGGGGCTTGTTCGGCGGTGATGTGCAGGATGTGCAGGGTGCCGCCCGCCGGGGGCTCCATCTGCTCCATCGAACTGACCGTGATCACGGAGTTGCCGGCCCTCGTCGTTGCCTTGACCTCGAGCGCCACGCCGGCGCTGCGGAAGTCGTGGCGCTCGCCCTTGGGGCCACGCCAGGCTCGCCACGCGCCTTGGGAGCGGTCAAGCAGGCGGTTGAGGACCAGCAGTTCCGCGACCAGCCCCACGACCGCCGAAGCCGGGACGCCGGATCCGGAAGTGCGCAGCAGCAGGGTCCGGAACTCCTCAATGGTGGAACGCGCGGCCGCGGGGCATCTCTCGCCGGCGCTGACTCTCGAGACGACCTCGTCCACCACTTCCGCGAAGACTGCCTCTAGGTCGCGGGCGGTGCAGGTGATGTCGAGGAACCTCGCGCCCCTGCCTTTCGTCACGTATGTCGAGATGCGGATCCGCAGCGACGGCGCGTCGGCAAAGCCCCGCAGTGTCTCTCCCTTCCGTAGGGGCAGTAAGAGGCGGGCCTCCCCGTTCTCGCCGATTGCGAATCGAACCGGCCCGGCCGGGCACGTCACGCCGGCGTGCAGCGTCGGAACCTTGAGGCTGGTGGCCTCGCGCCCTCCGGCCCGCAGCCGCGACCAGACGCCCCCGGCGCCGGGGCGGCCCGCATCAGATGACATGTGCAGCCTCTGCCTGGGCCTCGTGTTCGGCGTCCATCTCGGCGAGCTCGTCCGCGGATGGCGGGTCCAACTCCACCGACACATGGCTGCCGGATTCGGCCACCGACCCCGGGAACACCACGCCGTAGCCGAGCACGTCTTCGATGGCATCGAGCGCTACGCGGCCCGTGCCGCCTCTCTGCCTTTGCGAGCTCTTGTCGATCGCGTAGAGAAGAAGCAGGGGCACGTCTCCCACCGCGCGGCGGCGCGCCTCCTTCAGCTCCCCCCACGGCAGGGAGCGGTCGACATCCCTAGGGCAGTCAAGGCAGATGTCCCTCTTGGACATCAGCGCCTTGATGTTTGCGATCTCTCCGGTGCCCCTCAGGCGCGAGCGCGTCACGAGGCGAACCTCGCCGGCCGCGCCTAGCGTTCTTGCGGAGGGGTTCCCGCGCGCCGCCTCGACGATTCCCACGTGCCAGCGGTCAAGCCGGCTGCCGCCTTCGTCCAGGAAGCGCGTCAGGGTGTCGGGCGAGAGGTCCTCCTGCCCGGCGTGGGGGCAGTACGCCGCCAAGAACTTCCGGACCGAGGACTTCGGAACACCTCTCCAGAGCTTGGCCTGCAATCCGGCGGCCCGGAGGCCCGCTCTCTGCGCATCGCTGACGAGCTCGGCGGCGGCGTTCCAGTTCTCCCCGAGGACCCGGGCGTTCCGGCGCTCGAAGCAGAACGTCTGCCGGTGCGCGCCCCAGAAGCTGACAGCGCAGCGGCGGGCTGCCCTCATCTTGCCGGCGCTCGTGATCGCCATCCCGGGGATCGTCCGTATCCGGACCGCAACGTCCATCGGCGTCTGCTTGAGTCTTCGGTACTGCGCGATCTCATCGCGCACTTCCGCCTCGACGGCGGCGAGTCCCGTGAAGCGGAGCTTGAGATCCTCCGTCATCCAGATGCGGGGCAGGTCTTCGTAGCCGGGGCGGTATCCGAACCAGCGCCCCATTTGGAGGAGCGTGTCGTATTGGTTCGAGGTCCTCAGGAAATAGCTGACCATGAGCCCCTCGAGTGTCAGACCCCTTGCCAGGATCGAGCCGCCGACGACAATGTACGTCTGCGGGGCGCCGCCGTAGTCGATCCGGTCAGAGCTCGCCCCGTTCTCGACGGGGACTTCCAGCCGGTCGAGAACGGCGGGCAGGTGTCTGCGAATCCCGTCGATGTCGACGGGGGGCGCATCGGTGATGCCGGTGGGCAGGCGGCGCCGCTCCGCTTCCCAGAGCTGCCGCAGGCGCTGCGACAGCTCGCTTCCCGCCCGCAGCAGGGCACCTTGGCTCCCTTCCTTCCATCTCTTGATCAGACCGGCAAGCCGCTCGTGCATCACGACATACGCGGACGTGTGGACCAGCATAGTGGCGTGGCTGTCGGAGTCCCCGCGCGCGCGCCGCGCCGCGCAGCACGCCAAGAAGTAGAGAATCGCGGTCTCGAGGCTCGGCGCCAGCTCGGGGTAGAAGGCATCCCGCTGCCGCTGGCTCGGAGGCTGCAGGAGCTGCTGCTCATCGTCCGGGACGGTCCGGATCATGTCGAGCCCTTCTTCTTCGGGCTGGAGATTCCCGGCATCAACCGGCACCCGACCGAAGAGCCGCTCAGTTCCGAAATACGCGCTCGGGGTTGGCAGCGCCGTTATGAAGTCCCGCGGGTAGAGATCGTCCAGTTCCGGGCCCTGTGCGGGGTAGGGGTTGATCAGGACGTTGGCGAAGGGGGTCGCGGTGTATCCGACATAGGACACCGCGGGCAGCATTCCGAGCAGCTCGCGGATGCGCTGGTTGATCGCCGTCATGTCCAGCGCGCCGCGCGCCGCATTGACGCTTGCCTGGTCGCACTCGTCGTCAATTAGCAGGATTCGTAGCCGCCGCAGGGCGACTGGCGGGGTCTGCTGTATGGCAACCACCAGCCGGTCGAGGGGGGACACGTTCTTCTTGATGACAGCCAGCTGCGCCTTGTCGGTGTGCCATGGAATGCCGCCATAGGCGGGCACCCGGAAGTCCTCGTCGACAACCTGCGGCGAGAGCACGTGCCAGCCAATCGGGTCTCTCGCGACGAGATCGCCGACAAGGCGCGTCTGTGTTTGAAACCTCAGCTTGTTGGTGAGGCCCGCCAGCACGATGACCGTGTTGTACCCGGCGTCCAAGGCCTTCGCCATGACCGCGGTCATGTTGGCAGTCTTGCCGGACTGCACGTGCCCGACGACCAGGCCGCGGCGCCGAAACTCCGGCTTGCCGGGATTGCCGAGAAGCGACACGATCTCGTCCGAGGACCGATCAATCCCGTCTATGCTGTCGCGGCCCCAGCCCTTGGTGTTTTCGAGATACGCCCTGAGTTGAGGCCAGTGCCTGTCAGCTGGCTTGGGGCCGAAGTACCAAGGGATTCGCGGCGCTGCCAGCGTGTCCGTGTGAAGGATCTCGATTGGCCCATCCTGCTGCTCGATGAGCGCTTTGGCTTCCGCGAGCTCTGCGTCGATGCTTAGCCCGAACCCCTCCAACTCCAGACGGACCTTCTCTACGGCGGATTCGATGTCCGAGCACTCAGGGCGCGCTCTCCGGATTTGCGCTACCAATGCTTGGACTTGCGGGTTGGGCATATAGAGCTGCTACGCGAGGGAAAGTCTAGTGTCGGGAGTGTGCATTCCCCGGGGTGCCCAATCAACCTGCCTAGCATCACGGGCCGCAAGTATCATATCCAAACCCTCCTGCACCCGAACTGGCGCATGTGCTCGTGACCTAGGCTGCGTAGGGCGGTCACTTGCCCCCACCACGCCGTCGTGCGGCACTCGCTCGCTGCCGATTCGTACGGATACAAGTCAAATCTCTTGACACCGTTGTCGCGGTCGGCTGCCGGTGCACCCAATCCACTGACAGGGACGGCCACGCTTCAAGGTGGACTCAACGGCGCAGAAGCCGTCGTCGCCCTCGGAGACAATCTTGTTGCGTGTTTTGCGTGTTGCGCGACGCACGACACATATGCTGGCCTGACGACATGAGGAGCTGGCCCGCATGAAGCCTGCCACTACATCGCCCAGGGATCCGGGCATCTATGTTCGCGCGTCCGTTATTCCTAGGCACATGTCGGCCTCGGAAGCTGCCCGGCGGCTCGGCATCGGGCGCCCGGCCCTCTCCACGTTCCTCAATGATGGGAGACGTCCAAGACAGCGCTGCAGCACTGGAAAGCGGTCAGGGCGTACGATGCCATAAGAGCTAACTTATGGCGCTGACTAGAAGTAATGAGCGAGTTGGGGGCGACGCTCTCGAGGTGGATCCGCCAGTTCCTTCGAGATTGCACTCCAGTCGGAGAGGGTTTCGGCCAGCGTGACTGGCGGTTCGATGGCACGCCGGACTTGGTTCAGGACAAACGAGAATTCACGCCAGGCGCTGCGTGGCTGTTTCCGGTGCCAAGTCATACCCCCAGGGGGAAATAGAGCTTGCGTGGTGGATCAGTTTCTCGACCAGCAGGGCCACCAACAGCTTGCCGTACAGCCAAGCCTTGGCACTGTCATCGTGATGCTTCGGTAAGGCACCGAGCTGGGCCAGCGACTTGAAGCGTTTGAAGGTCAGTTCGACCTGCCAGCGAGTCCGGTACCAATCCAGCACCTCCGAATCGGACCACTCAGCCTCGGGAACCGTTGTGAACAAGATCACGTACTTGGCCAGCTCCAGGGTTGATGGCTGGACCTCGCGGCCCTTCGAGCGTGCTTCCCGCCGCGCCTTCTGCACCGCGATGCGAGTTGCTTCTTCGGTCTTGCGCAATGCGCAGACCCGTCCCGGGACCGTCGCTTCCTCTCCGGCACGCACCCATGCCTCCAGCGATCCGATCATTCCGGGGCGGCGCAAGGGCTTCATCGATTTGACAAGATCCAGGCACTCGCCGTCCATGGCTTCCAATCTCAAGGCCCCGCTGTTCACCCTTACGGTCACTTGGCCGCCGGCATCCGCCACGTGCCGGATGCCTCTGCCCGTCGAGTACCCCCGATCTGCCAGTACTTTGTCGCCTGCCGCAATCGGAAACTGGGTCAGCGATTCGCCCGTGCCTTCCCCCTTCGTCCTCGTCAACTTGAAGAAGTCGCAGGTCAGCGAAGGCAGACGCAGACTGTAGTGCACGCGCCACAGCGAGCCGGTCCGGCCCGGCTCCTTCACTGTCGTCCCGTCAAAGGCCCGCACCTCAGCGCCACCGACAGCTGCACCGGCCGCCAAGCCCTGCTCCCGAAACAGCTCGATGCAAAGTGCCTGCAACCAGTCGCGCGACTTCCTCAGCCGCTTGAGCAAGGCCACATCCGACAGGTCTGCCAGATTCGCCCGGCGAGCCCTCACCACCGTCTCCCGCAACGAATGACCGCAAGCCAAGTGCAGCAGCAGGGTGCGCAGGAGACTGTCGGGCGACTTGTCCTTCCGCAACTTCCTCAATGCCCCTGTTCGCCCCGCCAAGTCCTCCCAGTTCGGGGGCAGGAACGATCTGAGCAGATCCCAGTCCTCGATCAGGGGCTCACTCGTTTCAGGCGTCATCGATCCGAGTGGGCGTCAGCAACGCCCACCTAGATCATATCGGCACATGTCCGTCTAGCCAATTGATAAGTTAGCTCTTATGGCGTACGAAGCGAGCGACTTGGAGCAATGGCTGGACTAGTCCTATCCCGCTCAGGTGTGGCTGGCGCCGCTGGGGGGAAGCTACTGACCCGCATCTATCGCCCGAACTGCTCGCTCCATGGATCGACGAGGGCAAAAGGCTATTCAGGGACTGGTTCGCGAACAGATCCGAGAGCCAATGCGCTCGACCATGCATCGTTTCACCCGGCTCACGGGATGTTGCCTTCGCCTTCTTGGCGGGTGTACTGGAGCACGATGAATTCCATCGCTGCAAGGACCTGGCCGTCGTTCTCAAGTCCGACCGAGCGGCGGTGCGCGTAGTCAACTCCTTGGCGCCACTGATCCTGGTCTCCTCCTCTCGGTCCGTGGAGCGCGAGCTCGCGACCGCCACCCGCCCAATTCGACATGTCATATGCCGTGCGAGCAACTCCGTCGATCTCAGGCCCGACATTCGTCTCGCCCAGGTTGATCGCGGCGCATTCACGGATGCTCTTGAATGCATGTCGGTCGCGCCAGCCTGCATCGAGCGGCTTGCGCGGGAAGCCGGGCGCTCGCTGAAAATCCTGCGTCGGCGCCTGTCCCGCTCGACTGCAATTGGCCAGCCGGTGTGGGCCCGGGACCACCTCCAGTCCTTGGTTCTGATTCCGCTTTCTCTGGCCGGGGCGTGGCGCTTCCAGTCCGATGGCGATAACAAGGCCCTCGCCTTCTCGTCAGCTCGGCCCGATCCTGAAGCGCTGGAAACTGACTTCAGTGAGCTCGCGCAGCTGGAAGACAGCCCTGAGTGGTCGGACCGCGAGTTCCGGGGCGTCACCTCTGTGCTTGATGCACTCTCCGCGACCGCTCGATGGGCCACGAGCCAACTGCTGGACCGCTTCTTCCGACTCTCGGCGAACGTCCTTTCCCAATCCGACCCGGCCCTCGAATTGCCCGAGACGCAGCAATGGGACGGCCCGAGGCGTGGCAGAGTGCGAGCCCACTTCGAGGCGCTGCGCAAGGGTGTCTCCGAGTCCCTAGCGATCTTGGCCGTTCATGGCAATCGCTGGTTCGGAGACCGGCTGGGCATTGACGCTGTGAGAGAGATCGCGGCGGCTGTCCGCAGTTTGATGACACCGCTCCGACCTGAGTCCTTGGTTTCGCTTGGCGAATGCCTGCCCCTGTCGGCCGAGGCTGCCCCCGATGACTTCTTGCAGATCGTTGAAGATGGGTTGAAGGGAGACTCACCCCCTGTGTTGGGCCTGCTCGAACCGCTGCAGGCCGACGTTTCTTTCAGACTACCAAGCGAATTCCCCGTCTGAACGCATTGGAGTGCTTGGCATGGAATCCGACGAGACTTCCGAGAGTCTCACTGATTCGCGCTCGGCTCGCTGCGCACGAGGCCCAGGACGGCTGGGGCTGGGATCCAATACCGACCGGAAGCCTGAAGGCCGTGCTGAATTGGTGGATTCCGCAGACGGTGGCGACTCTTCCGCAAAGGCTTGAGATTCTTGAGCTCGTTCTCAAGCGCTATCCCGATGTTGGCAGGAGAATCGGTCTCGACCAGTTGCAGGTCGGGCCACAAGTCGCATCCTATTCCTACATGCCGTTGTGGTCCGACGATGGCTCCCGTGCCGAAGAAGCGGTCTCCCGGCAGCAACGCTGCGAGTTCGTCCGCGAGACCGCCCGACTGCTAATCCTCGTAGGCGTAGGACTGGTGGAACTGGACCATCTCGATTGGGCCATCGTCCTTTCGACTCATTAGGCACCAGGCTATGCGGCGGGCGAAAAATGTCTTGCACGTGCCGGGCGGTCCTTGAAGGATGAGAGTCTTGCGGAACCAGATCGACTCGAGGAGGCGATCGAAGGCAGTGCGAGGGATTAAGAGGTCTTGGTGGGAGGCTTCGGCGTCGTAGATCCGCCTGTCATCCGCTCCGTTCGCATTCGGTATGCCTCCCATAGCACGCCACCAAAGGGCATCCAACGTCCAGATGTCAGTTCCAAGCTCCTCGGCAAAACCCACCGGGAGCTTGTTGACCTTGATGTACCGGTCCGAGTACTGGGTTGCGGACGGGTAGAGATACTCCCACAGCCCAAGCGCCTTGAGCGACTGAACTTGCGTCTTGCTTGTAGACGCCGTGCTTCTCTGGATGGCGGACGAAGAGAATGGGAGTGAAGGTCGCTGATCCCAAGCCGCTTATGAGCTTCCCGCCAGAAGGCGGGTAGGGCCGGTCGAGCCGCTCGCGCAGCGGCCGCGACTCGTCTAGAAGGATCCGAAGCGCTTCGCGCAATGCGCCCATGCACTCGGTAATCCTCGGCCCATACCGAATTATCCCAGTCCAGTGACGATTGTTCTTGAACTTCAGGAATCCGATAAAGTTCCCTCGCGCAAGGCGCGGCAGGTCCTTGTCGGAGAATACACGCTGGTATCTCGTGAGGACGTCTGACTTCGCCTCAACGATCTTGGACAGTTCTACGTCTTGTCCTCCACAGATGCCGTACAGAATGCTTTGAATGCATTCTAGGGCCTTAGCTCGATGCGCTCCGCCCGGTCGCGGGGCCCCGCCACTTCCTGCCCTCAAGCCTTGAGGCTCCGTGGTTGTCCACATGTGATCGGCACGTTAGCGATTGCGGCGCGCAATGGGAAGGAACCTCAGTGTCGCTTGGAATATAACGTGGCGGTATGTTCCTCGGGAAACTACTGAGTGCGCTCTTGGTGTGCTTCTCCGAGCACCTCTGCTCCAACTGTCCTATAGCCGCTTCGGCTTCGCGCCGATGTTCTTCGACCTACGCCGACGCGTTCATGAAGAGGCGGATGCCCGGGTGATCGGTCGGCTCCGCGTAATCCCTTCTTGTAATGAGAGCGTCCACGAAGCTCTGATCCTCCCACCGTAACCTACGCGGGAGTAGGCCACAGGCGACCCCTGTTCTTCCCAACTGGATCTCCGGTCTGAGGAGAAGGGGTGTGAAATCCGCGGCCTTTGCGTGGGTCGGCGTGATGACCGACGGCCGACGTTGGCAAGTCTGGCAGGTTGTACGTCACCGTGGCAAGGTGTAGCGCCCATCTCTGGATTCGGTCGTTCCTGTGGCGTACCTCCGCGGACGAACGGCTGGATGCGACGGCAACACCGAATGGTCCGCTAGGGAATCTGGGGGCTGTGTCGACGCCCGTTGTGTACCGTCGTGGGTAACGGGATGAGATGTGAGAGCGCATGAAGACTGCGTCCTGCAAAGTGGAACCCGCCCCTCATCGGCCTGGTAACGGATGTCTTTCGGGACAGCGGTCAGTTCGGGTCGCCCGTCTCTCGGCCAATTGCCGGAAGCGCCGCCCGCCAACCCGCCCGGAGCTTCTCAGAAAGATGCTCACGGATGTCGGCATGCTCGGGAGACTTGGCGAGGTTGACGAATTCCCGCGGATCGCTTGCAAGGTCATAGAGTTCGTGCTGGGTGGCGCCGCTGCCGTCTAGGGGCGACCATTCGGTGTACCGATAGTTCGCCGTCCGCACAGTACGGCCGTGTGCGCCGTTTCGCTTCGCCTCGGAGAAGACCGCGCTCTTCCACGGGAGGTCCGGATCATTGAGCAGGGGAACAAAGCTGGTGCCTTCCAGGCCTTCCGGGACCGGAAGGTTGCAAAGTTCCGCCAATGTAGGGTACAGGTCGACGAGCTCCACCAGCGCGGCAGTGCGGACACCCGCTGCCCCGTGCGGTACCCGGACGATGAGGGGTACGCGAGTGGATTCTTCGAACTGCGTGTGCTTGCGTCAGAGGCCACCGTGCTCGGCGAGGTGGAATCCGTGGTCGCTCACGAACACGACGACCGTCGAGTCCGCCAGCTTGAGCCCGTCGAGCGCTTCCATCAGCAGCCCGACTTGGACATCGATCAGCGAGACCGTTGCGTGGTACGCGGCTATGGCTTGACGCTTCTGCTCGTCGCTGTGGTCCGGATCCTCGGGATAGCCGCCGACAGCGGCGGCGGGGATGTCGGACCGGTCATCCTCGGGCTCGACCGGCAGCATGACCTCGGAGACCGGATGCCGCTCGAAGAACGATGCCGGCGCGACCCACGGCTGGTGGGGCTTGTGGAACCCGGCGGCTATGAAGAACGGTCTGTCGCGGTCCAGTCCCAACAGCTCGATCACCCTCCGCGTGGTCTGCCCGTCGGGCGTGTCGTCCTCGGTCTCGTCCGTTGCGCGCCATGTCAGCGGCATGCCGGTCGGTCGACCGAGATGCGCGAGGATCTCCGCTCGCGAGAGGCCGTCCTCGGATCCCTCGATCCATGAATTGTCCCGGACCTCGGAATGGTCCGTGCCTGGCAGGTAGTGCTTCCTCCGAGCCGCATTCTCGGAGACATCCCACGAGACGGAGCCCTCGTACCTGCCGTGTGCAACCTTCCCCACCCTTGCCGTGAAGTACCCGTGCGATTGAAAGTGTTCGGGAAGCATCGCGACATCACCCAAGTGGTGCCGAGGCTCGACGAAGTTTCCGTACACATCGGTAGACTTCGGGCGCCGGCCACTCAGGAAGGACGTGCGGGATGGGTTGCAGAGCGGGTCCTGCGCATACGCTCGGTCGAACTGCACACCGGTCGTCGCGACCCTGTCGATGTTGGGGGTCACGGCGGTTGGATACTCGCCGTAGGTGCCGAGTGCGACATTGAGGTCGTCGACGACAATGAACAGGACATTCGGCCGGTTCGCCAATTCGACCGACGAATCGGACCCGCAGCCGACGGCAAGAAGCAGAGCCAAGCAAGTCCAAGGCCGGAAGCCCCAGCCCCGTCCAGCCCTCCGCGGCCGCCGGGCTTCAGTGGGTGCAATGGACTGCCGCATAGCCATCAATCTTAGGTCCACCAAGAAGGCCAGCGGGTGTTCCGGTCCCGCGCCGTGGCCAGCTTCGACTAATCGATGGTTCTCGGAGCGATTCGCTTCCCGAGGGGATGGGATTCGGCGAAATGCTCGGCCCGGAGACTGGTCTCGTAGAGTGATCCAGTCGCATCCCGTGCCGTAGTCCGGCCGAAAGCACCGCCTAGGGGCTCAAGAATGTGAATCCCATCGTTTACCATGTGGATGCCGATTCGGCCGGTGCGCGGACTCTGCGCACTTCCTAGTCGCCCTTGCCGGGCACGTTCGGGCGCAGGTAGCATGCCCTTGCCCATCTTGTTTGGCGCGCGCCGGCGGCACGGTCGGCATCGGGTCGCGTCCCATTTGCGAGACGGGCCTGAGTGGAGTGCGCCGGCTAGCCGGTGGCACGGACTCGGATCAGGAGGAAGCATGGAACGCATCACGCGCAGGCAGGCGATGGGCACGGCCTTGGCGGCACTGGGCGCACCGGCTGCTGCCCAGAGCAAGGAAGGGACGCTCGGGGCCGCCATCATCGGGACGGCGCACTCCCACGCGCTGGGGCACCTTGAGGCGATACGGGACTCCGAGAACTATCACTTCGTGGCGGCCGCGGAGCCCGATCCTGCGCTATTGGAGAAGGCGCGGGCCAATCCAAGGTGGCAGGGCGTGCGTTGGACCAGCGTGGAGGACATCCTCTCCGACACGGAAGTTCAGATGGTCTGCGTAGAGACCGATCCGCTTGACATCCTGCCCTACTCCTTGGCCAGCGTGCGTGCGGGCAAGCACACCAAGATCGACAAGGCGCCTGGGGTCAACATAGACCTGCTGGGACGCATCCTCCGCGAAGCGGAGGATCGCAGCGTCGTCGTCCAGATCGGGTATGTCTACCGCTACAACCCGGCTTTCCGACTCGCCCGCCGGGCGATCGAGGACGGGTGGCTCGGCCCTGTGCGGTCGGTCCTTTGCCAGATGAACGACACGCAGACTCCCGAAAGCCGCAAGCGCCTCGACCGCTACCCGGGCGGGCAGATGTACGAGATCTGCGGGCACATGATCGACGCCCTCATCTGGCTCATGGGTCCCCCAAAGCGGGTCAGCTCTGTGCTGCGGCAAAGCAAGCCCCACCAAGACGGGATGGAGGACGACGTCGTCGGGACCTTCGAATTCGATCCCGCGGTAGCGACCGTCAAGAGCCACACTCGCAACGGCGACCGGTACTTCTACATCTTCGGGGAGAAGGGATCGATCCAGATCGACAGTCCCGACAGGCCCGAGGTGCGACTCTCGCTCAGCGAGCCGAACGGCGAGTTCCCGTCCGGAACTCGAAGCGTTCCCGTGGGCCCGTCCAGGCGGTACCTTCCCGACATGGACGACTTGGCGGGCGCTATCCGCGAAGGACGCTGGGTCGAGCACTTCACACCGGAGCACGACCTGGCAGTGCAGAGGGCTCTTCTGCAGGCCTGCGGCATGGGCGTGTAGGTTAGGGCGCGGCACGCAGCGCGCAACCGTTTCGGCGACTGCTGGTATCTTGGGACCCGGCCTAGGGCCGAGCGCTTTCCCGATGCCAGCGACCAGTCGTCGTCCGACCGGAACGATCGGGTTTCCGGTCACGCCATGGGACTCGGACCTCGAGCTCGACGAGCCGGCCCTGCGCAGCTACGCAGGCCGCATGGCGGGCAGCGGACTGGACGCGCTGTGCTTCTGCGGGAGCAACGGAGAACTCCACGCTCTGGGCTTGGACGAGTACGAGCGTGTATGCAAGGTCGCCGGCGAAACCGTCGCCGACCGTGTCTACCTGATCATTGGGGTAGGTCAGAGCTGGCGCAATGCCAAGCTGCAGGCGCGCAGCGCCCGCCGCGCGGGTGCGGACGCCGTGCTGTGCGTCGCCCCCTACATGGGAGACGCCAACGACCCTGGCCTGGCCGAGTACTACCGTGCTGTTGCCGGCGAGGCGCGAGTTAGCGTCATCCTCTACCAGACGAAGTGGAGCGGCACGCTGGCACTGCCCCTTCTGGAGCGGCTGGCCGGTGTTGAGAACATCAGCATGGTCAAGGACGAGAACGGCGACCTCTCCCATTACCTGGCCGTCCGCCGGGAATTCGGCGATCGGTTTCGGTGGATCAACGGGATGGCGGAGCCATTCGTGCCGAGCTACTGGAAGCTCGGTGTGAAGACCTTCACCTCGGGGCTGGCGTGCTTCATGCCAGAGGTCACACTCAGGATCCGGGAACTGGCCCGCGCGGGAGACTTCTCCGCGGTGAACCAGATCCTTGACGACGTGGTTCTTCCGATGTACGAATTGCGGAACCGGCGCCCGGGGTACAAGGTCTCCATGATCAAGACAGGCATGGCCTTAGCAGGGCTGCCGGCGGGCGGTGTCCGGCCTCCGCTGGTCCCGATGGCGACCGCGGACCGTGACGACCTGCGAAGATTGATGGCGCGACATGGAATGCTCGCCGATTAGGGAAGACCTGCGCCGGGGCTCGGCCCGGAGAGCTTTGGCGTCGCTTGGCGGCTTGCTGCTCGCCGCAGGGTCCCTCTGTTCTCAGCCACTCGACCCGGGCTCTCCCAGTCCGCCTCCGCGACAGATCGCCCCGGTCATGAGCCATGTCCACGCGGACTGGCTGACGCGGCCCGAACGCGTTCAGGAGGAGCAGCCGGACCGGCTCGTCAGGGCCCTTCGGATCCCAAATGGGGCCACCGTGGTCGATCTAGGCGCCGGTGTGGGCTACTTCACCTGGCGGCTGGCCCGCGCCGTGGGCCCGAACGGGAGAGTGATCGCCACCGACATTCAGCCGGAGATGTTGGAGATGCTGGCCGCGAACATGCGCAAGCGGGGCGTGGGCAACGTCACCACCGTTCTCGCGAAGGACGACGACCCCGGCCTGCCCAGCGGCAACGTGGACCTGGTCCTGATGGTCGACGTCTACCATGAGCTCTCCCGGCCGCGGCTGAACCTGGAGCGCATCCGGACGGCGCTAAGCACCGGCGGACGGCTGGTGCTCGTCGAGTACCGCGACGAGCCGCAGATCCCCATACACCCGCTGCACAAGATGAGCGTCGGCCAAGTCCGTGCGGAGGTCGAGCCGGCCGGCTTCGAACTCGTTGAAGTGCTCGGTTTCCTGCCTTCCCAAGACGTGATCATCTTCACGCCGGTCCAATAGCTGCCGGGCTTGGCCCCGGATCGCAGTCTTGGTGGGTGTCTGCGCGGCGTCAGTGCACCGGGTCGCCCACTACTCTGGTGAACTGCGGGCTGTCGATGACCGCCCGCAGGTCCGGATCGCGGCGCGCCCATGAACGGAAGTTGGAGTCGATCTCGATCGCCCTGCCGAGGTCTTTGCTGGCGAGGTTTGTCTTCCCGCCCAGCGCCCTGGCCACGCACTTGAGGTAGTAAAGGTCGCCCGACAGCGGATCCTTGGCCAGTCCCTTGTTGAGCACGCGCACCGCATCGGTGAGCTTGCCGTTGTTGAGCAGTTGGACGCCTCGGTGGTAGTGGTCCTCGACCGTCTCCAGAAGCGGGCGTCGCTTGCGACGGTTCAGGCAGATGCTCAGGTACACGCTGGCACGGTGGCTCACGCACGGATCGGGCCCGGTCACCACCTTCTCCATCATCCTGCGGGCAGCGGCGTACTTGTGCCCCTGAAAGAGCCGTGTGCCCCGCTCGAACTGCTCGCGCTGCACCACCTCCGGACTGCGGCGCCTTGCGCGAGAGCCCCTTCGCTTGACTGGGCGCTTCGCGCGCTGAGTACTCCCACCCTGCATTGGGGTGTCGGCCCGGGTTCGGTACGAATGGAGCGCGAGGTCGGTGAAGTGCGGCCCCGCCCGAACTTCCCGGGCGGCGCGGTTGTTATATCAGATCGCCGCGCTGCGCGCAAGTCCCCCCTGCGAGGCGAAGGCGCGCCGATTGCGACTTCTCGCGAGCCTCCCGGTGTGCCGGGCCGGAGCCTGCCACCGCTGCCCGGCGCCTGAAGGGAAGTCAACGTCGGTCCGTGCGGCTGGTACACTGTCGCGCGCCATGGACGCTCCCGAGTTGGACGGCCCGCTCGCCGCGTTGCGCGACGAGATCGTCGCCTGCCGCCGCTGCGCACGGCTCGCAGCTCACTGTAAGGCAGTCGCCGCGGCGAAGCGGAGGGCCTACCGGGACTGGGACTACTGGGGCAGGCCCGTCCCCTCGTTCGGGGATCCGAGCGCGCGCCTGCTCCTGGTAGGCCTGGCACCCGCCGCACACGGAGCGAATCGCACGGGCCGCGTGTTCACGGGAGACCGGTCCGGAGACTTTCTGTACCGAGCGTTGCATGAGGCCGGATTCGCTTCCCAGCCCGGGTCCGTGCATCGCTGTGACGGACTGCTGCTGCGGGACTGCTACATAAGCTGCGCCGTGCGCTGCGCACCGCCACAGAACCGGCCGTCAAAGGCCGAATTCGAGGCATGCCGACCGTTTCTCGTGCGCGAGCTGGAACTGCTCCCACGCCTGCGTGCGGCGGTGACGCTCGGCCATTTCGCGCACAGAGCACTGCTGGCGGCGCTGCGCACTTGGGACGGCACACTCCGTCCTGCCGCGTACCCGTTCGCCCACGGCCGGCACTACGCCTTGGGCGGCGGCATGCCGGACGTCGTATGCAGCTACCACCCAAGCCCGCTGAACACGCAGACCGGAAGGCTGACCATGCCAATGATGCTGGACGTCCTCGCGACTGCCCTCGGCATCGTGCAGACTGCGGACGGCACTCTCCTTACATCAGAAGGGCAAATAAAATAATTTTTTACAAAGGTGCAACCACCGAGCGGTTGCAATCATCTATAATGTGTTGGTTCGGCGGTGTGTTCCGAGCGCACCCGGGTCGGCAGGCTCCGATCCAACTGTCAGCAACCGCGCTCAAGACCGCCTCCAGGGAGACAATACTATGCTTTTGCAAGACAAGCTATCTGTGCGCCAGCAGCTGCTGGCCAAGCTCGAAGAGCTCGACAGGCGCGACGGCCGTGGCGAGTTGATCCGCGAGCGCTGCAACGATCCGATGGATCAGGTGCAGACCCGGTTCGAGATGGACATGGCGATCAGCGTCATCAACACCGACTTCCAGACGCGTCGGAAGGTCTCGAAGGCGCTGAAGCTGCTCGAGATCGACGAGTACGGCATCTGCCAGGACTGCGGAGCGGAGATCAACCCCAAGCGGCTAGACGCCATCCCTTGGACGACTCTGTGCGTCTATTGCCAGGAAGAGTACGACTCTTCCCGCATGGCCGGTCCCAAGCGGTTCCGCAGGGCTGCCTGACTCCGGGGCCGGCGGGGCGCAGCGCTGCCCCGCGGGCCCATCCCTTGCCAGTCCTCAGCGCGGCCTATCGGGCGGCGGCCCGAAGCCGGCCCTGGCCAACACGAGCTGGGGCCTTCCGCGGGGCATGGCATGGGTGACGTCCTCACGGGCGAATTGGGGTGTCGGCACCGTCGGTCCTGCGGGCGGCGGCGAACGTGCGCTCGTTGTCGGCGAGGAACACGAAGCCGGCCGCAGGCGGCAGTGCGTCGGACCGGTTGGCGGAAGTCGATTCGCCGAGCCGGCGCTCGCAGGCGACGTGTCCTGTGACGGTTTCGACAGTTCGCTCGTACGTTCGCCGCGCTCTCCGGCCTGGGCCTGCCCGGCTCCGCCGGCGTAGGTCCTGCCTTGCTGCCACGTGTTCTCGGGTTGGCTAGAGACTTGGCAGTGCCCGGGCCCCAGCGTGGAGTACAGCCCAGGGTTCAGTCGATGGCCTTTGGTGTCTGGTGTTCCCTATGTCCCTGCAGGCCGGCGTCCCTCTTGGGGTGGGGCGGGTGCGCGCCACCCCAATCAGGCGGATAGCAGAGCTGGAAGCCCGCGTCCGCGGGCGCGGCGAGGATTTAGGCTCCGGCGGTCGTGGCGGACCGCGACGAGTGAGACCTAGCCATAGTAGGAGGGTTCGTTCCCTGGCCGCCACTTGATGTTGCAGCCGGCACTTGGCACCTGCGAAGCGGTCGGCACTTTACCAGCCAGTACCGAGTCGATGGCCGAACGCAAGTCCCGGCCGTCGACAGGTACACCATTCCCGGGCCGGCTGGCGTCAAGCCGCCCTCTGTAGGCCAGCCGGCGGGACGCGTCGAACAGGAAAAAGTCGGGCGTGCAAGCCGCCGTGTAGCTCTTGGCCACATCTTGGGACTCGTCGTAGAGGTACGGGAACGAGAAACCGAGCCTGTCGGCCATGGCCTTGAGCTTGTCCGGCGCGTCTTCCGGGTGCGTCCAAGTGCTGTTGGACGAAATCGCTGCGATGCCGAGCCGGCGAGCGCCGCCATAGTCTTCGCCGAGACGGGCCAGCTCCTTCTCAACGTGGATCACGAACGGGCAGTGGGCACAGATGAACATGACCAGCAGGCCTTCCCGGCCCTCCGCGATCTGGTCGAGTCCTAGTCTCTCGCCGCTAACGGTGTCGGGCAGTTCAAAGTCTGGCGCTGGGGTGCCCAGCGGGAGCATCGTAGATTCAGTCAGGGCCACAACGTGGATTATAGAGCCTGCCCCTCGACAAGTCGGGGCCGGTGCTTCCGCTGCTCATTGGCAGCCCTCGATCCCCCACCAAGAAGAGGCTTGCTGGCAGGCAACCCAGGTCGATGACGCGGTCACCGGTAAGTGCGGCCATCAGGATTCACGTAGTCGACGCCCGTAGCGACGACGAGCCAGATCGCGGTCTTTGGGTCCGTCCTCAGGCCCAGTCGGGCACGCATGAGCGCCCCGATGACCCGCCAGCGAGGACCGGCTAGAGTGAGTGCGTCCCTGCTCCCCAAGAGTCCCGCTGCCAGTTGGCACTAGACCAATGCCAAGGGGTGGATGCAATTCGGCAACTGACTATCGACACTCTCACACTTTGGCGGGCTGCGAGGGCTCAGCTCCGATGCGTCGTCCGACGGCCAAGGCAAACTCCGGCAGATTGGACGGACGCATCCCTTTCCCTCTAGGTCGCCAGTGCCCCCAGGAGCATCCCAGGCTCAATCCGCGATTGACGTCGGCAGGATCGATGGGGTATGATTTATAAACAAGATAGGCATATGCTGACATAGAATTCGGAAATTAGTATGAATTCGTCACTTAGACCAATGCAACGAGAGAGAGAAGGCAGGTCGGGCGGCAATTCCGTGAAAAGCACGGCCATGACCGATGACGCCGTGCAGAAAGCCGCGCTGTCGGGCGGCGATAAGACAAGGGAACGGCTGGACTTTCTCAAGTGCTATCTAAACGACTACACTACAGCGCTAGAGTGGATTCCCATCGGGTTGGACCGCACAGGCGCCTTTGCGAGCGCTGGAGAAGCTCTAGTCCCTACGCCCGGCCAAGACCATGAACAGTTGGTCGGCGGAACACTCAGGGGGTGTTGGATTTGCGAAGAGGATGGATGAACATATTTTGGCGGACTTCGGAGCATGACGCAAGCCTCGCGAATAGAATGGACAGAACGAACTTGGAACCCTGTGACAGGATGCACCAAGATTAGTGAGGGTTGTAAGCATTGCTACGCGGAACGCATGTCCAGAAGGCTGCGGTTGATGGGATTGCAAAAATACAAGCGAGAATTCCAACTTGCCGTACATCCGGCGACACTCGTCGATCCATTCAAATGGAAGAAGCCGAGTCTTGTATTCGTTAACTCAATGTCAGACTTGTTTCACAAGAGGGTGCCTGACCACTTCATATTATCAGTGTTCGATACTATGAATCGGACTGACAGGCACACGTATCAGATCCTCACGAAGCGTCCAGAGCGAGCGGTGTCTCTCGATCCTGAACTACACTGGACATCAAATATCTGGCTGGGAACTAGCATCGAGTCCGAGCGGTGGTTGCAGCGCGCTGACATCCTTCGCGGGTCAAGTGCCAGTGTCAAGTTTCTTTCACTTGAGCCCCTACTAGGACCACTTTCTGGTCTGAGCCTAGATGGAATCGATTGGGTGATCGTTGGTGGGGAATCCGGTCCGGGAGCACGACCAATGAATCCGGATTGGGTCCGCGAGATTCGGTCGAACTGCATTGAGAATGGTGTGCCGTTCTTTTTCAAGCAATGGGGTGGTGTGAATAAGAAGCGGTCCGGTCGGCTGCTGGACGGCAGGACTTGGGATGAGCTGCCGCCCCGCAATGTCTATGGGGAATAAGATACGAATATATCACGGACAATGGGCCAAGGCAGACTCCCAAGCTCGGGATCGACGATGACCCTTCCCTTGGGCATGCGGCTGGGCCGAAGGGACGGTTCCAGGTCAGTCATAGGGATGAGCCTCTCCTAGACCCTTGCAAGAGGGTGTCTAGGAACACCCGCGGTCTGGCGTGTCAGCGGATGCGGAACGGAAACCTCTGCCTCGCTCCGGAGCCACCCACCACATCGACAAGACGCAGCACGACCGAGTACTCGCCCGCTGGAATCGCCCGATCCAGCTCAAACTCTATGCTTCCGGGCAGCCAGAGCCGCGGGTAGTATGGGCTCCCGGCCTCGCCCCGCGCCTCGAACTGGAACATTCTCCGGCCAAGCGAATCCGCCACCCACGCGTCTGACTCGACTTGGAAGGTGTTGTCCTCGCGTGTCTTGTAGCCCGTGATGTAGAACTCCGCCCGGATGCAGTCGCCCGGCGCAAACACCGGCTCCGAAACGGTCTCGCCATCCTCAGACAGGACGAACCTGAAGTTCCTCACGAGCAGTTCGCCTGCCGTCTGGACGCGGTCACCGTCGACCTCGATCGGTAATCTCGCCGTGATGCTGGCCTGGCCGATCTCGTCGTGCACTTCGATGCTGATGGCGTATGTGCCGCCCCCTGCATGGTCGGGAATCCTCGGCGAATACCGCACCACCGGCATCCAATCCTTGTCTTGGGGTGCAAGCGTGACATCCACGTTCCCGGCCTCAGCCATGAAGAACCGCCGGCCGTCCGGATCCAGCGCCCGCACTTCGTACCGCAGCGAAACGCGGTCCGCGTCCCCAACCCCGTATCCGCTCACTTGGAAGTAAACGTGCACCGGCTCGCCCGGCAAGAACCGGCTGTCGGCAGGAATCGCGTAGCCGTCCCGGCTGTCCAGGATGCTCAGGTTGACCAGTTCCAAGCCGGTCTCGCCATCGGATTGGGAATCGTCCTGCTGGCCGGCCGCAAGTATCGGCAGCAGTGCCAACAGCGCAGCGAGGCAGCCTGCGGATCTCCGATCCCTAGCGTTCGGCATGTAGGTGACCAATCTCATGGTACGACCGCCCCAGGGTTTCCCGATGCTGGCGGCCGGCAAAGTTGTCGTTTGTCGGCGACAATACGAGGGCGATGCAAGTTCATCCCAATCCGGCCACCTCGGGCCGGTCTCGCCGCAGATTCCTCCAAGGAGCTGCCACGGCGGGGGCTGCGACCCTGCTGCGGGCCGCCGGCGAGGAGATCAACGTCGGCTTGGTTGGCTGTGGAGGCCGAGGAACCGGCGCGGCCGCACAAGCGCTACAGGCCGATGACTTGGCGATCCTGACCGCGGTTGCGGACGTCGATCAGGAGCGTATCGACCGTTGTCTGGAGCAGGTCGAGGGCCGGCATGAGGGAAAGGGCAAGGTGCGGGTGCCCAAGGCGGGACAGTTCCTAGGCCTCAATGCTTACCGGGGCGTCATCGACAGCGGCGTCGACGTCGTCCTGCTGGCCACGCCTCCGGGATTCCGTCCATCGCACCTCAGGGCCTGCGTCGACGCCGGCAAGCACGTCTTCTGCGAGAAACCCGTGGCCGTGGACGCGCCCGGAGTGCGGTCCGTCATGGAATCGGTGAGGATCGCCCAAGAGAAGCGCCTGTCTTTGGTGGCGGGGTTCTGTTGGCGCTACAACAACATGATCGTCGAGGCGATGGACCGGATCCTGTCGGGGGAGATCGGCGACATTGTGGCTTACTACGCGACCTTCTACACCAATCCGGTCAAGCCCATGCCACCGGCATACGAGCGGCCGATCGGCATGAGCGACGTCGAGTGGCAGATCCGCAACTGGTACAACTTCGTCTGGCTCTCCGGCGACGGCCTCGTAGAGCAGGCCGTCCACAGCGCGGACAAGATTGCTTGGGCGATGGGCGACGACCCGCCCGAGAGCTGCGTGGCGGTCGGCGGTCGGCAGATTCCTGCCAACGACGGCAACATATTCGACCACTTCGAGTTGAACTATCTCTATCCCGAGGGTGTTCGGGCCTTCTTGGGCTGCCGGCAGATCGCTGGCTGCTACCGCGAGAACGCCGACTACATTCTCGGGACAAAGGGTCGCCTGACGATCGGCCGTGGGCTGATGCCGAGGATCGAAGGCGAGAATCCTTGGATGTTCCGAGGCCAGCAGCGCAACATGTACCAAGAAGAGCACGACGTCCTGTTTCGGGCGATTCGACGAGACGAGCCGCTAAACGATGGAGTGCGCATGGCGACCAGCACGCAGCTCGCCATCCTCGGACGCATGTCTGCCTACACCGGGCAGGAGCTGACGTGGGAGCAGGGGATGCAGTCCAAAGAGAGGCGCTTCCCGCGCCGGCTTCGCTGGAACATGCCGCACGACGTGCCGCCATTGGCGCGACCCGGCACGACCAAGTTCGTCTAGTGCGGGCCCTCGCCGCGCTGGCCCTCTGGGCTTTGGCCCTCCCTGCGCAGCAGGAGGTGGCGCTCTCCCTCTTGGCCGAGCGCTGCTTGGCCTGCCACAGCGAGCAGAACAATCTGGGCGGCCTGAGCCTTGAGACGCGCGAAGCCGCGCTCAAGGGAGGTGCCGGCGGCCCTTCCATAGTGCTCGGCGATCCGGCGCGCAGCAGCCTCGTGGAACGGATGCGCCTGCCGCTGGATTCGGCTGGTGCCATGCCCCCAGGGGGCCCCAGCGCTACGGCGGACGAGATCGGCTCCCTTGTCGAATGGATCGACGCGGGGGCGCCCTGGAGTGGCCCTCTCTCAGCGCGGGAGCCGGCGGCCCCGCCGGGGGCCGACGGGGAAGAGCTGGAACTTGTGCGACGCATTCGTGCGTTGGTGGCGGCAAGGGCCGAGTCGGAGCCTGACGCTCCAACTGCGGCCTACAACCAGCCCGTGCCCGGATCGGACGTATCGCTACGCATGATCCCCATCCCGGCGGGCGAGTTCCTCATGGGGACCCCTGCAGACGAGACCGGTCGCGGGGAGGACGAGGGCCCGCAGGTCCGAGTGCGCTTGGAAGGATTCTGGATGGCCGCGCGAGAGGTGAGTTGGGACGCGTTCCGCGAATTCATGCTGCGGGAATCTGCCGGGCGCAGCGATCCGGAGCCCTTGGCAGACGCAGTCTCAAGCCCCACTCCGCCCTACATGGAGATGAGCTTCGGCATGGGCATCAGCGGCTATCCGGCCATCAGCATGACGCAGCACGCCGCAAGCAAGTACGCCCAGTGGCTCAGCGCCAAGACCGGCCGCTTCTACCGTTTGCCCACCGAGGCAGAGTGGGAGTACGCCTGCCGGGCCGGAAGCCAGGCGGCGTATGCGTTTGGCGATGATCCGTCCGCTCTGGCCGACGCGGCCTGGTACTGGGACAACAGCGGTGGCCAGTATGGGCCTGTCGGCGCCAAGGACCCGAACGCGTGGGGCCTCCATGACATGCACGGGAATGTCTGGGAGTGGACGCTGGACGCGTATAGGCCTGTCTACGGTGCTGGTCCGCTCTCGGATCCTTGGGTGCGCGCCGAGCGCCTCTATCCCAGGGTCGTTAGGGGGGGATCGTGGATGGATGATGCCCCGGCCTTGCGCTGCGGGTCGCGTCGCGCCTCCTCAGAGGACTGGAAGATGCAGGACCCGCAGCTGCCAAAGAGCGTGTGGTACCACACAGACGCGCAATGGCTGGGGTTCCGGCTGGTGCGCCCGGCCCGGCTTCCCAGCGCTGAGCAGATGTATGCGTACTGGAATTCGGCTGCCGGGGCTCGCTAGCTGCCCGGCGCTTTTCGCGGCGGTCGTCTTGCCGCTGGTGCACCCAGCCTCCGCGAGTCCTGTCCAAGGCCTGACCCGCTTCGGTGCGGAGGAGCCCCATGTCGGGACACTTGTTCGCATTGACGCGTACGTTCCGGCAGATGCCGGACCTCCGCAGATCTTCCGGGCCGTGTTCGACCGTGTCGCGGAGCTCGAAAGGATCTTCTCCACCTATCGGCCGGACTCGGAGCTCAGGCAGCTTGAAGTGCGGGCGTGGCGTCACGCCGTTCCGGTCTCAGGAGAGCTTTCGGAGTTGCTTGGGAGGGCTCTGGAGCTGGCCCGAGCGAGCGGCGGAGCCTTCGATCCAACGCTCGGGCGGGCGACACGCCTGGTCCGGGCCAGTGGCTGGGGGAGGGAGGGCCCCGCCTCCGCTGCTCTGGAAGAGGCGCTTCTCGAGTCGGGTTGGCAGCACGTGGAGATCAGAGGGAGCCCTCCGACGACGTACCTGAGCGATCGCGGCCTCGCAATGGACTTGGGTGGCATCGCAAAGGGTTACATCGCCGACCAGGCGCTTGCGGAGCTTGCCCGTCTGGGTGTGGAGCGGGCCATTGTCGCAGTGGCGGGGGACATCGCCATCGGGGATCCTCCTCCCGGCGAGGCAGGCTGGACGATTGCATTGGACGCGGTTGGCCGGCGCGGCACATCCGAGAGGTCCCTAGTCCTCCGAAACGCGGGGGTCTCAACGTCCGGCAGTCGCGAGCGGTACTACCTGCGCAGCGGGCAAAGGTGCTCCCACATCTTTGCGGTCGGCAGCCCGTGCGCCCTGCCCGCCAGCGCCGTCAGCGTCGTGGCGAAAGACGCCGCCTTGGCAGACGGGCTGGCGACCGCCTTGGCCGCGGCGGGCCCTGAGCGTTCCGAACGTCTGCTCCAACAGTACCCGCAGGCGCGCGCCTATTGGGCTTCCGAGTCCCCTTATGACGCTCCGGTCGGGGGGCCGCTGTCCGTCCGGGGCCCGTCCCAGAGGTAGATTCCACCCAGAAGGCCGGCGATATTCGACACGAAAGTCACGTTGCCGGGCAGCCCGGCGCTCGCCGCCTTGCGCGAGTTTCCTCCACCGATGTAGAGGCGGTCATAGTTGAAGGCGCCATCCAGTTGCGCGACCGCCTTGCGCAAGTGTCGGGACCATTTCCGGCGACCGATGCGCTCGAACGCAGCGTTTCCCAGGCAGTCCTCGTAGGTCTTGTTCTTGCGGAAGACATGGTGGGCGATCTCCAGGTTCGGCACCAGCTGCCCGTCCATATACAGGCTGGATCCGAGGCCCGTCCCCACGGTCAGGACCATCTCGAGGCCCTTGCCCGAGATAACCGCCATGCCCTGAACGTCAGCGTCGTTGGCCACCCTCGCCGGCTTGCCGGTGCGCTCGCGCAAGGCGTGTCCGAGATTGAACCCGATCCATTCCGGGTGAAGGTTGACCGCAGTGAGCGTGATGCCGTTCCTGACAACCCCCGGGAATCCGGCCGCCACCCGGTCGTAGGGTGGCTGGTGATCTAAGATCCGGTCCAAAACAGCCAAAACCCGGTCGGGCGTGGGCTCTTCCGGAGTGGGCCTTCGGACCTTCTTATTGACGGGCTTGCCGTGCGGGTCCAGCACAAGCGCCTTAGTGCCGGACCCGCCAATGTCTATGGCCAGAGTCCGGCGGCCTGATGCCAGATCCGACTCTCGCATCAACACCCGCGCCGCACTGATTCTACCAGCCCGGCGGAACCCGCGGCCAGGCCCGGGCTGCCGCCCCACTCGCGTTGCGGCACAATGGACGCGCGATGCGAATCCAGTGCACCGGTCCAAGCGAGCGGCACACGCCGCGGACCCGGTCCCGACGGTCTTTCTTGGGCCTGTCGGCTGTCGCGCTGGGGACTTCGGCGGCTAGGCCGGTGGTGGGCCAGCAGGCTGTAGCAAGGCCCAACGTCCTGTTCTGCATCTCCGACGACCAGTCTTGGCTGCATACGAGTGCCATGGGCGATCCGGCGGTCAAGACGCCAGCCTTCGACAGGGTGGCGGCCAACGGCGTCCTGTTTGGCCGGGCGTTCTGCGACGCCCCGACCTGCGGCCCTTCCCGCAGTGCGATCCTCACCGGACAGGCGATCTGGCGACTCGAGGAGGCGGGCAACATCCACAGCACGCTGCCCAGCAAGTTCGAGACGTACACCGCGATTCTCGAGGGTGCGGGCTACAGGACCGGTCACACCAGCAAGGGATGGGCGCCGGGTCGCCTGGAGCCCGGCGGCCGTACTCGCAATCCGGCGGGTGACTCGTTCGCGAGCTTCGA
This sequence comes from Bryobacterales bacterium, assembly GCA_028819235.1. Taxonomy (GTDB): domain Bacteria; phylum Acidobacteriota; class Terriglobia; order Bryobacterales; family UBA6623; genus VXMF01. The sequence continues at coordinate 53,252 of JAPPMC010000094.1, forward strand.
GGAGTTCTTCCGCCAGGGCCCGACCGACCAGCCATTCTGTTTCTGGTTGGGCAGTAGAGACCCGCACCGTCCGTACGACCTCGGGTCGGGTGCGCGGTCTGGGAAGGTACCCGGCGAGGTCGTTGTTCCGCCACACCTTCCGGACGATCCTGTCACGCGCAACGACATCCTCGACTACTTCGTTGAGGTGGAACGCTTCGACAGCAAGGTGGCCGCGGCCTTAGACCTGCTGGAGCACTCCGGCCAAATGGAGAACACCATCGTCGTCGTGACCAGCGACCATGGCATGCCGTTTCCTCGGGCCAAGGCCAGCTTGTACGACTACGGCAGCCGCGTACCATTGGCGGTCTGCTGGCCGCGGGCTGTTCCGGCAGGCCGCAGCGTCGAGGACTTCGTGAGCCTCAGCGACCTGGCGCCTACGTTCTTGGAGGCCGCCGGCCTGGGGGTGCCGGCGGAGATGACGGCCCGGAGTTTGCTGCCAGTGCTCACCTCCGGGTATTCCGGCCAAGTGGATGCCTCCCGCGACGCCGCATACATTATACATTGCGATGGAGCGCCACGACGGGTGCCGTCGCGGGGGCAAGCTGCCCTTGCCCCATAAGTCACGAGCGGGGCTCCTGCTGAGACGCGGCTAGAG
>JAPPMC010000114.1 GCA_028819235.1 Bryobacterales bacterium
AGGGTCCGGTTTGCCCATATATAAGGAGCACGAAGGGTTTTGGCGCAAGCACTATCTATGTTGCGATCCTGGATGTCATCGGCGCAGAGATGCCAACCGTTGACGAGCGCGTGGCACGTTTCACCCATAGCGTCTTGGCAGGAGACGACGACGTCCCATTGCCGATTGGGGAGCAAGACACCCTTGCCAAATTCAGCCTTGTGGTAACCGGGCTCGCTGCAATGGCCCTGCTCGCCATGTGGGTGTAGGCCCAACATTCTTCACTTGGGTGAGAACGGGAATTGATCAGCCCCTCCCCGACACCCTCGGGGGCCACCATAGTCGCTGACTCACTTGGGCTTGGTGTCGGGCAACATGTGTGCCACTTGCGGACGGCGCTTGCGCGCGGATTCCGCAGTTCCTTTGACACGTGTCCACAGCTGGCAACCACCGTGGTCAGTCCGCCCCCCGGATGCCGTGTCAACGATTTCCGCATGCCAGTCACCTAAACACCCATCAGGTTGAGGACGTCGCAATCGGGATGCTATTCGAGGTCGTTGCCGAGCTGGAGGAGCTAGGCGGGGGAGTGCTTGAAGCGCTGAGCGGCTTCGGGCAAGGCGGAATATCCCGCGTTGAGACTCAAGGCAGGTGCGGCCAGGCACGGCGGTTTCCCAGACTGGCCCCGGGGCCTCGGACGCATGGCAGCCTAGCGATCCTTGGCCGCCCGCAACACCACGCACGGGCCAGCCCTTTGATGGGCGAGGACGATCGCACTTGGCGCGAGCGCTCTCGCACGAGCCTGTCGGTCGGACCGTGTGGTTGCGGCACACTATGTTGCGGGTCTCGGCTTTCGTTGAGCGACGGCTGTGCCTCTTGGCGCCGGCGGACCGGACACACGAGTGCTCTTGCTGGCTGGCGAGGGACATGCGGCTTCCATCACACGCGTCCTGCCGGCAGCGCACACGGCCAGCACTCCGGCTTGCCCGGGTGTGACGCACGTGGGGCACGGTCAGGCTCCGCGACAACATGCCAGACTGCATGTCCGCAGGCCCTCGCACAGGGCGACAGCGGCCTGGCCAATCGCCCCGGCGCTAGACTGGGGCCGTGCGGGCTGCGGCGCAGCCGGCGTCAGTGTCGGGCGAATTCCTCGAGCGGGTTACTGGCTGGGCCCGTGAGCAGCCCACCCCCGTCTCCGTGATCCTCTTCGGCTCGAGAGCACGCGGCGACTATGGCCCTGACTCTGACTGGGACATGGCCTTGATCTACGAGGGAGCGCCCCCGTCCCTGGACGGCCTTCCGCGCTCGATCGATGGCCGCGACGTCGACTGGTCCCCGATGGAGCGCTCCCGCGCGATACGCCAGCTCAACGTCTGCGGCATTCCACACGCCGCCGCAGCCGACGGGCTCTGCCTGCACGGTGCCCCACTGCCAACGCCGGAATGGAGCGAAGTGAACATTGCGGCCGCATGGGACAGCCTGTTTGAAGCCCACTGCGAGATTCACCAGTGCATCCGCTCCTTGGCGGATCACTGGACGCGCCCTTCGGACTTGCGTCGGGGCTACTACACGGCTGCGGCGCGCCAGAGCGCCATGGCCGGAGAACTCCTATGCAAGGCTGTGATGAGCATGAGGGGTCTGGAGGCGCAGCGGTCTCATTCGGTAGAGGATCTGTGCAAGACCATCGAACGTGCAAACCCGGCAGACCCATTGCTGCCCCTGTTGCGGGAGTGCAACGGGGAAACGGCACGGGCGCACCTGAACGTGTACACCGATGTGCCCTTCCACCGCGAGCCGGTCGACGCGTCCGCGCGGCGACTAGCCGGCGTGCTACACGCGTTCGGGGAGGTCATTGCCACGGCGTGTGATGTGTCCTTCGCCGTAGAAGACCGCGCAACACTGAGGGTAGTAGCAGTCCAAAGAGGCGCAATTCGCCTCGAATTGCGCCGTCTGCGCTCCAGCGATTGCCCCCGGGACACCTTACAGCGGATCGAGGTCGGCGCCGCCTCGGGCCCGAGTACCCCGGAGCTCTGGGACCGCCTGATGGTGACGCCCCTGGGGAGGACTCCGGAGAGGGGCGGGCCAGCCCCCCAGAAAGACCGGTAGTCACGGTTGAGGGACGGCAGGCCGAAACCGATGCCGACAGCGGGACAACCGGCGAACGTCCCCGACGAATCCCTGCGGCGGATAACCCGCTGAGCACAGCGGCAACCCGTCGCGGTCTCCGTGATCCTGTACGGGTCCCGGGCCCGAGGCGACCACCGGTCGGAGTCCGACTGGGACATTGCCCTCGTGTACGAAGGGGAATGCCCGCCAGTGGAGGAGCTGGCGCGCGAACTCGGCGGCGCCCGCATTTGGTGGGCTTCGATGGATCGGTCTCGGGCACTGGATCGGCTGAACGTCTGCGGGATCGAGCACGCGGCGGCCACGGGCGGCCGCTGCCTGTACGGCGATCCGCTGCCGACGCCGGGGAGAAAGGACCCGGACACGCGCGACGCGTGGCGCTTCTTGGCCTGAAGCCACACGGAGATGTCGGGGCTTATGTTGCGCGAATCAACGAGTTAGCTACTTTGCTCCGGGGCGCTGTGTCATCGCGACCATCGCGGGTCTCCGGACTTGGCCCGCAAAGTCGAAGGAGCGGGCCCTGCGCAGGCGGACCTGATCCCGTCGGGCTACGCCTTCACCTCGACGCCGGCCAAGTCCTCAAACAGCTTGAAGGCGGCGATGATGTCCTCGTCTCCGTGCCCTCGCGCAACTGCGGCGCCGAAGAGCTCGTGAACCAGACTGGTGGAGGGCAGGGGCACTCCCAGCTCGCGACCGGACTCCAGCATCAGCCCGACATCCTTGCGCATCCACTTGAGTGGGAACGCGGCGTCGAAGTTTCGGGCGAAGACCGCGGGTGCCTTGAACGCGATCAGGCCGGACTTGGCTGCGGAATTGTCAAGGATCTCGAACATCAGGTCCGGCGGCACGCCAGCTTTGGTTGCCAGCACCATGCCCTCCACGAAACCTTGGAGGGTGTTCGCCAGAACTAGGTTTTGGGACAGCTTCGCGTGGAGGCCCATCCCCTGAGCGCCGCAGTAGTAGAGGTTTGTGCCCATGCACTCGATGAAGGGCCTCACGCTCTCGAAGATCTCCTCGGCGCCGCCGATCATGAAGGTCAGCGTTCCGCCCCGCGCCCCCGGCGTGGAGCCCGTGCAGGGGCTGTCTAGGTAGTGGCAACCCTTGGCCTCGAACTTGGCGGCGATCCGCCGGGCCGTGCTGGGTCCGATCGTGGAGCAGTCCGCCACGATCGTGTCGGCAGTGGCCCCTTCGATCACGCCGTCCTCTCCGGTCAGGACGGCCTCGGACATGGCTGAATCGCCAACGCACAGGAAGATGCAGTCCGCGAATGCACCCACACCGGCGGGCGTCCCGCAGTACACGCCCCGCGAGTTGCTGTCCGCCAGCTCCTTCGCCTTCGACGTGGTGTGGCTCCAGAGCGCGACCTCGTGGCCCGCGGCCAGCAGGTGCTCCGCCATGGGTCTGCCCATCAGGCCGAGACCGAGAAAGCCAAGTTTTGCCATAGACTGCGATTGTAGTCGGAACGACGGCCCCACCCAACCAGGGCCCCCAAAGGACGTTGGCCAGTGTGGGAGAATACCCATCCATGCGGCGAACCGTCCTGATCAGCAAGCACATCTACCAAGAGGCGGTGGACCAGCTAATTGCGCGCGCGGACGTGGATTACAACAACTCCGACGAGAGTCTTCCGGCCGAGGAATTGCGACGCCGCGTGGCGGGCAAGCACGGACTCGTCTGCCAGCTCACAGACCGTATCGGCCCGAGCCTGCTCGACTCCGCGGAGGGCCTGCGGGTCGTCTCGAACGTTGCCGTCGGGTTTGACAACATTGATGTTGCCGCCGCCACCGAGCGGGGAATCATCGTCACCAACACTCCGGGCGTGCTGACTGATACGACGGCGGATCTCGCGTTTGCGCTGATCTTGGGCGCGGGAAGGCGCTTGGGCGAAGCCGAGCGCTACCTGCGCGCCGGGCGTTTCAAGCAGTGGCGCATCAACCTCCTGACCGGCTGGGACATATGGGGGGCGACCTTGGGCATCTTCGGGCTTGGGCGGATTGGCCAGGCCGTTGCCCGCAGGGGGCGCGGGTTCAATATGCGGCTCCTGTACTACGACCCGTACCGGCAGAGCGAGGAGGTGGAGCAAGCGCTGGGCGTGCAGTATGCGTCAAAGGAGGAGGTCCTGAGACAGGCTGATTTCATCACCCTGCACTGCGCCCTGACGCCCGAGACGCACCACCTGATCGGGCGGGAAGAACTTGGTTTGATGAAGCCGACGGCCGTGCTGGTGAATACCTCCCGAGGCCCGGTCGTGGACGAGGCAGCCCTGGCCGACGCCCTGCAGAGTGGCCGCATCGCTGCGGCTGGGCTGGACGTGTTCGAGCACGAGCCTGCCGTACACCCCAAGCTGCTGACGCTGGAGAACGCGCTGATCGTTCCGCACATTGCTAGCGCGTCAGTAGCCACGCGCACGCGGATGTGCTGCATGGCGGCGGAGAACATGATCGCCGTCCTGGATGGCGAGCGCCCGCCGAACATCGTCAATCCGGAGGTGCTGGACTGACACGCCCGTCCCTGAAGCGGCAGCTGGAGAGCCTGTTCCTTGAGGCGCTGGAGGAGTGTTCGCTTGGCCGGGTGATGGCTTCGAGCGTGTCGCGGCGGGAAGATCGGCTCCTCGCTGGAGGGACTGAGACCGACGTCGGCTCGCCGAGCAGCATCCTGGTGGCCGGCATCGGCAAGGCCGCCGGGCCTATGTGCCAAGCGCTGTTGCCCCTGCTGCCGCAACAGCGGACGAGCACGGTAGTTGTGGCCCCGAAGGGATTCCCGCCAGTGCCCGGCCTGCGCTGGTTCGCGGGTGGGCATCCCTATCCGAACGAGGACAGCGAGAAGTCCGCCCGCCACATGCTGCGGGCAGCCGGCCGCCTTGGACCGGACGCGCTCTTCATCTGCCTGCTGTCGGGGGGTGGCTCCGCCATCTGTGAGGCACCTCTTGACGACACGACCACTCTCTCGGAGATGCGTGAGCTGTTCGAAGTCTTGGTGACCTGCGGCGGCGGCATCGTTGAAGTGAACATCATCCGCAAACACCTTTCTCTGATCAAGGGAGGCCGACTTGCGGAGGCCGCCTACCCGGCGCGCCAATTGACCCTGTATGTCTCCGATGTGCCCCCGGAGGCACCGTCCTCTGTGGCTTCCGGCCCGACGATGCCGGACGAGTCCACCTGCGAGGATTCCTACCGCACGGCGCAGCGGCTGGGCATCGTTCCCCGGCTTCCGAGGCGCATCCGTGAGCGATTCGAGGACCGGAATCTTGAAGAGACTCCCAAGCCGGGCTCCCGCGTCTTCTCCCGGAGCGAGTGGGCGTGCCTCTCGGACAACGCTGTCGCCCTCGCCAGCTTGGAGGGCAGGGCTCGCGGTCTTGGGTGGCTGGTCGAACGGGACTTGAGCGTCGACGACAAGCCCGTCGAGGCCGCGGCCGAGATCCTGCTGAAGCGCCTCGCACGACTCTCTCGGGCCAATCCGGGCCGGACGGTTGCGGTCAGTAGCGGAGGCGAGCTCAGCAGCCCGGTCAAGGGGGATGGGAAGGGCGGCCGAAACCAAGCCTTCGTGTTGTGGGCAGCGCGCAAGCTCGCGGCCATGGGGATGCGCGCCACCGTGCTGAGCGCCGGCACAGACGGCATCGACGGCAATTCTCCGGCTGCCGGGGCCGTTGCCGACGAGCGGACCGTACTGCGGGCCCGTAAACTGCGTCTGGACCCTGCGGACTTCGACAGGCGTTCGGACTCGTTCCACTTCTTCCGGGCCCTTGGCGATTCGGTGACCACGGGTCCCACCGGCAACAACGTCCGGGACCTGAGAATGCTCGTCGCGCCTCCGAACGGGTGAGCACACCGGCGTCAGGTCGCCGCTGGGGCTTCAGTTCTGCGGTGGTAGCCTGTCACAGTGCCGAGCAAGCGCCCTGAACTGCCACAAAGGACTGCAATGCGGGCCCTCACAGTGATGGCGGCAATCCTGATGGCGGCGACGGCCGCCGGGCAAGTGCCGAACTTTGTCGTCATCTTCGTTGACGATCTCGGGTATGCGGACATCGGTCCGTTCGGATCAACCCTCCACCGCACGCCTAACCTCGACCGCATGGCCTCCCAGGGGCGCAAGCTGACCAGCTTCTACGTGACGGCTCCGGTCTGCACGCCTTCGCGCGCCTCCCTACTGACCGGCAGTTATCCGCGGCGCGTCGGACTGGACGAGAGTGAGAAGGGCCAGTGGGTGCTCTTCCCCGGCAACCAGGAGGGTCTTAGCTCGGACGAGGTCACGTTGGCCGAAGTCTTGCGGGGGGCCGGCTACAGGACGGCATGCATCGGCAAGTGGCACTTGGGTGATCAGGCGCCATTCCTTCCCACCCGCCACGGCTTCGAGACTTACTTCGGCATTCCCTACTCCAATGACATGGGGCATGACTCTCGGAGAGAGCCATACCGCTACCCTCCTTTGCCCCTCCTGCGCATGGAACGGGTGGTCGAAGAGGAGCCCGACCAGCGCCTGATCACCAAGCGCTACACCGAGGAGGCCGTGCGGTTCATCGAGGCCAGCAAGGACGAGCCATTCTTCCTGTACCTAGCGCACACGATGCCGCACTGGCCACAGTACGCGTCAGAGCGATTCGCCGGCAAGTCAAGCAACGGGCCATGGGGTGATTCCGTGGAGGAGATCGACTGGTCCACCGGAGAGATCCTCTCCGCGCTCCAGAGGCTGGACATCGACGAGCGCACGCTCGTGATCTTCACCTCCGACAACGGCGGCGCGACCCGCCATGGCGCGAGCAACGCGCCGCTGCGCGGGGGCAAGGGAACGACTTGGGAGGGCGGATACAGGGTGTGTTTTCTGGCCCGGTGGCCGGGACGAGTTCCCGCCGGAAGTTCGACCAACGAGATGGCACTGTCGGTGGACATCCTCCCGACGTTTGCGGCACTTGCCGGGGCGTCCGTGCCCGAAGACAGGGTGATCGATGGCAAGGACATCGCGCCGCTGCTCCTTGATGCCGATCCCCCGCCGGGACCCCACGTCGCCTTCTACTACTACTTCATGTCGCACCTGACTGGAGTGCGCAGCGGACGATGGAAGCTCCACGTTGCGCGCATGGGGGGCCGGTACCCCAACTACCGAGCAAACCCCATAGCGGAGCTGTACGACCTGCACGCGGACATAGGGGAATCGCGGGACGTCGCCGAGCAGTACCCGCAGGTCGTAGAGCGACTGCAGGCCCTTGCCGAAGCCGCCCGACTGGATCTGGGCGACGGACTACGGAAGGGTCAACATACAAGGCCGCCGGGTCTTGTGGACGCCGCGACCACGCTCACGCGCAACTAGGCCGCCCTCCGATTCGCCCGTGCAGTCCCTCCCTTGGCTGGTGGAGCAATTTGCCGCCGTGCGGTGGGATCAGTCGAAGTGCTCGTCCGCCGGGTCGAACGCGGGGATCGGAATGTTGAGGATCCGCAGGTTGCCGGTGGCCCTGTGCCGGCAGCCAGGATGGATCATCACGGCGGTCAGCGGTCGCAGCGGATGGCGCTCCCCATCCAGCTCAATCTCGCCGTGGCCCTCGAGGACAACGTAGACCTCTGTCATCTGCCGGTGGTAGTGGACTCTCGAGTCCGCGTGGATGTCGGTCAGGTGGACGCTAGCCACTGACCTGCTGCCAAGGTCAGCGAAGGCGCGCCTAGCTTGGCCGCACGGGCAGTCCACCGCCGGGGTCTCATCCAGCTGCGCAATTTCGAACTTGGCCATGATGTCCCCGTCTCCCAGCGCCTCCGACTCGACTGCAGCACTTGCCGAAACGCGAGCCGAGCGTTTCCAAGCGTTCCGCGTGCCTACGGATTGTACCCGGCGCCGACCAGTGCGCCTAGGAGGTCCGTCAGACCTCCTTGCTTCCGGGGGCCTCGCCGTAGGTCGACGCCTTTCGGAGCAGCGCCGCGTGCCACGGCCACTCTGGGAGGCTGGCTTGAGCCCTGCTCTTCCCGGATCCGGCACCTGCCTCGGGCGGCCAGGTGCTACCATCGCAATAGCGCGGTCGGTTCAGCTGCCAGAAGCCCGCCGCAGATTGCGAGCCATGCCCCCCGCGGAACTCAGACCAGTCGACACCAGCCAAGAGTGGGGCCATCTCCCGCCTGCGGTCCGCGAGGAGATCGACATCTACGAGACCGAACTGCGGCGTGTGCAGCACGGCGTGCTTGACGAAAAGGTGTTCACCGAGTTCCGGTTGCGTCACGGCGTATACGGGCAGCGTCAGGACCGTGTCCAGATGCAGCGCATCAAGATCCCTCTCGGGCGCATGACCGCGGACCAGCTGGTGGCGCTGGCTGATATCGCCGAAGAGTACGCCGTGGGAGTGCTGCACGTCACGACCCGGCAGGACTTCCAGTGCCACTTCATCGATATCAACGACACTCCGAACCTCATGCGGCGGCTGGCCGAGGTGGGCATCACCACCCGCGAGGCTTGCGGCAATGTGATCCGCAATGTGACGTGCTGCCCGAGCGCTGGCGTGTGCCGCGAAGAGGCCTTTGACGTTGTGCCCCATGCGCACGCCATGGCGTACTTCATGCTGCGCCACCCCGATGCCCAGAACTTCGGGCGCAAGTTCAAGATCTCGTATTCAGGCTGCGAGGACACTTCCTGTGCGCTCGGGCGCATGCACGATATTGGAGCGATCGCGCGCGTCAGGGATGGAGAGCACGGCTTTCAGGTGTTTGTCGGGGGCGGGCTGGGAGCCTTGCCTCATCAGGCGAAGCTGTACAGCGACTTCGTGCCCGCAGGAGAGATGCTGCCTCTGGCACAGGCCATCTCGCGGGTGTTCGCCCGGTTGGGAGAGAAGAAGAACCGCGCAAAGGCACGCATGAAGTTCCTCATCGCCCGCCAGGGCATCGAGGAGTTTAGGAGGCTGGTCGAAGAAGAGCGGACTCGTCTCACGGTCGACCCGCGTTGGGAGGAGGAACTCCACCGGGCGCTGGCCAGCCTGCGTGACGAGCCGCTTCGTCCCCCCTCGGAGCTTGCCTCGCCGGTCGGGGCCCCTGCCGGTTTCCGAGACTGGCTGGAGCGCAACGTTCATCCGCAGCGCCAGTCTGGGTACTCGATGGTCGATATCTACCTTCCACTGGGAGACATCACATCGGACGAGGCCCGGCAATTGGCCCGGGTCTCTCGAAAGTACGTCAAGGACACCCTGCGGACGACGGTCGAGCAGAATCTGCTGCTGCAGTGGGTCGCCAACGGAGACTTGCCCGACCTGTACTCGGACTTGGCCGGCATCGGCCTCGCCCAGTCGGGAGCGGGCCGGCTCAAGGACATCGTCGCGTGCCCCGGCACCGATTCGTGCAAGCTCGGGATCACCGCCTCGCGGGGTCTCGCAGCGCACCTGCACAAGCAGTTCAACAACGGCATGGGCGCGATCGGAGATCGCTCAGACCTAAAGGTCAAGGTCAGCGGCTGCTTCAATTCCTGCGGGCAGCACCACATCGCGGACATCGGCTTCTTCGGTTCCGTGCAGCGCAAGCGCAGCGCTACGGCGCCGATGTTCCAGGTCTTTCTTGGCGGCTCGATGCGCAACAACGCCGAGTCCTACGGCTTGGCTATGGGGAAGATCCCAGCCCGCAACGTCGACAAGGCGATCGTTCGGGTGACCGAGTTCTACAACCGCGAGAAGCAGGGCGACGAGACGCTCAGCGAAGTCGTGGCCCGCCTCGGCAAGACCCGCGTCAAGCAGGAGTTGTCCGAGTTTATGGTGCTGCCGATGTTCGAGGCTCGCCCCGAGTACTACCGCGACACTCGCCAACCTTGGCAGTACCAGCGCTCAATCGGAATCGGCGAATGTGCCGGGGAGGTCGTCGACCAGGCCGAGTTCCTGCTCGAGGACGCGGACCGCATCCACTTTGAGTCGACTCTGGATCTGGAGCAGGAGCGCTACATCGAGGCTTCAGAGAAGGCCTTCGAGGCGTGCAAGAAGGCCGCTGATGCGCTGCTCTTCACTAAGGGACTTTGGCTGTCGGACCGCTACGATACAGTCGCCGAGTTCCGCCGGCACTTCGGCAACAACGGAGTCTTCTACAAGCCCTTCGCCGACAACTTCCTCCGGACCGCCGAGGAATCGCCGAGCGACGATCTCGAGCGCGCCAGACTGCGCGTCGAGGAAGCCACGCTGTTCATCGAGGCGGCCCAAGGCGTATACGCCCAAGCCTCAGGATTCTAGTGCAGGTCTCGCATGGCGATCGACCTGCAGCGCATTGACGTAAAGCTCCTGCTCAATGCTCCCGCCGAGCCTGACCTTGACCCCTTCCTGGTGATCTTCGACCGCTGGCGCAAGGTCACGGACCACCCGAGCGATTGGGTCGATCTGGCCGACTACGCCCACATGCCCGCCGGGCCCGGAATCCTGATAGCCGGCAAGCGGGACACTTATTCGGTCAATCTAAACCCGCCCGGGCCCGGGCTGCTCACCAGTGTCCGGCGCGGGCTGTCGGGATCGCTCTCGGAGCGCTTCCGCGAGGCGTTCCGGCGGGCTTCGGACCTCAATGCGGCAGTGCTGGCCGAGCCAGAGTTCCCCAAGGAGATGGCGCCGATCGACGGCGCTTGGGAGATCTTCGCCAACGATCGCCTCCTGTGTCCCAACACCAACGAGATGGACAGCGTCGTGCGACCGGAGCTGGCGGCTGCGCTGGGAGTTGATCCGGCGACGCTCCGGCGGCATTCAGACCCCGTCGGGCGCCTCGGGTATTCCTTGCGCATTGGGTAAGAGCCCGCACGGCGCGGCCGGATTCTCCCGGCCCGGTGCTATCCTCAGGTTTCGGCCCCGCAAGGCCTCCGCAGCGCCCGCGCGCAGCCCCGATTCCCCGGACTGGTGACCCGTCCATGTTGACCTTTCAGGAGATCGTCATGCGCCTGAAGGCGTACTGGGCGAACCAGGGCTGCATCGTCCAGGAGCCCTTCGATTGCGAGGTCGGCGCGGGGACGATGTGCCCCGAGACGTTCCTTCGAGTGCTTGGTCCGGAGCCCTACAACGTTGCCTACGTCCAGCCCAGCCGGCGCCCGACGGACGGCCGCTACGGCGAGAACCCCAACCGTCTCTATAAGCATATGCAGCTTCAGGTCATTCTCAAGCCTGCGCCCGCCGACGTGGTGGAGCTGTACCTGAGGAGCCTCGAGGAGATCGGGATCGACCTGTCAAAGCACGACTGCAAGCTGGAAGAGGACAACTGGGAGTCCCCGACCCTCGGCGCGTGGGGAGTGGGATGGCAGGTCATGCTGGACGGCCTGGAGGTGACGCAGTTCACCTACTTCCAGCAGTGCGGCGGCCTCGACCTCGAGGTTGTGCCGGCAGAGCTGACTTACGGCCTCGAACGCCTAGCAGCCTTCATCCAGGATGTGGAGAGCATCTACGAGATTCGCTGGAACGACCGATGGACCTATGGCGATGTGCGTCTGGCGGACGAGGAGCAGTACTCGACCTACAACTTCGAAGAGGCCGACGTTGAGTTCATCTGGAGCGAGTTTCGGCTGCACGAAGCCGAGTGCAAGCGCCTCCTGAAGAGGTTCCGGGAAGTCCGCGATCCTGTCGAGCGCCGGCGGTACCCGATCTTGGCTGCGTTCGACCAGACACTGAAGTGCTCCCACCTCTTCAACACCCTGCAAGCGCGTGGCGCGATCAGCGTGACTGAGCGGGCTCAGGTCATCCAGCGGGTCAGGAATCTGGCCGTGGCCGTGGCGAATGCTTGGGTCGCCCAGCGGACCGCCGACAGGAGCGCCTCGTGAGCGAATTCCTGCTCGAAGTCGGCACGGAAGAGGTCCCGGCACGGCTCCTCGACGGCGCGGCGGCCGATCTCGGCAGGCTGTTCGGCAAGGCCGTGGATGGGATGGGACTCACCGACATAGGCGACGTGACCGTGGAGTCCACTCCCCGCCGCCTGACCCTTGTGGCCCGCGGCCTGCCCGCGAGGCAGCAGGACCGGTGCCAGACCTTGAGGGGGCCTGCTCGCCGCATCGCATTCGATGGGGAGGGGAATCCGACCCGAGCCGCCTTGGGCTTCGCGCGCAAGGCCGGGGTGACCGTGCCCGACCTAGAGGTAGGGGAGGACGGCAGGCTGTGCGTCACACGCACGATTGTCGGCCGGAGCGTCCGCGACCTGCTGGCGGAGTCGCTGCCCGGGGTCGTGCTGGGCGTCCGATTTCCGAGGAGCATGTACTGGACCGGAAAAGGGGGGCCGCGCTTCATCCGCCCGATCCGGTGGCTCGTGGCCTTGCTCGACGGCGAGGTTGTGCCGTTCGAGATCGCCGGCGTGCGGTCGGGCAACACCACCTGGGGCCACCGGAGGTTGGGTTCCGGACACCTGGCCGTTAGCGGAGAGGGCGACTACCGCAGGGCCTTGCGAGACAACGGTGTGCTCCTCTCAGGCGAGGACAGGTCCGAGAGGATTCTCTCCGGGGCGCGTGCGCTGCTGCCTCCGGGCATGCTCCTCAGGGACAACCCTCGGCTGCTGCGGACATTGGTGAACGAGACCGAGTGTCCGACAGCCGTGCTAGGCAATTTCGACGAGCGCTATCTGGACCTTCCCGAAGAGGTCTTGGAAACCGTCATGCTCGTCCATCAGAAGTACTTCGCGGTGCAGGACGGCGAAGGCGCCATGGCGAACTGTTTCGTCGCGGTCGCGAACGCAGCCTCCGACAACGGTGGCGTGATCCGCCGTGGGCACGAGCGCGTGCTGCGGGCGCGCTTTAACGACGCGCAGTTCTTCTGGGAATTCGACCAGCGGAGCTCTCTGGCCGAGAGGGTCGACGATCTGGAGGACGTCACCTTCCAAGCGACTCTCGGAAGCTACCGCGAGAAGACGGACAGGAACTTGGAGGTTGTCGAGGGCCTTGTCGAGAGCTTGCGCGTTGACGATGCCACAGCCGCCGCGGCGCGGCGAGCGACGCTGCTCGCGAAGACGGATCTGACCACGGAGATGGTCGGCGAGTTCCCCGAGCTGCAGGGCAGGGTGGGCGGGCTATACGCGGCCGTCCAGGGAGAGTCACGCGAGGTAGCCGACGCCATCTACGACCACTACTTGCCGCTGGGCGCCTCTGGGCCGGTCCCCCGGTCCCAGGCCGGCCGCATCGTATCGCTCGCCGACAAGCTGGCGACCGTCGGGGGCATGTTCCGGGCGGGGCTGATGCCGACGGGTTCGAAGGATCCCTTGGCGCTGCGGCGAGCGGCGTATGGTGTGGCCCGGATCGTGATGGAGACCGGGGCTGAGGTGTCGCTGGATCGGTTGGTAGACCTCGCCGCCGCAGGGGATAACAGCAGTCGGCTGCGCGGCTTCCTGCTGGATCGGTTCCGCCACTGGTTGCGGGATTCGCGCGGTTTCGCGGCGGATGTCGTAGAGGCCGTTCTCGCGGCACCCGACCAAGTGCCGGTTGATATTTCCGCGCGCGCTAAGGCGCTGGCCTCGGTCCGCCACACCGACGACTTCGAAGCGCTGGCGGTAAGCTTCAAGCGCATCCGCAACATCCTCGAGCACGCGCGCTTCAGCACGACCGCAGAGCCACCTTCCGTGCATCCGGACTTGCTGGAGTCTGGAGCTGAGACCGAGCTGCATGGCGCATTGCAGCCGGTTGCCGCTGCGGTTGGCGAGCTCAACTCCCGACGCGAGTACGGAAAGTCCTTGCCCGCGATCGCGTCTCTGCGCCCATCCTTGGACCGCTACTTCGACCAAGTGCTGGTGATGGTGGACGACGAGGCCGTCAGGAACAACCGCCTAGCCTTCTTGGCCGGGATGCTGCAGGCCCTCTCAACGATCGCTGACTTCGCGAGATTGGTGCCCGACCCGCGGCGCTGATCCTTGGCCAGCCGGACGGTCAGTCGATTCTGTCGCCCTCTGGAACATACTGGCGCAAGAATCTGCAGCTCTGGCGCAACGACCGTACGCGGTCGGCCAACGACCCCTCATAGGCCCGGTCCTCAACTTCCACGCACACGGGCCCGCGGTAGCCGATGGACGTTAGCGTCGAGAAGAAGGCTCCCCAGTCCACGTCGCCGAGGCCCGGCAGCTTGGGCGTGTGGAACTGCAGGGGGTACGCAAGGATGCCGACGTCGTTCAGCAAGTGGCGGTCGACGCGGACGTCCTTCGCGTGGACGTGATGGATTCGGTCCTTGAAGTCCCTCAGCGGCGCGATCGCGTCCATATGCATCCAAGTTGGGTGAGACGGATCGTAGTTCAGTCCAAAGAAGGAGCTCGGAATGTCCTCAAACATCCTTCGCCAAATCGCGGGCGAGCATGCCAGGTTCTTCCCCCCAGGCCACTCGTCGCGGGTGAAGATCATCGGGCAGTTCTCGATTCCGATCCGCACACCCAGTTCCTCGGCATGGCGCACCAAGGGCTGCCAGACCTCAAGGAATCGAGGCCAGTTCTCCTCGACGGACAGAGACCAGTCGCGACCGACGAACGTGTTGACGTTCTCTAGCCCGAGCGTCCGCGCGGCTTCCATCACCCGCCGGATGTGAGCTTGGGCCACTTGCGCCTCTTCCGCGTCCGGCGACAGGGGGTTCGGATAGTAGCCGAGGCCGCTGATCGCCACACCGTGGCGCTCTAGGCAGCCGCGAACGTCATCTGTCGCACGCTCGTCAAGGCGCGATGCGTCAATGTGCGTGACGCCCGCGTAGCGCCGGTCGGCCTTGCCGGGAGGCCAGCACATCACTTCGACGCAGTCATAGCCCTCGCCGGCCGCGATTCGGCAAACCTCGTCAAGGGTCAGGTCAGGGAGGATGGCACTCACGAAGCCCAGTTGCATGCTGGTCCCAGAGTACTGGACCCGCTGGCATCGCCTTCAGACCTCCGAATAGCACCACCGGGACGGGTTGGGAGGGCGATCCATGTTGCCGTCTGCTAGGCGGGCTGCTACGGTCGGGGCTCATCTGGTTCTTCAGTGCGTGGCACGGGGAGCCGAGAACGGAAAGGTGCCTCAAGAATGACCCATTTTCCCCTCCGTATTGCCGCCGTCGCGCTCCTGTGCGCATTCGTGATTGTGGCGCCCGCCTACGCCCAGACGGCGTATGGGACTGTACTCGGAACCATCACCGACCCCACTGCGGCTGCAATTCCCGGCGCCGCGGTACGGGTCACCAACGTCGGAACGAACATCGAAAACGAGACCACGACCGGCGCCGACGGGGGTTATGGCGTTGCCCGCCTCATCCCCGGCCAGTACCGGATCGAGGTCTCATATGAAGGCTTCAAGACGTCAGTCTCACCCACCCTGACCCTGCTTGTGAACCAGAACCTGCGATTCGATGCGGTTCTTGAGCCAGGCACGGTTGAAACAGTCGTGGAGGTGACGGCCACCGGAACACTGATCGAGACCGACAGCAGCAGCATCGGAAAGGTGGTCGAGAACAAGCAGATCGTGGACCTTCCGATGGTGAGCCGCAACTTCACGGACCTGATTGTCCTCAGTCCCGCCACGGTCACCGACAACCAGGGCTCCTTGGGAAATGAGCAGAACTCCTTCCGGACGCGCCTCTCGGGCGGAGGCTCGTTTATCGGCGGCGGCCGGGCCGGTGACAACGCCTACATGATCGACGGTGTCGAGAACAACGATCCGGGCTTTCAGACTCCCTCGATCACACCCCCGATCGACGCAATTCAAGAGTTCCGGCTAATGAACAAGAACTACACCGCTGAGTTCGGAGGCGGTGCCGCCCAGATCAACATCGTCATCAAGTCCGGTACGAACGAGATCCACGGCACAGCCTACAACTTCCTGCGCAACGACGTCCTGAACGCGCGCAACTTCTTCGCGGAAGAGGATCCGATCACCGGCCGGTCGAAGCCGCAGCTGCGGTACAACCAGTTCGGCACCAGCGTGGGAGGACCGATCGCCAGGAACCGGCTGTTCTACTTCTTCAACTACGAAGGCACAAGAGTCCGCACGTTCGCCCCGCAGTCCAGCCGCTACCCCACAAAGGCACAGCTGAACGGCGACTTCTCGGGGGAGCTTCCTGTCACGGACTACCTTACCGGGCGGCAGTTCCCGAATAATCGGATTCCCGACGATCGAATCAGCGCCAAGAGCCGCGAGCTGCTGTTCCTCTTCCCCGAGCCGAACGTGCAGGCTCGGGTCGGCTTCAACACGGTCAAGACCCTGAGCATCCCTGAGAACATCGACCAGTTCCACGGCCGCACTGACTGGCTCGCCACGCAGAAGGACAACCTCTTTGTCCGCGTGTCCATCAGCGACCAGGACATCATACGCAGGGCCCTGCGTCCCCTAGGGGGAACATTGGACCAGCAGAAGGGGCGCAACATCGCCTTGGCCTGGACACGAGTCTTCTCGCCGGAGTGGCTGAACGAGATCCGCATCGGCTTCAGCCGTCCCATCAGCCTGCGCGCGCAGGAGGGTGCATTCGAGGAGGATGTGGCCGGGGCCCTGTTCCGGGGAACGGACGCCGCCCCAGTCACGTTCGGCGCCCCCTACATCGGGCTGGCCGATTATGCGGGCGTGGGGAGCACGGGCAACGGTCCGCTGAACTACCTCACGAATTCGTGGAGCATCGTCGACGCCGTCAGCTACACGACCGGAAAGCACAAGATCAAGGCGGGTATCGATTTCCGCGACTTCCTGTTCAAGGAGGTCAATTCGTTTCGGCCGCGCGGGACTGTCAGCTTCACCGGCCTCTTCACGCAGAACCCCGAGAACGCCACCGGCAATGCGGTTGCGGACTTCGTTCTGGGACTCCCGTTCGCCGCAGCTGTCAACCAGGGCGAGTTCACAAGCTGGTTCCACGCCCAGGTCTACAACCTCTATCTGCAGGAGGACTGGACCGTCACTCCCAACCTCACCATCAACTGGGGGCTCCGGTACGAGTACCGCACACCCCTTGAGGAAGAGCTCGACCGTGTATCCATCTTCGATCCGGAGTATCCGGGCGGACGGATGCTGACCCCGAACCAGGCAATTGTTGACGAGCTCAATACACCCCTGATCGGGGGCGGGGCATCGCGGGGGCTCATTGACCCCGACATGAACAACTTCGCCCCGAGAGTGGGGATCGCCTACCGGCCGTTCGAAGACAACCGGACGGTCCTGCGCGCCGGGTACGGCGTCTTCTATTCGACGTTCGAGTTCAACGAGTACATATTCTCGGTGTTGAACGCCCCTTGGCAGAAGACCTCGGCGGTCAACGCTTCGCTGGAGCAGCCCATCGACTTCGAGAACCTGTTCCCCACGGCCGACACGCCCATTCCAATCGCCGGCTCAATGTCCTCACTCACCCTGGATCGAGGCAACCGGACTCCCTACGTTCAGCAGTGGAATCTCAACCTCCAGCGGGAGCTTGGCCGGAACTGGGCTCTGGAGCTGGGCTATCTCGGATCCAAGTCGACCAAGCTCGCGACACGCAGCGTTATTTCGCAGGGCAAGCTCGTCCGCGGCGGCCCCGACCCGGAAGTCTTCTTCCCCTACCACAACTTCGCCTTCATCCTCATCGACAGGACGGAAGGGATCTCGAACTATCACGCCGGTTTCGTGCGGCTCGAGAAGCGGTTCAGCGACGGGTTCTACCTTAATGCCCATCACACTTGGAGCAAGGGCCTTAGCCTGGCATCGAGCGCGTGCTCGGTCGGCAACGACGCCTGTCTGGGGCGTCAGGACGTCTACAATCTGCGCGCCGACTACGGTCCCAACTCGTACGACGTTACGCATCGCTTCGTGCTCAGCGGAATCTGGGAGATCCCGTTCGGGCACGGGAAGCGCTTCGGATCCTCCCTGAGTGCCATCGCCGACGGAATCTTGGGTGGCTGGCAGATCAACACGATCTACCAGGTGCAGTCCGGGTTCCCATACAGCATCAAGGCCAGGGACGTCTCCGGGACAAGGAGCAGCTTCTTCCCGCGGGCAAACCTCGTCGGCGATCCCCACACTCGGGATGCCGAGGATCCGAACCGCGTCTTCAACCGGTTCGCGTTCGCCCAACCGACCGAGGGGACGTTCGGCAACAGCGGGCGCAACATCCTGCGCGGTGCGGGACTCAACAATGTGGACTTCTCCCTGTTCAAGAACCTCCGAATCCACGAGAGGGTGACTGCGCAGATTCGTGGGGAATTCTTCAATTTGCTGAACCACACGCAGTTCGGCCCGTTCCCCGGGGACCAGTTCAGCCTCGACCCGGGATCGCGGTTCGGCATCTATCGCAGCGTTCAGCAAGACGCACGAATTGCGCAAATGGGGCTTAAGCTGATCTTCTAGGGCCGTTCGGAGGCGGAAGTGCTGTGGGTAGTCAATTCATGCGTCCCTTGAGGAATCTGTGGCGTAGTCCGGATACAAGGACGTGGCGCTCCTCTGACGCCGGTTCTCTCGGGCTGGTCAAGGTCGGCCCCGAGTGCTGTGCAGGAGCCTCAAGTTGACCCGCGAGCGCACGGCCGGAGCGATGACGAGCTTTAGTGCCAGCGCCAAGCGCGGTTGGCGCAGCGCCTTGTGGCTGCCCGCGTGGTTGTCGCTGGCGATCCTTGGCCCGGAACCACTCGCGAGCGGCGCAGAAGAGTCGACCGTGCCAGCCCCTGCAATTCAGGAGGTCGACTTCGCAGGCGACGTTGAACCGATTCTCCTGAACCGCTGCGTCGGCTGCCACGGTGCCTCGCTTCCGTCGAATGGGCTGCGACTGGACGAGCCGCGCGCCGCGCTTCGAGGGGGAAACAGCGGCAGGGCAATCGTGCCTCACCGCAGTTCGGAGAGCCTGCTGATCCAACGCGTGGCAAGCCTGCGGAACGGATTCCGGATGCCGCCCGACGGACCGGGCCTGAGCCGGGAGGAGATCGGCATCCTGCGTGCTTGGATCGACCAAGGAGCAGCGTGGGAGCAGAAGGAGCGGCCCGGGAGAGAGCCTGACTGGGTGGATCACTGGGCCTTTCAGCCAATCCGGCGTCCGGCTGTCCCCGACGTCGCTCGAGATGGCTGGGCACGCAATCCGATCGACCGGTTCGTTCTCGCCAGGCTTGAGGCTGAGGGCCTGCAGCCGTCACCAGAAGCGGTCAGGTTGACCCTGCTGCGGAGGGTGACCCTGGACCTGATCGGGTTGCCGCCGACCACATCGGAGGCTCGAGACTTTCTCGAGGACACACGCCCCGGGGCGTATGGGCGCGCCGTGGACCGTCTGTTGGAGTCCAAGCACTACGGCGAGAAGTGGGCCCGCGACTGGCTGGATCTTGCACGCTACGCCGACTCGGACGGCTACACCCAGGATCTGGATCGGCCATACGCATGGCGCTGGCGCAACTGGGTGATCGACGCCCTGAACAGCGACCTGCCCTTCGACGAGTTCACTACCCTGCAGTTGGCCGCTGACCTGCTTCCTAGGCCGACTCCCGGCCAGATGGCCGCGCTGGGGTTCCACCGCAACACCCTCAGAAACCGGGAGGGCGGCACGATCTACGAGCAGTCCCGGTTCGAAGAGACCTTAGACCGGGCCAACACTGTAGCCTCCACTTGGCTCGGGCTGACGCTCGAGTGTGCGCAGTGCCATGACCACAAGTACGACCCGATTTCGCAGCGCGACTACTACGCATTCTTCGCATTCTTCGACAACGTGACCGACGAGCACATCGATGCGCCGATGCCGGGTGAATTCGGGCCCTACCTCCGGTCCCGTGCCGAGTACAGGCGAAAGCGGCAACAACTGCTCGACGAATACAGAGTCCCGGAACTCCAGCCCGAGTGGGAACGCCAGATGAAGATCGCTGCCGCTCGCCCCGGAGAGAGAACGGACTGGGATCTCTGCTACGACGTCATCTATCAAATGACCGACGGCGGGTGGGAAACCCTGTACAAGGAGCCAAGCACTCGCACCTACCACGAGCAGGAGGTGCTGACCGGCTACTTCATCGACTGGTACCACACCGTCGTCTCGAAGGAACGAACGGACGAGCTGCAGTTCAAGAAGCTGCGGAAGGAACTCGAGCAGCTTAAGGCTGTGCACCCCCAACTCAGCAGGGCCCGCATCATCCGTGAGCGGCGCGACCCGGGCACGACATTCCTTCGCTTCCGCGGCCAGTGGAACCGCAAGGGAGCCGAGGTCAGACCTAGGCCACCGACACTCCTGGAGGAGTCACAGGGTGAAGCACGCCAGACCCGTTTGGACCTCGCGAAGTGGATTCTGTCGCGGGACAACCCACTGACGGCACGGGTTGCCGCCAATCGAATGTGGCAGGCATTCTTCGGCCGCGGTCTCACGATCACATCCGAGGACTTCGGAACTCGCGGCGCCGAACCATCCCACCCCCAGCTGCTCGACTGGCTAGCCTCGGAGTTCCGGGATGGGGGATGGAGCGTCAAGCGCATGCACAAGCTGATCGTGATGTCCGCCACCTATCGACAATCGTCCCGGACCCGAGAGGACTTCTCGGATCAGGATCCCGACAACCTTCTGCTCTCGCGCCAGAATCGGCTCCGCCTCACATCAGAAGCTGTCCGCGATTCCGCCCTAGCGGCGAGTGGCCTCCTGGCGCCGCAGATCGGCGGGCCCAGCGTATTTCCACCGCTGCCCGAGGGTGTGACGGATCTCACGTACCAGTGGGACACGGAGCGGTGGCCCGAGAGTGAGGGTCCGGATCGCTACCGCCGAGGCTTGTACACCTTCTTCCGCCGAACCTCACCCTTCCCGCAGATGATGATCTTCGACGCTCCGGACTCCAACCGGACCGCCAGTCGCCGGCGCCGGTCAAACACCCCCCTTCAGGCACTGAATCTTCTCAATGACGAAATCTTCCTTGAGGCTGCCCGGGCGTTGGCGGTGAGGATACTGACGGAGGAGCCGGGTGAGTGGGACGAACGGCTGGAGCACGCCTTCCAGTTGACGCTCAGTCGGCCTCCGGTGCTTCGGGAAACTGCCCAGCTGTTGGATACCTATCGGCGACAGCGCCACCTCCTCGAACAATCCCCGACCGATGCCGAGCGGCTGGCCGGGATTCCTCTGCCGGGCATCGATCAGGCCGAGATTGCGGCGTGGATGGGCGTTGGGAGGATTCTGATGAACACGGACGAGTTCATCACAAGGGAGTAGCGGCGGCCGGTCGAGACCCGAACGCCGCTGCGCGGCCGAACGCAATGGCCGTTCAATGACTCGCGGCTCGGAGTGCCTGACTTCGAGCGCTACAAGATAATAGGCGGTGGCGCCGTTCCGAGAGCAGTGCTGCATGCGTCTTGCTCCGAGCACGGATTCCGCCGGCTCCGTCCTCAGACAGATCTACCCGGACGTCGAGTCTTCGCTGGCAAGCTTGTCGGCCCAAAGCCCGCGTCGAAATAGAGCGTGCCAACCTTCGGCCAGTCCGCCTTCAGCGCTTCCGCCAGCTTCGTGGTCACTTCCACGTCCTGCTCGCTCCAGAGGCACCGCCAGTCGGGCCAGAATTGCTGCGCGCTCTCCTCGATCTCCGCCGCCACTCATCGTTCCAATGGTCGGCCCGCCGTGCCCTTTGACGCCCGGAGCGTGTGTTCCTCGTGGATCGAGAACGCCTTCCCTTCGTCCGAGATCTTCTCGCCCTCCAACAGCAATCGCCACAGCTGGTCCGCCCGCCGCTCGGCGCGCCCTTCTGGTGGTCCAGCTGCTTGAGGTCAGCACCCATCAGCCCCCCCCGCGGCCAGCCGCCAGGAGTTCTTCAACCGCCTGCCCACTTGCAGCAGCCCCATCCACGCGCAATTCTTGGTTTCTGCTGTGACAGTCTTGGACCATCCCAGCCGTCAGTGGACGGGCAGTGTCGATCCCAGAGGCCGGCTCCGTGTCGGTGTTTGATGACGCTCAGGCTACGAACGTCCGCAGGCCGCGCCACGTGCTGTAGCACATCGCAACAAGGGCCAGCGCGATTGGGAAACCGGTCGTGATGACCGCGGCCTGCAACGCTATAAGGCCGCCACCGAGCAGCAGTGCAATGGCAACAACGCCCTCCAGCGTGCACCAGAACGCCCGCTGAACGACCGGCGCGTCCAGCTTGCCGCCTGCTGTAATCGCATCGATGACTAGTGACCCGGAGTCGGAGGAGGTGACGAAGAAGATCACGACCAACACGATGGCCATGGACGAGGTCACATTGGCCATAGGCAGCGCGTCAAGCATGGCGAATAGGGCGATCTCCGGCTGCTGCGCCTGAACTGCGGAGAACACGTCTCGATAGCCGTGGTCGACGTACTGAGACACTGCCGTCCCGCCGAAGGCGTTCATCCAAAGCACGCAGCACAGCAGCGGGGCGACCAGCATGCAGCCGATCAGCTCGCGCACGGTGCGGCCACGCGAGACACGGGCGATGAACATCCCGACGAAGGGGGACCACGAGAACCACCAGGCCCAGTAGAAAAGGGTCCAGTCGCGCATGAAATCGAGGTCCTCACGGCCGACCCAGTTGCTGAGTGGGCCGATCGATGCGGCGTACTGGCCCACGCTCGCGCTGACGCCTGCCACGATGTCCCGCGTCGGCCCGACCGTCAGCACGAATCCCAGCAGGACTAGGGCCAGCAAGAGGTTGGCTTGACTGAGCCGCTTGACGCCCTTCTCGATGCCCATGAGCACCGACACCAGCGCCATGCCGGTGATGCCGACAATCAGCAGCACCTTGGTGGTGGAGGAGGCCGGCGCGCCGAACAGATGGGCCAGTCCGGCCGCCGTCTGCTCGGCGCCCAATCCGAGCGAGGTGGCCAACCCGAAGAGCGTGGCGAAGACGGCGAGGATGTCGATTAGGTGACCCCAGCGCCCCCAGATCGCTTCTCCTAGGAGCGGATAGAACGCCGACCGGAGTGTCAGCGGCAATCCGAGGTTGTACGAGGCGACGCCGAGCCCGACGGCGACGACCGCGTAGATTGCCCAGCCATGGATACCCCAGTGGAAGATGGTGGCGGCGATTCCGATGCGTCGAGCCGACACCAGGTCCGTACCGTCGCTGCCGAGCGGGGGTTGCAGGAAGTGCGTGACCGGCTCGGCCACCCCGAAGAACATCAAGCCGATGCCGATCCCGGCGGCGAACAGCATGGCGAACCAGGCGGCGGCAGAATAGTCCGGCCGTGCGTGAAGGCCACCCAACCGAACGCGCCCGAGCGGCGTCATGACCAGCACCAGACAGAAGAGCAGGAACAGATTGGCTGTCGCCATGAGCACCCAGTCGAACGTCAAGGTGAGCCAGGTGCGCAGCATCCCGAAGGTCGCCGCCGCATCTTCCTGGAACACCAGCACACCGGCAACGAACCCGATGACTGTCAGGCTGGACACCACGAATACCGGATTGTGGATGTCGAGGCCGAAGGTCCGGATGTTGTCCTGACCGAGTTCGTGGCCGGCCTTCATGGCGTCGCTTGGTGCCCTCCGACGCACCGTCGCCGAGCCGCTGCCATTCGCGCTATCCTTCGCGTGGAAGGACGCGTCCACCAGCATCGACCGCGGCTTTGTCCCTACGTCTGGTGACGGACGCGCCGATCATGAG
This sequence comes from Bryobacterales bacterium, assembly GCA_028819235.1. Classification (GTDB taxonomy): domain Bacteria; phylum Acidobacteriota; class Terriglobia; order Bryobacterales; family UBA6623; genus VXMF01. The sequence goes on from JAPPMC010000114.1 coordinate 23,514, forward strand.
TGCGCTAGGTTCACGCCGGGACGACCGGCAAGAGGATGATCCATGTGTGCGCCCAAACCTGCTGTTGTCGATGGGGCAACCCTCGACTGGGAACGATGGAACGACCCCACGCTCGCCGCCAAGAGCGCGGTACGGTGGAAGATCCTGATCGCCGGCGAACGCACAGCGAGCCGCGGCCCCGTCACGGGCATCGGGCAAGTGGCGCCCGGCGCGCAACTCTTGCCTCATCACCACGAGCCCGAGGAGACCTACTACATCGTCAGCGGTCAAGGGGAGATGGAGATCGAAGATGAAGCGCCGGCGGTAGGCCCCGGCTGCGCCATCTACATCCCTGCCAATGCTCGGCACGCGCTGCGATGCACCGGCTCGGAGCCGCTGGTGTTCGTGTTCGCCTTCGCACGGGATCGCTTCGACCAGATCAGGTACCACTTCGTCCAATAACGGCCGCGCTCTTGGACGGTGGTTCGCCGGCGACGACACCGTCAGAAAGAGCCTGTCGCGCTCGCGGAGATCGCCCGTGGCACTCCACGCCACGCTGCGTTCTCGGTGATCGTCGACAGATACGCCTTGTCGAGCAGCTTGTTCGCGCCTCTCGCGAACCCCGTCGACCGGATCAGGTCGCTCAACATCTCGCCCGAGAGGCTGACGTAGGCGTGCACGAGCCAGTGGTCGTCCGCGTACCAGTCCAACAGCAGGGTGACGCGCCGCGACGAGGTGTCCTTGGCACTCAGCCCCATGCCAAGCGGACCGCTCTGATCGAGCGAGACGACCCACCACCGGTCCGGCACGCCGGAGCCGTCGGTCCCGGTCACGATACCCGTATTCGCGTCGACCAGCGGGTCGCCCGTCCAGATGTACTGCGAGTCGGTGCACGTGAAGGCGGAATGGACCGATGTCCGGCGCGGAAACTGCACCGTCGCCGAGAACTCGACCCCGCTCGTGTCGATGCCGCCCGCTTTGAACTAGGCGCCGACGCCCGGGTTGAGGTGGTTGGGACCGGTCGCCGCGCCAAGCTCGCGTCATAAGATGCGATTCTGGAAGTCGCTGTTGTACCAGGTGGCGCTCAACGCCAGTCGGCCCCCCGCGTACTGCAGTTCGACATCGATGCTCGAGGCAGTCTCGGGCTCGAGCAGGTCGCCGCTGTGGCCCGACACCTTGAGCAGCGAGCTGCTGATCGCCTTGGAGTTCTAGGGATGGCCAGGAAACTGGTCCAGACCCTCGACCGCCGTCTCGTACGTCACGCCGCCGGACAGGAGCACGTCGGAATCCGAATCGACCTCCAGGTTCGGATCGATGTTGAACAGGTCCTCCCGCGACACACCGATCAGGTACTGCTTGACGCCGCCGCTCAGGGCGAGCGGCGAAGGTCATCTCCTCCACGTACCACTCTAGGACGTGCTGCAGAAACTGCAAGTCGTACCTGTCGGTCACGGCGGAGTAGGCATCCAAGCGGGGTCGCAGACAGCATCGCCATCGTCGTCGATCTGTTCGGCCGACCAGATCACGATCAGCTTGGCCTCGCGCGTGCCGGCGGAGCCGTCGCCCTGCATGCCGACCTTGCCGGCCACCTCGTTGGGGTGCATCGTCACGTCCTTTCCGTCGATGTGGAGGTACATGGTGGGTGTGGCAGGGGACTCGTAGGCGACACGACCGCGATCTCGGCGGCCCGCTCCGCCTGCTTGGCACGGACCGTCCCGGTGGCCAGCTCGGCCAGCAGCTCGGCGGCCCTTCGGAAGCTGGCCAGGTCCGCTACCGAGCCTCTCGTGCGCGTCACGGCCGGGGACAGGCCGTTATCTTGCAGGCCCAAGGCCGGATCCCGCGGGCAGAAGCCCTCGCCGCACTGTTGGCAGCGGTAGTAGGCGCGCTCGAGGGTCACCCGCCCGAGGACCGTCTCGAAGGAGTGGTGGCAGCCGGTTGACGTGCCGGACCCAGTGGAGCGTCTGGACGCAATTCGCCCGTCCGGACAGGGTGTTGGCGTCCAGCTAGGCGTAATCCGCGAGGGGTGCGGCCCCCGTCCGCTGCGATATGCTCTGGAGGCCTCCTCATTGGAGTTCGAACCAAGGTACCGTGCAAGGCGATATGCTGGCGACGCCGCCACGACTCGACCGACGAGCGCTGCTTGCCGGCATGGCTGGCTGGTCCCCTGCCACTGCCTCCGGCCAGGCATCGGCGGACGAGGCCGGGCGGAAAACGCGGATGAGCCGGGGCGAGGGCCCCGGCTCCCGTTTGCCGGAGCTCGTCGGGTCGGGCGTTGAGCTTTTCGTCGACCGCCATAGGATCGCGAGCGCCGATGGCGTGGTCCTGCGCTTGCACCACCCACGACGTGCGCAAGTCGCGGTAGCGTTCAACCGCCCTTGGGAAGGTCCCACATCCGCGTACGTCACGGTCTTCGAGGACGAAGGGCGCTACCGCATGTACTACCGGGGATCTCTTGGTGGTGGCCAAACCGAGCAGACATGTTACGCCGAGAGCCGGGACGGCATCAACTGGGTCCGCCCCGAACTGGGCAATTTCGATTGGCAGGGCTCCCGCAGAAACAACATCGTGCTTCGCGGCGTTGGCGCGCACAACTTCGCGCCGTTCAAGGACTCCCGACCGGGAGTGCCCAACTCCGAGCGCTACAAGGCGTTGGGCCGCGGGACAGATCCGAAAGACGTCCTGCATGCGTTCGTCTCCGAGGACGGAATCCGCTGGCGGCCTGCATCACCCGATCCGGTGTTCACCAAGGGAAGGTTCGATTCGCAGAACGTCGCCTTTTGGGACTCCGTAAGGGGTAAGTACCGCTGCTACTTCCGGACTCCGTACCGAGGCGTGCGGGGAATCGGGGTGGTCGAGTCCGCCGACTTCCTGAGCTGGGGAGAGCCGCGGCTGATCTCTCTCTACCCGCCCGATGCGGAGCACCTCTACACCAACGCGACGATCCCGTACTTCCGGAACCCGGAATACCGATTGGGATTCCCGAAGCGCTTTCTTCCGGCTAGACAGAAGCTGCCGCAGCGGGCCACCGGAGGAATCTCAGACGCCGTCCTGCTCAGCAGCCGCGACGGATTGCACTTTGACCGGACGTTCATGGATGCTTGGCTCAAGCCAGGCCCGGATTCGCGCAACTGGGGCGACCGGAGCACAATGCCGGCGTGGGGCCTCCTGCGTACCGGCGACGGTGAGTTGTCGGCCTACGTCGGGGAGCACTACCGATTGCCCACCGCGCGCCTTCGGCGCGTGACGATGCGCTTGGACGGGTTCGCGTCGGCGAGTGCCGGGGCAGCCGGCGGCAGCCTGACAACCACTCCGTTGCGCTACCGGGGTAGTCGGCTTGTGCTGAACTACGCGACCTCAGCCGCGGGCTCACTCCGGGTCGAACTGCAGGATGCCAATGGCCGCGCTGCGCCGGGCTTCTCACTGGCGGAAGCGCCCTCGCTTTACGGGGATGCCATGGCTGAGGCCTACACATGGAAGAAGGGTGCCGACACTTCAAAGTTGGCTGGCCGTCGGATTAGGCTCCACTTCGTGCTTCAGGACTGCGATCTTTACTCGTACCGGTTCGCGGGGCGGTGACTCGCCGATTCCGTCCGTGTTCCCAAGTGGGCCGCGAGTTGCGCCGCTGCCTTGATCCGGTGAGGCGAGACGCTACCCCCGTGATACGCCGCAGAGTCTGAGAACGCTGATAGCTCTCTCGGGCCTGCCCATTATGAGCCAGCGCTCTGTGTCTCCCAGCCGAACATTGTGCCGATCGTGGCCGACGATTTGGGCTACGTGCATCTCGGATCGTACGGCCAGACAAAGAGCCGCACGCCAGACATCGCCACGATGGCAGGGAAGGGCATGCGCTTCACGCAAGAACATGCTGCGTCGACTGTCTGCGCACATTCCCGCAGCGTCTTGATCACCGGGCTGAATCTTGGCTACGCTTCCGTCCCGGGCAATCCGGGCGACGCCCACGTCGCCGATGTGGACGTAATGCAAGCGGAAGTCGCTAGGCGGGCTGGCTACGTGACGGGCACCTTCGGGGAGCGGGATCCCGGGCTGGAGGACAGCCTTGGCCATCCGATCCGCCAAGCCTTCGATTACTCCTTGGGAAACCTACAGTAGGCCCGCGGGACAGGGACGAACCAGTGTCCATATGTTGTAGTCGGTTGGCGACCTTCAGCTAGCAAGAGCCGTCTGCTTCCGGTGCGGCGGGTTCGCCGCCGTCGGTTGTGATGACTCTTGGCGTCACATCCCCCAAACGGTAATGGCAGGCTGGTCCGGCTCCGGATTCCTTCTGAAGATCCGTTCCTTCCACGTCTTTCCCGGGCGCATGTCGAAGATCACCAAGTGCCCCGACTCCGCACCACGGAGGTCCATGTACTCCTCAGTCTGCTGCGAGCCTTCGCGGATAACGCTCTCGAGGCCAGAGGACTCGCCAAGAACCTTGCACTCGATGACGTACTTTCTCGGATTGGACTGCAGCGTGCCGCCGGGCTGCGGCCACTCGATGAGCAGGTCGGTTCGTCTGCGTCCGACGGCGTATTCCCTAGTGATGCGGCCGCCGCTATTGACCACGCGGTGAAGGTAAGCGTGCAGCACCAGATGGGGACCCGCTTCGAGGTGTCCGTAACGCTGCACCCAAAACTCGGAATGCTGGCGAAAGTGGTCTTGGAAGGCCGCCATCAGTTTCGGGACATCGAGGCTGCCGTCGTTGTTGACGTACCAGCTCGGGAAGACAAGGCTCTCGAGTACAGCCCCTTGCGTGAGTGTAAGCTCGCGGGGGATTACCTCGGCATAAATCGGATTGGCCATCCGGACAGAACCGGATGCGGCCACCAGTCCGAGATCGCGAACGTACTCCAGATCGCGCGGGGAGAAAGCGGGCATCCACCGACCCCGCAATCATGGGTAGGATCACACGCCGGACGCGCTGCTCGCTGAGCTGGTTGGCGAGCTGGTCAAGGTGCGTGACGCGATTGAGGATGAGGGTCTCCTTGGCTCGGTCGATTGCGTCAAGGCATATGGGCTGGCTACGGACCCGGCCAGTCTTCTCCTTGAAGCAGGCTTGCAGGGCTAGGGCGTTGACCAGCCAAGGCTGGCCCCGAGTAAGGTGCCATATTCTCTTCCGCACCCCGGCCTCAAACTGTTGGCCGGTCTCGGCGGTGTGCTGGCCGAGCAATGACCATACCTCGGCTCGGGTGAAGTCTCCCAACCGCAATGACTCGGCCTTGATGTTGAAGGCGCTGCCGCCGGAGATGTGGGTCCCTTCCGAGCTGGAGAATATGCGGTAGTCGCGCACGTCACGCACGCCGCAGAGGATGATGCTCTGCGGGAAACGCTGGGGTCTGTCCGGATAGCCGCTGCGCAGCTGGCGGAGCACGGACAGGAGGGTGTCGCCTATGAGTGAGTCGATCTCGTCGATGAAGAGCACCAGAGGCTTGGAATCGGCCGCTGACCACCGGGTCAGTACACGTTTCAGCGCGAGGTGCGGGCCGGCCTCGGACAACGCCACCGGCCAGATCTGCTCAACTAGATTCTCCCCAGTCGTCCAGTCGGCTTCGTCCGCCAGCGAGGCCAGGATTGTTTGCATGCCAGCAGCGACATCTTGGCGGGCAGACTGACCTGGCTCGACGTTCACGTACACGCAGCGGCATTCGCCCGCCGCGTTTAGCCGGTCGGCAAGGGCCTTCAGCGTCGATGTCTTGCCCGTCTGGCGGGGAGCGTGCAGGATGAAGTACTTCTTCCAGTGGATCAGCTGCAGGATCTCGTCATAGTCCACGCGTTCTAGGGGAGGGATGCAGTAGTGGTCGGTAGGGTCGACTGGGCCTTCGGTGTTGAAGTACCGCACGCACCCTGAGTATGGCACTCGGGCTGGCTGATCGTCGGCCCTAGTCCATCGGTGGCGGCGGTTGATTCGAGACGATCGGATGACGTCAAGCCCTGGTGCGAGCGCTGCGAAAGCGGCCAAGGAAGGCGGCTGTCAGCACACTGCCGGGTCGGCGTCCGACAGTCAGTCTGCGGGAATACGATCTGGGCTCTTGTTTGGAGCCTAGGAACGTGTTGGTCCTATGAAGAGGGAAACCCAAGAGAGCGGTAGGTGGCGACTCGGGACCTTTGCGTGCGCGCTCTCGTGAGGGTGAACATGTTCGAGTTCATGATGCGAGGCTGGGGAAGAGTTGACGCCGCGATGGCGAAGATGAAGCCTCCGGTTGCTCCTGCTAGCGGATCCTTATGTTGGATGTACTAACTATGGGGCCCGCTGCGAACCTTATGTGGAGGACTTTGGAGAACATGGGGAGATGGCGGTGCTAAGTGGCGGACTCTCTGTATCGCAGGATCAGCACCGCAGAGCCGTCAGGCCAACAGGTCCTACTTGAGACTCACATCACTCGACACCGAACCGAATCAGCCCGAGGTCCGTGACCGTTCCGACCGCCTGCCGGTTTGGATGACTGAGTATCGGCGATCGATCAGTGCGCGGAATCTCGGCGATGTTGACGCCCAATCCACAAGATCGACGAGATACGGCAGGTTGGACTGGGTGAAGGCTTCTCGGAGTTCTGCCATGCGCAGGAAGTCGAGCGGCTCTGAGGTCATCAGCACAAGATCGAGATCCGAGGTCTCCCGGGCGACCCCAGACACTCGCGATCCGAACGCCCGCACGTCCAAGTCCGGTACGTGCTCCCACAGGATTCTCCGAACCGTTCGCAGATCGGGAGGCCTGATGTCAATCGGTGCCACGGTTTCTGCTCGCAAGTTGCCTCAGCAGGAAATCCACATCGCGAAGGAAGTCGTCAACCACATCCACGGTTCTTTCTGCATGGTCGGAGTTGTACGTGTGGGAGGTCTTGTTGCGTATCTCACGATATCGAAGGAACGCTCTGGCATCGCTGATTATTCCCGCATCAGCCGCGACTCGCATCACGTCCGCGAAGTCGATCCTGCGCAATCCAGCGGGTTCGGAAACAATTTGCGACAGCTGACGCCGGATCATCTTCACTGCTAATTCATAGGTGTACTCAAGTGCTTGGATCGTGGCAGAGCGGAATTGTTCGCGGAGGTCCGAGTCTTGCCGGGCTAGATCCGAATGCAGATAGCGAAAGCTCTTCTGAAGTTGCGCTGTTGCGCGTTCGAGGGCGGAGTAGTCGAGCCTCATTTGATGACCCACTCGCTCACGCGTACATCCCAATCGCCGAATGGCGACGTGGAGAACCGTTTCTTCTCTTCATCTTGGCACGTCATCCTGCCTCTCGATCGCTGGCGGGGTAGGTGTTTGGAGCCTTCGCGGTAGCGGCCATGTTTCGGGCATACGGTGACGAAGGAGAAACCGTAGGGGTCCTGATTCATGGGCCTGTGCTACGCCATTCTGACCGCCCTGTGTTTCTGGGCCGTTGCGAGGACACTTATCCCGAGATGGTATCGCCGAATGTGAGGCTGCAGGAAGCGACACCCCGAGGAGTTGTGGCTGGGTTCGGCCTCAGCGCTTCGCGGGACTGGCGCGAGGTCCTTCCCGGCGGCCCGGCCCTCGAGCCAGCTCGACGGGGAGGTTGTGCCGAGCGCGAGCTGCGTCGGGTCCAGCCGATTGCAAGACAGGCCGCGCGGCTTGTCGGCCGAGACGATCGTTTCGCGTCTGGCCAGCCCAACTCGTACCTGTCCAATCGCGAGGGGTGTCGGTCGATGCCGGGCACGACCGCAGAACGGCGCGACACCCCTAACGGGCTCGACCCTCTGCGTTCCGAGGCACGATCCTGGCAGGGTGGAAGGCGAATCGAGGGCGGAAAGCGGCCAATTTCCGCGGTACATCCCTAGCGATCGCTCTCTGCAGTTTTCCGCCCCCACGCGGCGGAAAGGGCTCAGGAGTCACCCGGTCCGGGCATGGGGTAGCCCCCCCTCGCTCGTTGAGGATGTAGGCCGGTCGGGCCGGATTGTCGCTGAGCTTGCGGCGAAGACGCTTCACGAGGGCGTGGACCAGCTTCGGATCGGATTGTTGCTCGTCCGGCCCGCGTCACGCCTGGCGCAGCAGGGAGTCCCACGTCGGCACCCAACCCCGTCGGAGCGAGAGCACCCGCAGCACCTCGTATTCGGTGGCCGTCAGTTCCACTGGCCGATCGGCTATGCTCACCCGGCGCCGCTCGTACAACGATGGCCAGTTCCCCCAGCCGGAAGGGCTCGGGACCGCACCCGCGCCGTCAGCTCGGTCGGCGAGAAGGGCTTGACGATGTAGTCAGCGGCGCCCGCGTCGAGCGCCTTGGCGATCGTCTCCTCGCGGCCGCAGGCGGAGATGAAGAGGCCCGGCACGTCGGTCAGTCCGGGCACGCCCTCCAGCAGCCGTATACCGTCAGTAGCGGGCAGCAGCAGCTCGCGGATCACCCGTCGCGACGGGCGCTTAGCCGGCCGGGCCGAGCGCCTCGCACACGTACCGCAGCGTCTGCGGGTGGTCGTCGACGACCGCCACGCGGGTCGGCTCCTGTAGCCGGGACGGTCGGGCGCGGCGGGGCGCCGCGACGGCCTCCTCCGTCGGCAGCGTGAATGTGAAGCGCGTGTCCCGGCCGGCCCCGGCGCTCTCGGCCCAGATCGGGTCCGTCCGCAACACGAACAGCCGAACGGTGCGACACCTGCGTGTCGAGGTGGACGTGTCCAACGGCGTCTACCTTGGCTCGAAGCCGCGGGTCAATCTCGCGGCAGGCGAGACCCGCGAAGGAGGCGGCACGTAGCGCGCTGACGCGATCTCCGGCGGTCGCGCCTGCTCGGGATGGAGAGTGAGCGGCCCCCCCGGGACTGGCGAGAGCTGGCCCAGCATCGCCGAGATCGAACCGGCCACTCCGTGACGCACGACCTCGCCCCGTGGATTCTGGGCCTCGAGACGCGAGAACGAGGCCAGCTTGGGCCCGGCTTTGCTCGACACCGGAGCGTATCGCCTCGCTACCGCAACGCGAGTTGGCCGCTACGGCCATCAGCTGACCGAAGTCCTTCACGTAGCGTTGGATTCCCATAAACGGGCTCGCGCCCCGGAGGGAGGCAACGTGTGTTTGGCAGTGTGGGAAGCCCTAGCGCCTGTCGCCGCGGCGGCGCCGAACGGTCCCGGACGCTGTGTCCAGCCGCATAGGGCAGCTCGAGGCTGGGTAGAATTAGAGCCCGGCAGGTACAGACAGTGCTCGCGGACCAAGCTAAGCGGCGCCTGCCGATCGGTGTGCAATCGTTCCGGAAACTGCGCGAGGACCATTGCCACTACGTGGACAAGACCGGCTTCGTTCTGCAGCTCGTCAGAGAGGGGACCCACTACTTTCTTTCCCGGCCCCGTCGTTTCGGCAAGAGCCTGCTGGTGAACACGCTGAAGGAACTGTTCGAAGGGAACCGGGAACTATTCGAGGGGCTGCAGGCCGAGCGCGGCTGGGACTGGTCGGTCCGCTACCCGGTCGTGCGGCTCGCGTTCGGTCGAGGCAATTAAGCCGAGAGTGGCCGTCTTCAGCGCAGCTTGACCGCCCAGCTCGAATCGGCCGAACAGCATCTCAATGGGAACGTGAGGCAAGCGGACCCCGTGGAGCGGTTCGCCTTGCTGCTCGAGCAGCTGCACAGCCTTTACCGACAGCGGGTGGTAGTTCTCGTGGACGAATACGACAAGCCCATTCTGGACGCGATGGACGAGCCGACAATCGCGCGGGCCAACCGCGACTATCTGCACGGCCTCTACTCCGTGATCAAGGATTGCGACGATCACGTGCGCTTCTGCTTCCTGACCGGCGTGAGCAAGTTCTCAAAGGTGAGCCTGTTCTCAGGACTGAACAATCTCCGGGACATCACCCTCAGCCGAACGTACTCGTCGATCTGCGGATACGCGGAGAGCGACTTGGACACCGTCTTCGCCGCGGAACTCGAAGGTCTTGACAGAGAGCGGATCCGCGACTGGTACAACGGCTACAGCTGGGGCGGCGCGCAGAAGGTCTACAACCCTTTCGATGTGCTGTTGCTGCTGGCGGACCGCGAGTTCAAGCCTTGGTGGTACGGGACCGGCACGCCGACATTCCTGATTGAGCGCTTGGCTGAGGAGGCAGTGCCATGGCAACTGCTGGATGGTCTGAGCGCATCGGAACAGCTGCTGTCGACGTTCGACGTGGGCAGGGTCGCACCGGAGGCGCTGCTCTTTCAGACGGGATGCCTCACGGTCTTGGAGAGAGAAGACTTGGAGGACGGCACCAGCTACCGCTTGGGGTACCCGAACCGCGAGGTGAGGCAGAGCCTGAATCGGTCGCTTCTGGATGACCTGTTGGGAGCCGGGTGGAAGACGGACAGGGACAGGAAGCACCTGATTCAAGCGATGAAGGCCGCTGACATGTGCGGTGTTGAGGAACTGCTGCGGGCGCTGCTGGCGGGGATACCGCACCAGTGGCACGGGCGCAACCCGATGGCAGAGCACGAGGGCTTCTACGCCAGCGTGCTGTACGCTCACTTCTCTGCCACGGGCGCGGAGGTGCGGGCCGAGGAGAGCGGCAGCGCCGGACGTGCTGACCTTTGCGTACGCGCGTTCAGTCGGGTGTACGTGTTCGAGTTCAAGATGCATGGGCGGGGCGGAACGGCGGCCGCTATGGCACAACTGAAGGATCGAGGCTACGCTGATCGCTACCGAGGTCGAGGAGAGCCGATCCACTTGGTGGGGGTGGAGTTCAGCGCCGAAACTCGCAACGTGACGAGTTTCGAGACGGAGACCATCTGGCCGACCTAGCCCAGTCGAGTCCCAATGAGTGCGTAGGCTGGACACTATTTCCCAGACCGACCCGACACTGAGAGCGTTCGCCGGACGCTCGGCGGCGCTGAAGAAACTGTTCGCAGAGGTCCGGGTTCTGCCGATCTGGTTCCGAGCGCAGATCGCCAATGCTCTTCTGAAGTTGCGCCGTTGCGCGTTCGAGGGTGGAGTAGTCGAATCTCGTCTGTCGCTCCAGTCGCTCACGCGCACTGCGCGGTCGCTGACTCGGGGATTACGGTTCCTTCTCTTCACCTTGGCACGTCATCCTGCCTCTCTCGGGCTGGGGGCGCCCATGATCCACCAGCACAAGGCGCTGCGAGAATGTCACGATCGAGCAGAGCTTGGTCGATTCGGGAGGGCACTCGGTGCGACACCGTAGGCCGTCGTTGGGAATGGTCTTGGCCTCCGTGCCGCTTGCGCATGGTCAGCCTTCCGCCAGGCATCCAAGAGTCACTAGCGGTCGCATCAAGAGAGAGGAAGGCTCCTGAGGATGCGCCGTTTGTGGCGGTGCCTGGAGCCATCTGTGGTCTCTGGGATCATTCCAAGTCTGAAGGTGCCTGCCAATCAGAGCCTCCGGATCTTCGCGGCGTTCCGGTCGCACAGTTCCTCTCGTTGCCGATCACTGGAGTCAGACCTTCGTGCGGTGAGGACAGCTAGGGTGCAGGCCAGGGCCATCGGAGGCGGACCCGCAATCAGTGTCCGCCGCGGCCCATCCAAGGCGAGAGGGGTGCGTGGGCAGAGTAGGATGCGCCGAACTGGAGGTCGCCCGCTTGGAACCGCTCCAGCACCGACAGCACGCTGGCCCCGGGGGACGGCTCCAGACTTGCGTCGCTGGCGAACAGCGACTCGCGAATCATCTGCTGTGCCACCTCCGGCTTGGTGGCCCGGTCGGGCGGGGGGATCGGCGTGCGTCTGCCCAGCGTGCTCATTAGCAGATGAACGACGGGTCGGGGGGCGCTATCGCGCTTCCCCCTGCGAAGCCCGCCGGTTTGCATTGAGTCGTGCGCGTACGGATCGCGTCTTCGAGATTGGGTCCGGCATCAGCCGGGCCGGGAATCTTGCCCTGGATTAGCGATCGTGCTTCACTGGGTAGAGCATCGCCCCAGAACGGCATTCTGGGTTCCGCTGGCACGCAAGGATGGATAGCTCCCGGAAATCGCACGGCATCAAGGCGCTGATTGTTATCTCGGCGCTGCTCGTTCCGGCGCTCGCTGCCTCCCAGCCGAACATCGTGCTGATCATGGCTGACGATCTGGGCTACGGGCATCTCGGATCCTATGGGCAAACGAAAATCAGCACGCCCAACATCGACAAGCTGGCGGCTGAGGGCATGCGTTTCACGCACGCCTACGCTGGCTCGACTGTCTGCGCGCCGTCCCGCAGCGTTCTGCTCACAGGGCTGCACGGCGGCCACACTTCCGTGCGGGGCAATCTGGGCGACGCCCACATCTCCGACGGCGACGTGACGCTCGCAGAAGTGCTCAAGCAGGCGGGCTACAGCACCGGTGCCTACGGAAAGTGGGGTCTGGGACTGGAGGACAGCCCCGGGCATCCGCTCCGTCAGGGCTTCGATGACTTCTTGGGATACCTGCACCAGGTCCACGCGCACTTCTACTACCCGTTCTGGCTGACCTTCAACCACGGCCGCATGAACCTCACCCGCAATCGAAACGGGGGCCGCGGACAATACGCGCACGATTTGATCGTCGAGCGCGCCCTAGAGTTCATCAGGACCAACCGGGAGGGGCCCTTCTTCTGCTACCTTCCCGTGATCATCCCGCACGTTGAACTCGCCGTCCCTGCGGACTCGTTGGCGGAATACCTAGGCAAGTTCCCGGAGATTGGCGGGGGCCAAGAGCCGCGCATCGGCTACATCGTCTCGCCGAACCCTCGCGCCACGTATGCGGCGATGGTCTCGCGATTGGACCGGGACGTAGGCAGGATCATGGCGTTGCTTGAAGATCTGGGGATCGAGCGGGAGACGGTCGTGATCTTCAATTCCGATAACGGGGCCCAATCGCGATTCGACGTCAGCGAGGAGTTCTTCAACGCGTCGGGAGGCCTGCGCGGCTACAAGGGCTCGATGTACGAGGGAGGCATTCGCGTTCCCCAGATCGTCACCTGGCCCGGAACGGTCAAGCCGGGCACGGTGACGGACCATGTCACCTACTTTCCGGACATGATGCCAACGTTCGCCGAACTCGCGGGCGTGCAACCCCCGCGCACCGACGGGATATCCATCGTCCCGACGATCACCGGAAAGGGGTCTCAGGCCGAGCACGAGTGGCTCTACTGGGAGCTCGTCGGCGACGGCAACAAGCTGGTAAGGCAAGCCGCCCGGCACGGGCGCTGGAAGTTCGTCCGCGCTTCCCCGGACGCCGCTGTCGAAGTCTACGACCTGGACACCGATGAGCGCGAGAGCGCAAACACCGCATCGCGGCACTCCGAGCTCGTGGAGCGCTTTGAGCGCTGGGTGGCCAGCAACCGGACGCAGCCACCGGAGCAGCCGGCCCGATCGAGGGTGACCTACGAGGATTACGTCCAACTCTCGCCAATCGATCCATCGGCGCTCGGTGCTCGCCGCCGCCCGCCCAGCCAGAGTGGCGGCTTCCCGAGCAGGCCTTCGCCCTGAAGGTTGCGGCGAGCAGTGAGATGACGCCGGACTGTTCTCCGCCAATGCCGGGTCCCTCAGCAGGCAGCTTCAAATGGGGATTACTCCCTTGGATACCCCGGAGATAGTCTTGACATAGAATCGCGGATCACGAGGGATGGTGCCCAAGCGCACGCCGTTGGCGTAGGTGTGGAGAGTCCTCGATGTAGTCGATCCGGACCGGTTCCATGAGCTTTCGGCAGGCTTCGTCCAGCGACTCATGCAGGACCTCGATTGACTCTGCCAATTCGGCTCTCGATGGGTGATTGGCGGGGCGCACGAGGGTGCCTCCGTGCCGCTGGATGTTTGCCACCGGGCTGGATGGCTTGGCTTCCGTCACCGCATATCCTCTTTCTGCCGTATTCCGCTTACCCTAGATTCCGCAGTCTCACGCACCTTGGCGCCGTCACGGTCACGCGGACGGGTGCTGCTTGAGTGGTTGTCAATGAAGGTGGACAGCTCAAAGGGGCGACCGCTTCGTGAGGCGCTCAGCGGATCTGCACACCGCACGCGCGGATGTCCATGGAAACCGACCGTTCGGAAGCGTGGCGGGCCTGAGGCGATTCACCCACAGGGTAAGGCCGTGCGCTGTGGTCAGTCCGCGCATTTCACCGAACAACGCTGAACGCAGTCCATCCGGCAGGAATCGAGGGGCGACGAGGTGGAACTGCTCTCACACCGCAAGACGTTGTGAGAAAACATGGCTGTTGGGATCGGCTCTCTCTTTGGCGTCCCCGCTGGGAGCGACCGACGGGGCCAGCATAGTGGGCCGGCCAGACTCCCGGCACCCGCCCACAGACGGCTGTAAGGGCTGGCTAGGCGTCACGCTGTACGCGCCACGGATGGTGTCAGCGCGGACGAGTCGAGCGTGTTTGCGCTACTTGCCCTCGACGCCGTCGGCACTGCTGGCTTCGCCGGGCGTCTCCTCTAAGGGAGGCTCCTTCGCTGCCGGCGCTGGCTCCTCTACGATCTGTTCTGGGCGAGCCCTGCCCGAAGAGGCTTCCGCATCGCTTTCCGCAGTTAGGGCCCGCTCTTCCGTCTGTTGTGCTGCGAACGGGGTGGTCGGCGGAACTTCTCGATGTTCAAAGATCGAGAGCGTGTCAAACAGCAGCGAGCGCGGACTGGCGGTGCTCATGTGATCGCGCTCGACGCTCCGATCATGGAACCGCCCGTCGTGCAAAGCCTTGTCCGAGCGCTCTAACCCGTGTGTCGCTGCCGGCGCAGTCGAGACGAGTGGCCTTCGGGCGTCAACGCGTTCACGGGGCATGTCGGCGCTTACGATCGACACGGGCTGCTCGCGGCTAGGCGCGTCGAGCAGGTTGACGTCGATGCTGGACGTGCCGGAAGGGCTGACCGCCGCGAGTGTTGACTGCCCGAACACCGTGCGCATCCGATTCCAGTAGCGCGTGATCGTCACTTGGCGCGGCTCGTCCCGAAATGCTGCCAGCAGCTCGTTGAATGCATCGGCGGAACTCCGTGCCTGGACCCGGCGCTCCCGTGCCTTGGCTTCCGCGGCGAGGAGCACGGCTTCCGCCCGCCCTTGGGAGCGCAGCACGACTCTCTCTCTCCTTCGATTCGCCTCGCTGACGGCCTGAATGCTCTCCGCCACCGCATCCGTTACGTCGTGGAACGCGTCGACAGTCTCGTCGATCGGCCGGACTTCCAAGATGTTGACCGAAACCAGATTCACGCCGACGCCGAATGGCTCCAATTCGGCGACGGCCTCCTCGCGAACCGTCCGTTCGATGAGGCCCCTGTTGGTCGTAAAGATAAGGTCGATGAAATTCTGGCCCACGAGATTGACCAGACGCCCGCGAATCACCAGTTCCGTCAGGGCAATGGGATCCGTTGACGCATATAGGAAGGCTCTCAGGTTGCTGATGGTGTACTGGACGACCACGTCGATCTCAAACAGCGCGGGGTCGCCGGACAGGATCGAGAAGTTTCCTCCCTGTCCTCCGGTACTGGATATCCGATAGGTGGCGATGCGCTTGACGGGAAAGACCCGGACCTTGTCGATGATTGGGATGTGGTAGTGGATGCCGGGAGGTGTGTGGTCCGCAATGACGCGTCCGAAGCGTACGACCACGCCAGCTTCCTCCTTCTTGACGATGTGGAAGCCGCTAGCCAGAACGCCTACCAATACGCCAGCGAGCAGCAGATTGATCAGCTGGTCCCGGTGAAGCTCGGCGTAGTCAAACGCCGCGTAGATTGCACGCGTGCTGGCCGGTAGGGGCTGCTCGCTCATGCCTTACCTCGTCGGAATCTGCTGGCTGTCCAAGTAACGGAACAGTTCGCTGTCGGCCGGCAGGAGGAGCGATGTGTTCTTGTCGATGATGGTGTCGTAGCTGTCCAGCGCCCGCACGAATCTGTAGAACTCGGGGTGCCTCCGGTACGCGTCCCCCAGGACCCGCATAGCGTCGGCCTCTGCCTCACCGAGAATCTGCGTCGCTTGAGCGTGAGCCGTGGCCATGATCTTCTCGTGCTCGCTGATCGCGAGCGCCTCCACGCGGATCGCCTGCTCCTCGCCCTCGCTGCGATACCTCGCAGCGATCCGCCCTCTCTCGGCGATCATGCGCTCCACGACGCTGGCCCGGTTCTCCACCGGAAGCGTGTATTCGACGATGCCGACCTTCATCACGTCGATGCCGTACTCCTCCTCGGCGATCGGCTGGATCGTTCCGCGAATCTCCTCGGATGCGACCCTGAGGTCCTCGTGGTCCAGCCCAAGGCTCACGAAGGCATCCCGGGCCTTATTGCTGACGACGATCCCCGCCCCGGAAAGGTACAGGTCCTGGAGACGTCCGATCGCATTGGGCTCCGTCCGGATCGCCTCGACGTACCGGATGGGGTCCGCCACGCGCCACAGCATGTAACCGTTCACGAGCACGTTCTTCTGGTCATCGGTGATGAGTTCTTGGGCAGGTGACCTGAGGTTGTGGACCCGACGGTCGACCTTGTAGATCTTCGAGACCGGCCACGGGAACTTGACGTGCAGGCCTGGCTGGCGGACCGGCGGTGAGATCCTGCCGAAATGGGTCAGCACACCTTGCTGAGCCTCATCAATCACGTACACGCAGTCGTACAGGACCACTGCGAGAATGACCAGCAACAGCGACCGGGCCACGCCGAGGGCCCTGATCGCTGCCGGCAATCCGCCCAAGAGCCTGCGAAGCTTGTCGAGCGCTCGCCCCGCATCTTCGGTTAGCTTGCTCATTGGATGTGCTCCTGTACTGGGGGTGGCAGCGGCACCTCGCCGTTGGATGACCGTTTCCAAACGGAAACCCGGTCCAGACTCTGCCTGTTCGGTACGATCGTCTTCGCCTTCCCGGCCAGCGCCGCCTCGAGCTTTTCGCGCCACAGCATGTTGTAGAGGACCGTCGGCGCCGTGCGGGCGGCATCCGCAACATCCTGTATCGCTTCGGACTCCGCGGCGGCACTAGTCCTGTTCCGGAACGCCGCGCCCTCAGCCTGGCCTAGCTCGTAGGCCGCATTCCCGTGAGCCCTCGGAATGAGGGTGACAAGGAACTTCTGCGCGTTGGCGATAATCCGCTCCCTGTCGTCCTGTGCGCTGGAGATCTCGCGAAACGCGCTCATTGTCTCCAAGGCCGGATGGATCTCGAGGAGGTTGACCTTGATCACCCTGATGGACTGGAGTGCCGGGTCTGCTTCGATCTCGCCCATGAGCAGCGCCTTGACGTCGCTCTCCAGCTCGGCACGGTCCAAGTTCAGGAGTTGGTCCAGGCTCCGTACGGAGACGAAAGTCCGCAGTTCGTCCTTGAGGTCGTCCATGATCGCCGACACCGGGTCTTGGATTCGGTAGTGGTACGTGTAAGGGTCGTCAACTCGGTACTGCAGGCTGACCAGCAGCCGCACGATGTTCAGGTCGCCCGAAAGGAACTCATACTCCGCGGCATTCACAACGGACTTCACCTGGCGAACGGGCCACTGGTCGGTCTTGAAGAACGGCCAAGGCCCCAAGAAGCGGAGCCCGGGCGGAACGTCGCGAAAGACGACCCTTCCGAACAGGCGGCTGTATCCGACAGAACTTGGTCCGACGATGGTCAGTCCAGTTGCGAGGTAGAGCAATGCCAGCGCGACGCCCAACATAGCCTTGGTGCGAATCCAAGCGGGCAGCCGCGCGAACAACAGAGCTGCCGCGCCCCGATAGGATTCCCACGCGGTGCGCCAGCGAAGCAGCAACGGAGCCACGTTCGAGACCAGATCTTGGTAACCGGACTTCATTGCACCGGCGCGGAAGCGCCAGATGATGAGCGAGAGTAGCGCGATGGCGGCGGTCCACTCGACAAGCTGGATCGCCGGGGAGTCCGAGCCAGACAGGGTGACGGGGAGTGTCAGTCCGAGGCCGATGATGATCAGGTCGATCGCGATTCCAATGACGGTCGTGACCGCGATCACCCCAAAGACGTAAATGGATGCGAACCGGGCTCCGAATTGGCTGATGATGATGGCGATTGTCCCGCTATTGGTGGCTGGACCGGTCATCAGGAAGATCAGCGCGGCACCGGGACTGAGCCCCTTGGCGACCAGCGCCGCGGCGATGGGTGTGCTGGCCGAAGCGCAAATGTACAGCGGGATGCCCACGATCACCATTACCGGGTAGGAAATCCAGCGAGCGTAGTCGCTCGACATGAGGCCGTCCGGAATCGCCAGGAAGAGCACCCCGCCCAGCAGGATGCCAACAACGAGCGCGAACAGGATGTCGTCAGCGACCTCGATGAAGCCGTAACGGAACACGTGCCTGAGAACCTTGCCGAAGCTCGGCACATCCTCGCCCGGACTCTGCGCTGCATCTTTGTCTGCCTGCGCGTCGGCCGGCTCCTTGCCGGTCCGCAGATAGAAGCTGGGCTTTACCCACGACGCGGCTCTCACGCCCGCAAGGCGTCGGACAGTTCTGCTCGCGAAACTTGGCACCCACTGAAGCGCCATCGCCTTAAGTTGTGAAGGAGAAACGTAGCAATCCTCCGAGGCCGTCATGAGCGGCGTGTGGGTTCCGTGATCGTGGTCGTGGTCGTGGTCGTGGTCGTGGTCGTGAGCGTGAGCGTGCTCGTCGGCGCACTCCTCGCCGTCATGGTCGTGCTTGCCGGAAATGCCCGTCCGGGGCGCGTGGCTGTCTTCCCTGATCAAGCCTATGCAGAATATGCCCGTCACGACGGCCGTGACAAAGCTGACCACGGGCCGAACGACCGCGGCTACGAATCCGAAGAACGCATGCGTGACTAGAATCGAATCCGCGCCAGTCTCGGGGGCAGTGATGAGGAACGAAATGCACGACGAACGCGACGCTCCCTTGTTGCGCATTTCCCTGACAACCGGAACAACAGAGCAACTGCATAACGGGATGGGGACGCCTACCGCAGAGCTAATGCACACCGACTTGAGACTGTCGCTGCTCAGCCACCGGAGTACGGCGGCCTTGGAAATCAGCACATGAATAACGCCTGCTAGGAAGAGCCCCAGCAGCAGCATCGGCGAGAGCAGCAGGAACGACGACAACAGGAAGTCGAAGAGCCGCGTCATGGTGTCGAGGAGTCCCATGCTGAACGACATGTGCGCGAGCTTTCGCCGCCTAGTGGCCCATTATAGGATCCCTTGCGGAGCCTGGCCAACCAAACGAGCGATTTTCCGAAGGCTGTCTTCTGCGTGCAGGCTGGGTCTGCGGAACGGCCCCGCGGGCCCTTGCTAGCAGGCCGATGCTAACCTGCTAGCAGCCTGCATCTTCGCAGGCGCGTCGTTGATGGTCATCCGAAGCGCCGGATCGTGCCCCTGCAGGCGCCGCCGGTCCCCATGCAAGCGGATCCGCGCCGTAATCTGGGGCAAGGCCTTCGGAAGCGTCCGACGAGGGTAGGGCCGTGCCGTATTCGCCCGCTTTCTCACGCCGGGTCTGGCTGGGACTGGTGCGGCCCGCCGCGCTGCTGGTCGCAGGGATTGGGGGAGGACTTCTGCTGCAGACATGGCGGGTGCGTTCGAGCGAGGGGCCCACTTCTCCGGAATTGGCCCATCCCAGCGAGGACGGGCACGGCGCCGCCGCAACCGGAATCGTGGAGATCCCGGTGACGGCCCAGGAAGCCGGCGGCGTTTCCACGGCTCTGGCCGGGTACAGGACCATCCAGTCGTTCGTCCGGGCCCATGGAGTGGTCTCGGCCGACCGGTCGCGCATCACCGCGCTCCGCCCACTGTCGGGAGGCGTCGTCGAAACGGTGCTTGTGGAACTCGGCGACAGCCTTCAGGCAGGCGACCCGGTGTTGCGTTACGACAACGCCGAACTAGGACTCGCGATCGGGGGCTACCTGTCGGCGAGTGCCGACCTGATCCGCAGGGAGGCGAGTCTCGACGTCCAGGAAACGGTCTTGGCGCGCAGCCTGCAGATGCTTGAAGTCGGGGCGATTGCGAAGACCGAGCACGAAATCCGATCGGCCAGGCATCGAGACGCTCTGGCTCAAGTGCACGCGGAGCGGGCGCGACGGGCGCAGTTCGAGGAGCAACTGCACCGCTTCGGATTGTCCGAACAGGAGGTTGCAAGCCTCCCAACCGGAGAAGGCGGCGAAGTCCACCGGTCGGCATCGATCACGACCTTGCGATCGCCGGCCGCGGGAGTGGTGACCGACCTCAGGGTCAATCCGGGGGAACGGGTTGACGGGGCCTCGGCCGTATTGACAATTACCGACTTGTCGGTGGTATGGATCTTGGCCGAGGTCTACGAACATGACCTAGCCTTGGTCCGGAGGGGCGATGAGGTGGCCGTTCGCGTGCCGGCCTTCCCCGACCGGACCTTCTCCGGGGAGGTGGCCTACATCAGCGACACGCTGGACCAAGACACCAAGGCGGCCACGGTGCGCTGCGTTGTTCGAAATCCAGCTGCCATGCTCAAGGTCGGGATGTTCGCGACCGTCGAGATCCCTGGGGAACGGTCGTCCGAATCGTTGGCGGTCCCATCCGCTGCCATCCAGACCACCGGCGGCCGCATGGTGGTCTTTGTCAAGCGCTCCCGTACTTCATTCGAGCTGACGCCGGTCCAGACGGGTGTCGAGGGCGGTGGTTGGACGGCCATCGCCGAGGGCCTCGCTCTTGGGGACGAAGTGCTCACCCAGGGGAGCTTCTACGCGAAGACGGCGACGCTTCGCGACTTGATCGGCGACCACCACTAGGCAGGGACCCCGTGCACAGGATCGTCGAGTTCTCGCTGCGCTACAAGTTCCTGATCCTTGTGCTGACTTTGCTGGTCATCGGGGTCGGCGTCGACTCCATGTACAAGCTGCCGATCGACGCCGTTCCGGACGTGACGCCGAACCAAGTGCAGATCCTTGCCCGTGCGGGCGGATTGAGCCCGCTCGAAGTCGAGCAGTTCATCACCTTCCCAGTCGAGACAGCGCTCAGCGGGCTCCCGGGCGTAGAGACGATCCGCTCCGTGTCGCGCTTTGGCATCTCCGCCGTCTACGTGTACTTCCAAGAGGGCATGGACATCTACTTTGCGCGGCAGCTGGTCGAGAGCCGTATGGAAGAGGCGCACGACGCGATACCGGAAGGCTACGCCAAGCCGGAACTCGGCCCCGTCTCGACTGGCCTGGGAGAGGTCCTCCAGTTCGAGGTTCGGAGCGACAGCCACTCCCTTATGGAACTGCGCAGCATCCTCGACTGGGACATCGGTTTCAGGCTCCGTTCGGTCCCCGGAGTGGTCGAGGTAAACGCTTACGGCGGCGAAGCCAAGACCTACCAGGTGGAACTGGACGCGGTCAAACTCGCCAGCCTCAACGTATCGCTGGGCCAAGTGTTTGACGCCATCCAGAACAACAATGCCAACACGGGCGGGGCCTATATCGAAAGGAATCAGGAGCAGTACATCGTGCGTGGAGAGGGTCTCGTGCAGACGCTCGATGACGTCGGCAACATCGTTGTCGGCGCCACGCGGCTAGGCACTCCGATCTACATCAGGGACCTCGGCACCGTGAGCCACCAGCCGCTGGTGCGCCAAGGTGCGGTGACGCGAGACGGGCGCGGCGAGGCGGTGACCGGTGTCGTGATGATGCAGATGGGAGAGAACTCGCGGATCGTGGTGGAACGCGCGAAAGAGCGACTGGAGGAGGCAGCGCGGTCCTTGCCGCCGGGTGTGGAGATCGACATCTTCTACGACAGGACCGACCTGGTGCAACGCACCATCGCAACCGTCGAGCGGAACCTCGTTGAAGGCGGGCTGCTGGTGATTGCCGTACTGCTCCTGATGCTGGGCAACGTGCGAGGCGGCCTGATCGTCGCAGCGGCGATTCCGCTCTCGATGCTCTTCGCCTTCACGGGCATGGTGCGGGCTGGCCTTTCCGGAAACCTGATGAGCCTGGGAGCCATTGACTTCGGATTGGTCGTTGACGGCTCGGTGGTGATGATCGAAAACGTCGTGAGAAGAGTCTCGGAACGGAAGAAAACGGGAATGAGTCACGAACTCGCGATTCTCGAGGCCGGTCGCGAGGTCGCCAAGCCGATCGTCTTCGCCGTCGGCATCATCATAATCGTCTACCTGCCGATCCTCACCCTGGAGGGGGTGGAGGGCAAGATGTTCCGCCCTATGGCGCTGACCGTGATATTTGCGCTCGTGGGTTCACTCGTGCTCTCCCTCACCCTGATGCCCGTCTTGGCGACGTGGATCTTCCGGAAGGGTCTGCGGACACGCGAGACGCGGCTACTGGTCTGGGCTAAGAAACTGTACGTGCCCACGCTGCACTACGCGGTGGAGCGGCCGCTCTTGGTCGGAACGCTGGCGCTATCGGCGTTTGTGGCCTCGCTAACCCTCATCCCGGGGCTCGGCACGGAATTCGTCCCGCGCCTCGGCGAGGGCGCCATCGCCGTCCAGGCCTGGCGCCTGCCGAGCGTCAGCCTGACCGAGTCCATCAAGAGCACCACCCTGATCGAAAAGGTGCTGCTGGAGTTTCCCGAAGTCGAGAGCATCGTGTCGCGCACCGGGCAGGCGGAGATCCCGACCGATCCCATGGGGGTGGAGACGAGCGACATCTACGTGCTGCTCGGCCCCCAAGAGGACTGGCAGACGGCAGACACGCAGGCAGGCCTGGTCGCGGCATTCGACGAGGCACTCGAGGCAAGCGTGCCCGGCAACATCTTCAGCTATTCCCAGCCCATTGAGCTGCGCGTCCAGGAACTGATCGCAGGCATTCGCTCTGAGCTGGCCATCACGATCTTCGGCGATGACATCGCATCACTTCGAGCAGTGGCGGGCGACGTCGCGCGCGTCACGAGCGCTGTTCCCGGGGCAGGCGAAGTGAAGATCGAGCAGACGGCCGGCCTGCCCTTCCTCCGCATTCAAGTCCGGCGCGACCAGATCGCCCGGTACGGAATCAATGCTTCCCAAGTTCTCGAAGCCGTGGAGACGGTAGGCGGACGAATAGTGGGCCAAGTCTTGGAGGGCCAGCGGCGATTCCCACTGCAGGTCCGCTTTCGGCAGGCGGACCGCGCCGACGCGGAACGGATCAAGCACCTGCCCGTCGCGGCTCCCGGCGGGCAACTGATCCCACTTGGCGAACTCGCTGAATTCAACATCGAAGACGGCCCCGCGCAGGTGAGCCGCGAGGACATCCAGAGACGGATCACAGTTGAGGCCAACGTGCACGGGAGGGATCTCGGGGGGTTTGTGGCCGACGTGCAGCGAGCGGTTGGCGCGGACGTATCGCTGCCGCCCGGGACTCACATCGAATTCGGAGGCACTTTCGAGAATCTCAGGGAGGCCACGCAACGGCTGACCATCATCGTCCCGCTCGCCATGCTCTTGATCTTCACCTTGCTCTATTCCGCCTTCCGTTCCGTCAAGATGGCGGGGATCATCTTTCTCAACATCCCGCTCGCAGCCACAGGAGGAATTCTGGCACTGAGCCTGCGTGGCATACCTTTCAGCATTTCGGCGGGCGTCGGCTTCATCGCGTTGTTTGGAGTCGCGGTACTGAACGGGGTTGTGCTGCTGACCTACGTGAACCAGCTGCGGGAGCAGGGGCTTTCGCCCGTGGAAGCGGCCTTGCGGGGCGCGGCAGTCAGACTCCGACCGGTCTTGATGACCGCGCTGGTGGCCGGTCTTGGTTTCGTCCCCATGGCATTGTCGACGACCTCTGGAGCCGAAGTTCAGCGCCCGCTGGCGACGGTCGTGATCGGCGGCCTGGTAACCTCCACGCTGCTGACACTGGTGGTGCTTCCGGCGATTTTCGCGTGGGTCGAGGGCCGGTCCGGCGGGGAGTCCGCTGCGGCGAACTAGGTGCCGGCCAGCCGCCGTCGAACGACCTCCGTGTGAGGCGGCCCCCGTCGAACCTGTGGCGTGTTGGGTGGTAGCCGGCAGCGCCCCTTCGCCTGCCGGGGGGCGGTTGGTGTCCGGCGCCGGAGACTACCACCAGAACCGCCCATACGCGCGGTCGCCGGTCTTCGGCGTCCGCAGGGGCAGGACGACACCCGTTGGACTGTCGTCTCAGTGGCTGTGCTGATCGGCGGAAGCCGGGATTCCCGACATGAGTCCCTCGAGGACTGACCCGGCATCGGCAGCGAGCACGAGTTCGCCAGGACGAATCCCCCCGGAAGTCTCCACCCAGTCGCCTTCCCGCCGGCCAGTCTCGATGGGACGCGCTTCGAACTCGTCTTCCGACCGCTGCACGAGCACCACGGGGGAACCCTGGAGCCGCAATGCGGCTCCATGCGGAACGGCTACTGCCCGGTGCTTGGCTCCCGACGGAATGTCCACGCTGGCAAACATGCCGAGCTTGAGGCGGCCATCCGGATTCTGCACGACGCAGCGAACTCGAGCAGTCCGGCTTTCTGGATCGAGGATATCCCCGATGTATTCGATACGTCCCGAGAAGGCCTCGCCGCGATACGAAGCGACACCGACAGAAACGCGCTTGCCGAGGCGAATGGCGCTAATGTCTCGCTCGGCAACGTCGGCAAGCACCCAGACGACGGACAAGTCGGTCACGGTGAATAGTGTGTTGGACGGATCGACGACAGTGCCCCGGGCTACGTCGGAGCCTGTGACGATGCCGTTTGTCGGAGTGCGGAGGGTAGCCCGTGAGACCGTCCGGTGATAGTCGGGATCGCTAGCCTCGGTCAGCCCGTCCAATGCGTCATCGGTCACGCCGAAACGGTGAAGCTGCTCTTCGAACTTCGCGACCTTTGCAAGTGCGCCCTCGACAAGCGCTTGCGTGGACCGGTATTCGGCCTCGAGCAGGTTGTGTTCCGTCCTTGCGACCGCCTCGAATTCGAGCATCTCGCGACTTCTGGCGAGTATGGTGGCGTTGACTTCCAGTGCAGTGCGTGCGCTTCGGAGTTCTGCGTTCGCCGCTAGGAAATCGCCGATCGCCAAGCCAAGGTCGATGTTGTCGTATGTGACCAGCGGATCGCCTGCGTTCACGCGGTCTCCGAGTTGCACGAAGACCTGCTCGACGATGCCGCGTGCCAATGGCCGTATGCGGCTTACCCGCGTATTGTCCGCGGACACAGTCCCCGTAACCTGCAGGAGGCTCTCGAAATCACGGGTCGTGGTGGGCCGGACGGCTAGGCCGCGAGCACGCTGGACTTCGATGGGAATGTGGATGAGATCGGCACCGCCTGTGTCGTGCTCCTCAGCGTCGTGAAGGCGCGCGTCTGGCGTAGCCGCTCCAGGGCGCCCAACAGGCAACCACGGGTAGGCAGCGTACCCGATTGCCAGTCCCAGACCGAAGATCGCGATAGACCCTGCGTGCCCCGACGCCTTCGAATCGGAGCCGCGACGGCTCATGGGACCGGTACGTCACCGACGGCGGCCGCCAGTTCGAACATGCTGGCGCGCTCGTCAAAAAGTGCCTGATTCAGCACCCGCATCGTATCCCGGTACCGGCGCTGTGCGTCTAGGTAGTTCATCAGCGGCGCTCCCCCTAGGCGGTACGCAGCCAGCGTGACCCGGCTAGCCTCCTCCGCTTGCCGGATCTGCTGCGATTGGATGTACTCCACGCGCTCGCCATTGATCTTCACGGCGTTGAACGCCTGCCAGACCTCCAGAGCAATTCGATTGCGCGTGGCAGTCAGGAGGTTCTGGGCCTGCCGCGTCTCCGCCTTTGACCGAAGGATCTCCCCTTGGTTGCGATTGAAGACCGCCAAGGGAATGTTGACGCCGGCGACCAGCTTGTTGTCCTGGCCTTCGCGCATGTATCCGCCAGCGACGGTGATGTTGGGCGTCGCCAGGGTGCGCTGGAAGAGGATCTCGGCAGCCGACCGCTCGAATTCTGCGACCGCTGCCTGAAGGTCTGGGCGCCGGTCCGTCGCCATCTGGAGAAACTCCTCGGCGGTAGCGTTCATCGGCACGCCGAGCCGGGGGATTTCTCGCAAGTCGCCCCGCACGTTCAGGCGGGCACCCAAGTCTGGGGCATTCAGCAGAGCCAGCAGGGCGGCCTTTGAATTCTGAAGCTCCAATCGGGCTTGGAACAGGTCATCAGCGAACCGAAGGCGCTCGACCTCGATCCGCGTGAGTTCCAGCCCAGAAATCTCGCCCTGCTCGAACCTCGTCCTGTTCAGGGCGATGACCTGGTCGGTCTGGTCCAGTGTCGTCTGGGCGAGCCTGCGATTCGAGTCCGCTAGGAGAACTCGATAGAAGGCGGACCGGACCTCAAGCCGCAGAGCGCGCGCAGCATCCTCGAACGCGGCCGTCTCGCGTACGGTCGAGAATTGTGCTGCCCGCCTTCCCAGCCTCCGCTGGCTCCGGCGCTGGATTTCGTATTCGACTCCGGCGGTCAGTTCCCGGCCCTCAAAGGACGGCTCGATTCCCGACCGGTAGTAGGAGAGCCCCTCGGATTCGACCGTGAATTGCGGGTTGGGCCTCAATCCGGCGGTGACAACGTCCCCCTCCGCCATTTCGATGCTGTTGCGGGCGGCCAGAAGCTCCGGGTTTCTTTCTAGCGCCAGTTTGACGGCCTCGTTGAGAGACAATTCGCCCGGAACGACCTCCTGCCCCGGCAACAGCAACCTGCCCAAGAGCAACAGGGTGGCCACAAGGGCTGCGAAGGCGTTCTGCTTCATCACCTGCGGATCGGACTTAGCGGACATCGTAGCATCCGATTCGACAGCAAGGCGGCACAAGGCTTGGACTTGGGCTTCTAATTGACGACGCCAAGTTTCGGATGCTCGTCACCGCGAATCGAAGAATCCAGACGCGCAGCGCAATGCTGCGGCCTCTCCATGGGCTCGCTGCCGACTCCGTCGGCCCGCCGGCACGTCGCCGTCGTGAGGACACAGACCCTGTATGATGGTGCTCTGAGCGAAGGAGTCTAGGACGCCAGCCTGATCATGCATGACGCGGTGTTTAGGCTATCGAGTTCTCGCACGGTGGTGGCACCGCAGCGTACCTGCCGCGCGTCGGCAGACATTGCGAGAAGGGGCCCGCTAGGTTCCCCCGGCGGACGGCGCATGCCCCGGCTAGGGGCCTACCATCGAGGCGACCGATTCGCGGTGCCCCGTTGGAGACGCGGGAGCGCCTCTGGATCGAAGAGGCCGCCTGATCCCGTATCCTCTTCCGCCCTCGCGTCAGGGTCGATCGGACGTCAGAAGCGGGCATGCGCGCCAATGCCGCAAGTGTCGGCTTCGTTGGGATCCCGTGCCATCTCGGCGGCAGCCAATCGACAGATGAGCGTATCGCAATGGGCAAGGGCCGGTCGCGGACTGGTGCTGCATGGCTACTGGGGGCCCGCCGCGGGCAGGGAACGGAAGATTCCGGCTGGCGTCGGGATCGGGCGTCGCACCATCGAAGGCTCCTAGGCTCGCTGACGGTGAGGGAAATGAAGCGGCAGGGTGTCAGAATGGTTTTGAGGACCTGCGTGGCGATTGTCGGGGTGGGCTGCTCGATAGGCTTCCTCGTGGCCCAGGAATCCGAAGGTCCGCCAGGGGTTGGCGATCACTCGATCAGGTTCGGCCAGATTGCCTGTTTCTCCGGCCCGAATGCTCATCTCGGGGTTCGTTACCGAGCTGGGATCATCGCTGCCTTTCGCGAGATCAACGAGCAGGGCGGAGTTCACGGAAGGACACTGGAACTGGAAGGGTTCGATGACGGCTACGAACCGACGCGGGCAGCTGAGAATGCAGAGAGGGTCGTAGCGCAGAACGATGTAGTCGCCGTTATAGGAGGAGTTGGCACTCCAACTGCTAGGAGGATAGCTCCCATTCTTCGGGATGCCCAGATTCCGTTCATTGGAATGTTCACCGGTGCGGATTTCCTCCGTGACATCGATCGGTTTCCGAATACTGTGAACCTGCGGGCCAGTTACAACGATGAGGTTGTCCTGTTGGTGGATCACATGGTGAACGGCCTCGGCAAGCGACGCTTCGGGGTCATCTACCAAGACGATGCATTCGGTCGATCGGTGCTGGCGCACTATCGATCCGCATTGGCGGAGTTCAACCTTCCCGTCTTGGCCAAGTCGACCTTCACGCGCAACACCCATGCGGTGCATTCAAGTCTCTTCACATTGAGCAAGGCCGATCTTGACGCCGTACTGATGGTTGGGAGCTACTCAGCGAATGCGGACGTCGTCAATCTGTGGCACTCGCTGGATCATGAGTACGTACTGGCCAATCTTTCGTTCGTTGGCTCCCACGATCTCCGTGAGTCCGTGCGCGGACTCGACGAGGGTTCCGCGAATCTGATCTTGGTATCTGAAGTTGTGCCCGACGTTGGAGACGCGAGCTGGGAGGTCGTCCAGCACTTTCTGAGGGCCATTGCAAGAGTTCCGGCAGACGGCGAGTTGAGGGAGGGCATTGTAGGTTTGCAATCCAGTCACTTCAATGAGTCGATCGCGTTGGAAGGCTACATCATTGGGCGTTTCGTGATCGAAGTGCTGCAACGGCTAGAGGGCGAACCGACCAGGGAGGCTCTTCTCGCTACCGCTCTGCAGCCTGAACCCGTGC
Source organism: Bryobacterales bacterium (assembly GCA_028819235.1). GTDB lineage: Bacteria > Acidobacteriota > Terriglobia > Bryobacterales > UBA6623 > VXMF01. The sequence goes on from JAPPMC010000114.1 coordinate 51,803, forward strand.
AGATCGAGGACTGGACGATCAAAGTGGCCCCCGGCACGAATTGGGGATCGCGATACGTCCGGCTCACTAACCTGAGTGGCGAGAAGCTCGCGGAAGCGGGCCTGCAGTGAGCAGCTTTCGTATCCGGTCGCGTCGCGACTTGACGGGGGGATAGTGCTGCTGCAGCTGGTGCAGGGCCTCCTTCTGGCGCGACCGGAGCCCGGATATCCCATACGCGCGACTCGGTTGGATTAGGCGCAGCCAGTTGCTCGGCGGCAAACTACTCCGCTTCGTCCACTGCAGTCTGAGAAAGCCGCACGCGACGCGATCGGGTCCTGAGTCGGCAGTCGAGACGGAGCAGTCGATTCCGGCGGGCCGTCATCGCCCGCCCGCGATCCTCTGAAGGCACTCGGAACGCAGCCCGGGCCCTTCCAAGACAGCGACTCATGGGGAGCCTTTCCCTTCCGCCCAACCACAGCCCTAGGCTGATCTTCACTCGGCCACCGCGTCTGGCCCCTCAGCGCGCGAAGGGCATGGTCGAAGTGGGTAGTCCGACCGGGAAGTTCGGCAGACCGCAGCAGCGCACGGTGAGCGAAGACACCGAGTGTTCCCTTGACGGTTCGAAGGCAATCTGTGGGACGTGGCGGCCTCTGGGCTCCATCAGGGCCGGGCGATCCCGCGCGTTCTGCCCCGTTTCATGCTCGATACAATCCCGCCGGAGTCCACTCCCAACAAGTCGAGTGGCTGCAACGCCGTGGGCTGCGAGAGCCGTACCACCTCGTGCCCCGCAGTTCCCGGCCTCCGGGCCCCCGTCAGCGTCTGCGCGCCGATTTGCACCGCACGGTCGGCGGGTGCTGAACCGGCTGGACTTGCGGTGTCCGCCTGCTGCTCGCCTTAGCCTCCGCCCCCAGCGACACCCGGGTCGGCGCCAGAGGCGATCCCCGGCGTGCTGAGGCCTGCTCTGGTTCGGCGTCCTCGCACAGCAGCGGCGCCAGCTTGCGCGTCAGGTGCGACCGACGTAGTACGTCAGAACGCACAGCAGCGACGCTTGTGAGGGCGCGAGCGGGCCTCTCCCCGCCGGATGAGACACCGAATGATCAGACGAGCACTGACCATGGTACCGATGGCCGTCGCAGTGAGCGACGGTCTGGTGGTTGGCGACCGATTGCTTTGGGCCGACGACTGGGGATACCCTCCAGCGCAGCACGGCTCCCCCTCCTCACAACCCGCATGGTGCGGAACTAGAGCTCGGCAACAGCAGCCCGCGCCGGCGGAACAGTGGCGTGTGTCCGTGCGCGGAGTGTCTCGGAGGAAGCCGTGCCCGCGAGCGCTCTCTCGCGTTGCACCCAATCCGAGCGTAGAAGCACCAGGATCGCCTTTAGGGTGCGGAACGCGCCCCAATATGTGCGCTAGGGCTTGTAGGCTGCCACCGCTTAGTCCGGCCCTCAAACCTCCTTCGGAAGGCTGGATTCCACTGCGAAGATCACGTCCGGCTGCGCCCCGGTCACAAGCCTGCCCGGCCGGTGCGACCAGCGCGGTCGCCGGTCGCTGGCCCTGATCGTGGAGTAGTTCCTGACCCGCTTGCGGTTGGCATCTCGCCCCACGGGTGGAATGATGGCGTGCTCGCCGTGCATGCCCGCGTCTGCGCCGCGCCCCAACGTGGGGGCAGTGCGCCTCAAGACCCCCTCTGCGCCTGCGGCAGCTCCACGTGGCATCGGGGGCCCTCGGCCCGCGGGCGCGGGATAGGGCACACCAGCAATCGCTCGCCGGGACGGCCCGGGTAGTGTATCCCGGCCCCGAGGTCGGCTACGCCTGCGGCACGGATCCCTAGTGGCCAATCACAGGCGCTCTGGCAAGCCCACTTGCCGTTGTGCGGCGATTGATCATTCCGGGCACGGTCGCTATTGGCTGCTGATCCGCGCCGTGCACAGCAGTATTACTAGCACCATTCGCAGCCCCGAGCTGCCCTTGCCCCATAAGTCACGAGCGGGGCTCCTGCTGAGACGCGGCTAG
>JAPPMC010000214.1 GCA_028819235.1 Bryobacterales bacterium
TGGGGGAGCAGAAGCAAGCCATCATCCACCAAGCGGTCACGGGACAGGTCGATGTCCGGACCGGTCAGCCTTATCCGGCTTACAGGGACTCTTGCGTGGGCTGGCTGGGCCAGGTGCCGGAGCATTGGAGTGTTCGAAGGCTGAAGTACGTCGTGTCGTTCACAGGAGGAGGTACTCCTTCCAAGGCGAACGCTTCTTTCTGGAGCGGGAATATCCCTTGGGTGTCGCCAAAGGACATGACTCGGGCTCGTCTCAATGATACGGTCGACCACATTTCCAACGACGCAGTAGCGACGAGCGCAGTACGCATCATTGCACCTGGGGCCGTACTGGTCGTCGTTAGGTCAGGAATTCTCCGTAGAACAATTCCAGTGGCGATTAATTCCGTACCGATGGCACTCAACCAAGACATGAAGGCGCTATCTCCCAACCCTAGGTTCGCCAATAGCGATTACTTGCGCTTGCTCATCCAAGGCAACCAGCCGTTCTTGCTAAAGGAATGGACGAAACAGGGTGCGACCGTTGAGAGCATAGAGCACGGCTTGATGGCGAACTCGCGACTTCCCATCCCACCTCTCTCTGAACAGACCGCCATCGCCTGTTTCATCGAGCACGCAGACCGGCGAATCCGTGGCTCGACACAGTCCGCACGAAGGTTCGTTGAGTTGCTCAACGAATTCCGCACGGGCCTGATTGCCGATGTGGTCACGGGCAAGCTGGACGTTCGCGAAGCGGCGGCCAAGCTTTCGGACGTGGATTCGGTCTCAGCAGGGGGCCGAGACGGTACGATTCAAGTCCGGTCGGTTTTACATGCGACCGAACCAGACATAGCGAAGGGGGCCGTCCGATGACGATATGGGACACTTGCCCGGCCGTCGAGCAGGTGCCGGGTAAAGTGAGCGGGGCTTGGATTTTCGTGGGCACGCGGATTCCGCTATTCGCGCTCTACGAGAACCTAGCCAGCGGTGCCACCATTAAAGAGTTCGTAGAGTGGTTTCCGGGCGTCGATGAGGAGCAGGTCCGCACCGTACTCGAACACGAGGCGAAGGCGCTGAGAGCGATGTTGGCCCGTTGAATCTCCTGTTCGACAATGGCACTCCAGCACCGTTGCGAAGACACCTGGCCGGGCACTGCCTGGACGCGCTGGCGGAGAAGGGCTGGTCCGAGAAGGACAACGGCGAGTTACTCGATCTGGCGGACAGCGAGGGCTACGACGCACTGGTAACGACCGACCAGAGCCGGACCCACCAACAGAATCTGGCCCGGCGGCGAATCGGCGTCGTTGTGCTGGGGTCGACGGATTCGTCCGGGGCTCGGCTCCGCGGTGAAGAGATCGCCCAGGCCATTGAGGTAGTGGATCCCCGGCCAAGCCGTCGACGTTCGCACCCGGCCCGATTGACGTGACGACCGCGGCTAACGAAGCAGGCATCGAACGCCTCATCTGCAAGGCCCGTGCAAGCGCCCCCTGTAATCCTCTAGGCGGTGAGTGGCCGATGGCGAGCGACCGCCCAGTGACGATTGCTTCGGCTGGCCCCCCAGCACCCCGACGACTACAACCGGGAGCACTGCGTCGGCCTCGTCCAGCCCCACCCTTTCTTTCGGTGGGCGCGGCGGCCAGCGGTCGCGCATCCAAGGCGGCGTCAAGTCGTCTCATTCGACCGTTCCAAGAAAGCAGGTTATTCTATTCGACACAGAATCCATAAGAGTCTAGGCGTGCGAGAGATCACCGTATCCGTTGACGAGGAAACCTACCGTCATGCCCACGGGCGTGCGGCGGAGCTGGACACGTCGGTGTCGGCTCTCGTGCGGGGGATCCTGACGTTTCTTGCACACGATGCCGCACGTCGTGCACAACCGGAGAGCCAACCCGTCGAGTCCGCGCTTGAGCGCAGGCGCAGGCTGTTTGACGAAATCTTCGCCGACTTCGACGCGCGCGGCGTGGGCCTGCGTATGGCCGACAACCAATCGCGCGAGGCACTGTACGAGCGTTCGATCGCCGGTTCCGAAACGGATGCGGCCCGCTCGCTGTGCATCGACTGCTGACCGGCCAACGTGCGCTTTGTCCATACGAACGTGCTGCGATATGCGGGGAGCATTCTCCCTGAAGAGGAGGACAAGCGGCTTCGCGCGCGGAACCTACTGGCGGAGATAGATCTCGCTGTCTCTGTGCGGGTCTTCCAAGAGTCCTATCATCGGGCGGGCCGTGCCACTCGGCAGGGTTGGCTTTACAACCACGCCCTGCCTTTCCTAGAGTCATACTGGATTTGCAGGTGCAGTTCGTGATGCTCGACGTGTTCACGGGCGCGGTTTCGATGCGCCGGCGCCTCGGCCCTTCGTATTGGGACGCAGCGATTCTCGCCCGTGAAAGGGGGTTCGGCTTCGACGCCGTCTATTCGAAAGACATGAATCCGCCGCAGGACCAGGGTGGTCTCCGCGTTCTGAATCCCTTTGACCGCCCACCACTCTCATGACCACGGACCTGACCGAACGCGGCCTCGAGCGCCTGATCTGCGAAGCGCTGACCGGCGACGCGTGCGACCCACCACGGCGTCGCAGAGTCGGCGAACTAGTCGCGGGCTACGGGGGTGTCGGCTGGTCTCCTGGCAACCGTCATGACTACGACCGCGAGTACTGCGTAGATCTCGTCCAACTCCACACCTTTCTCCACACCACTCAACCCGCCGCAGCCCGCGCCCTCCGTCTCGGTGAGAATTGTCCAATCCGCCGCAAGTTTCTCGCCCGTCTCCAAGGGGAGATCAACAAACGTGGCACTATTGACGTCTTACGGCTCGGCATCAGGCACGGCCCCCACGATCTAGATCTCTTCTACAGCACTCCCTCGGCCCAGAACGAGACAGCTCAGCGGCGCTTCCGCCAAAATCGGTTCAGCGTCACTCGCCAGCTGCGGTACAGCCGGGACGACACCCAGCGCTCTCTAGATATCGCGCTTTTTATCAATGGGCTCCCTGTCTTCACTTTCGAACTCAAGAATCGCCTCACCAAGCAAACGGTGAACGACGCCGCCTGGCAGTACAGGAGGGACCGCAATCCGCGCGAGCCGCTCTTCCGATTCGGCCGCTGCTTGGCGCATTTCGCGGTCGACGAGAACGAGGTCCACTTCTGCACGCACCTCAAGGGGAAGGCATCGTGGTTCCTGCCCTTCAACCGCGGCTGGCAACGCGGGGCCGGCAATCCGCCCAACCCGGACGGTCTCAAGACGGAATACCTGTGGCGCGAAGTCCTCTCACGCACGAGCGTCTCCGACATCTTGGAGAACTACGCCCAAGTGGTGGCGTCGAAGAATTCGAAGACCGGCAGGAAGAATAGGGTCCAGATTTGGCCGAGGTATCAGCAGCTCGATGTGGTCCGCCGTCTCCTTGAGGACGCCCGCACGCGAGGCGCGGGAAAGCGCTACCTGATCCAGCACTCGGCCGGCAGCGGAAAGAGCTATTCGATCGCGTGGCTGGCCCACCAACTGATCCCGCTCGAGAGGGACAGCAAGCCCGTCTTTGACTCGATCATAGTTGTGACCGACCGCCGAATTCTGGACAAGCAGATCCGCGACACGATCCGGCAGTATGCCCAAGTCGGATCGACAGTCGGGCATGCCGAACGCTCTGGCGATCTGCGCCGATTCATAGAGCAGGGCAAGAAGATTATCATATCGACGATCCAGAAATTCCCCTTCATCCTCGAGGAGATTGGCAATCAGCAGCGCGGCCGCACCTTCGCGATCATCATCGACGAGGCGCATTCAAGCCAGGGCGGCAAGGCCAGCGCAGCGGTGGCGCAGGCGCTTGGGAAGGCTGGCGAAGTGGCCGAGGAGGAGACTTACGAGGACCAGATCAACCGCCTGATGGAGTCGCGCAAGCTGCTCAACAACGCCAGCTATTACGCCTTCACGGCCACGCCGAAGAACAAGACGCTGGAGATCTTCGGCACTCCAGATCCGCAGAGCGACGGCACGATCCGGCACTTTCCATTCCACATCTACAGCATGAAGCAGGCGATCCAAGAGGGGTTCATCCTCGATGTGCTCAAGCATTTCACGCCCGTCAAGAGCTACTACAAGCTTGCTAGGACAGTGGAGGAGGATCCGGAGTTCGACTCCAAGAAAGCCCGCAAGAAGCTGCGGCGCTACGTTGAGGGTCACGAGTACGCGATCCGGCTCAAGGCCGAGATCATGGTGGACCATTTCCACGAGCAGGTGGTCGCCCAGCGCAAGATCGGTGGCAGCGCGCGGGCCATGGTGGTCACCAACGGGATCGAGCGTGCGATCCAGTACTTCCACGCAATTCGCGATTACCTCAAGCAGCGCAAGAGTCCCTACCGGGCGATCGTCGCGTTCTCGGGAGAAAAGGACTATGACGGGAGCAGGGTCAGCGAGGCCACCTTGAACGGATTCTCGCCAACCAAGATCGCCGAGACGTTTCGGCAAGACCCGTACCGCTTCCTCGTCTGTGCCGACAAGTTCCAAACCGGATACGACGAACCGCTGCTTCACACCATGTACGTCGATAAGACGCTCGCGGGGATCAAGGCCGTCCAGACTCTATCGCGGCTCAACCGCGCGCATCCGAAGAAGCACGATGTCTTCGTGCTCGACTTTTTGAACGAAGCAGACACGATCACGGAGGCCTTCTCGAACTACTACCGCGCCACAATCCTGGCCGACGAGACCGACCCGAACAAACTCCACGATCTCCAAGCGGATCTGGACGCTGCCCAAGTGTATTCGCCCGATGAGGTGAAGGAGTTCGTGAAACGCTACTTGGAAGGGGTTGACCGCGGCCAGCTCGACCCTACGCTGGACCGTTGCGTGGCAGTGTACACCAGCGAACTGGACGAAGACGTGCAGGTCCTGTTCAAGAGCAAGGCCAAAGCGTTTGTGCGGACCTACGCCTTCCTATCCTCTATCCTCCCCTTCAACAACCAAGGTTGGGAAGAGCGCTCGATCTTCCTGAACTTCCTCATCCCAAAGCTGCCGGCGCCGAAGGAGGCGGACCTCTCGAAAGGCATTCTCGAAACCATCGACATGGAGAGCTATCGGGCCGAGAAGCGGGCAATGCGAGAGATCTCCTTGGAAGACTCGGACGCCCAGATCGACCCTGTGCCTGGCGAAGGAGGCGGAGGACGTGGCGAGGCCGAGATGGACCGGCTGTCGGCGATCGTCAAGCAGTTCAACGACCTATTCGGGGACACTGAGTGGGAGGACAGGGATCGAGTCAGAACGTTGTGCATCGAGACTATTCCGTCTAGGGTGGCGAAAGATGCAAAGTTTAGGAACGCACGGAGGAACTCCGACCGCGAGAACGCTCGGATCGAGCATGATAGGGCACTGTCGCAGGTCATGAACGGAATCATGAAGGACGACACGGAGTTGTTCCGTCAGTTCGTCGACAACCCGGACTTCAAGCGGTGGCTTGGAGGCGTGGTTTTTGGTTTGACCTATGAGAATCGGAGAGCCGCCTGAGCGAGAGGAATCCTCCAGTGGTAGCCGGATACCGTCCGGAACTGCGACAGGCTCTCCCTTCGTGTACAGAATGCGAATAGAGTGGCCCCGTGGGGATCCCGGTGAGTCCCAAGTCTGGGACGGATCGTTGGCTCCGCCTCGCGATCAGAAGACGAACCGCAGGCCGAACTGACCCTGGAACTGACCGCTGGGGATGACGCCCCGCGCTTGGTTGGCGCTGGAGGAGCGCTGGTTGCCATTGAAGTTCGTAAGCATTCAGTCCTAGGAGTATTCGTGGCCTAGGAGACTGGTCGTTATTGGG
>JAPPMC010000197.1 GCA_028819235.1 Bryobacterales bacterium
CTCAACACTCAATCCACCCGAAAACCGACCAAAATCAAAATCATGTCGTGCACCCGTAGGGTCGTGGGTCGCAGGCCCCTCGTCACGGACGGTCCGTTCGCGGCAAGTCGCGTGCTCTGGACGAGGTCGCGCCCGTGCACGCGCCGCGCCCGGCTCTCACCGTCGGCCGGCGAGCCGTGTTGGGCGAGCCCTGCATCCACGGGACGAACCACTCGGTGCGGCGCGGAACCGACGCCCAACTGGCGGCGGACCGGGCAGGCCGCCAGAAGCGTCGACCTCTCGAACGGTTTCCTAGAACTCGTACCGAAGACCGAATTGCAGGACCCGAGGAGGGATCAAGAGCTTTGAGTAGTTCCCGAAGCTCCCCGGGAACGTGAATGAGACCGTCTCCCAAGCATCGGCGTTGAATCGCACCGAATTCGTCAGATTGAACGCCTCTGCGCGGAACTGCAAGCTGTGGCCCTCGACCGGAAGCACGAACCGCTTGCCAATTGCGAGGTCCACAGAGAAGAGCCCGTGACCGCGCAGGTTGTTGCGCTGCCCGATCCCGCCCACCACGACCTGCCGGAAGGAATCCAAGGCTGCGCCCGGATTGCTGAAGACGTTCGGGCCTGTGCCACCGCCGATCAGTTGCGCGCTCGTGGTGTTGGTCTGGGCAGGGATCGGGCCTACGGGCTCGGCGAAGTGCTGGTAGCAGTAGCATGTCGGCCACGCCAGGCCGTTCAGCACGCTGAGCGGCATGCCAGACGTATAGCGAAACAGGCCGCTCAGCTGCCAGCCCCCAAGAAATGCCTCGCCCGCCGGACCGACGTTGGAGAGGAACGGGCGGTTCTTGCCAAACGGGATCTCCGCTACCCAGTTCGCGTTGACTTGGTGCCGCATGTCGAAATCGGACCAGGACCGCTGCGCCTCGCGGTCCCACGAATTGATCACGCTGAACGCGGACCAGTAGGTGTCGCTCGGAATCTGGCCGAACCGCTCGCCCTCGCTTCGCCTCGCGCCGACCGAAACCAGGTCGCGAGACTCAGACAGGGTGTAGTTGAAGTCGAACTGGTACCCCTTCGAGAAGGCCTTGCGGAGGGACAGCTGCATGGAGTGGAACGTCGCCGTCCCGAAGCTGCGCAGTGCATCGAAGGACCAGAACTGCGGATTCATGGACAGACCGGCGCCAAGGTCACTGCAGAACGGAACACAGGCGTAGTCGAGGTAATACATCGCCGTCCCGGTGTCCGGACTGCTGCCGCGAAGGACGTCGTAGACGGCCTGCGTCGCCGTGAGATCCGCCGTGGCAGCACCGGAATACAGGTTCTCGAAGAACGCGACCGGCTGGACTGCCGCAGTTGGCCGGCCCTCGCGAATCTGCAATTCGAGCCCGCGGAGTGCGTCTAGGAGCAGCTCTCCCGAACCCGGGTCCTTAAAATTCACGTATTGCGCGGCAGCTGTGTCATTGACGAGCAGGCGGCGGCTGAAACGACCGACGTACCCCACATCCAGGACGAAACCCGCACCCAGCTCCCGGGCGACCGACAGTGTCGGGTTGATGCTGTAGGGCGGCCGCAGGCTCGAGTCGACTCCTTGGGACCATGCCAGGCCATTTGGATTCGGAGTGCCGGGCCCGCCCGGCGGGGGCGGCAGTAGTCCGGCGGCTGGGACGATCCCGGGGCCTTCGAACCGGGGCGAGTTCGCGACGGTGAAGGACTGGTTCGTGACCTTGCTGCTCAGGCCGAAGGCATTGCGGTCGAGCATCTGGGCCAGACCCATTCCGAAGATGCTGTAGAAGAGGCCAGCTCCCGCTCGGATCGAAGTCTTGCCTGGTCCACCGAAGAGCCGTCCGAGGACGCCGTCGCGCGACTGCGGGGAGAACGCGATTGCCAGACGTGGGGAGAAGTTTCTCCAGTGGGTCGCCCAGAGCGGTCCGCCGTCAGGCCCGTCCGCCCTGACGAATCCCAGAGGCCCGGCTTCTCGCGTGGGTCGGCCGCTGGCGGCAAGGTCAAGGCGCCGGGCGATGTATTCGTCTATTGAGGGTGTCATGCTGACCTGCATGCCGTTGACTTCCCGCACGGGCGGCATCAGAGACCACCGCACGCCACCCGTGATGGTCAGTCCCGGCCTCACACGCCACGTGTCCTGAAAATAGAGCTCCAACTCCTCCATGCCGAAGGTCCGCCTGACCGGTTCTCCGAGCCCAAGCGGGTTGCCGTCCAGGTCATAGTTGTAGTTCGCGTCGTAGAAATTGACAAGGCCGAGAACCGTCGCCATGGTTTCGCGGAAGATCCCGGTGTTCTCCGGGGCTACCGGCAGCGGAGCCTCGAAAGTCGAGGCTCCGTCTAGCAGCGCCCATGCGGCCTGCTTGGCAAAGTGGTAGCTGCCGGCGTAGTTCGTCCGCCGGTTGCGGATCGAGCGGAACACACCGCCCAGATGCAACGTGTGAGCGCCCATCATCACAGAGACGTCCTCGGAGACCGTCTGAGTGGGCAAGTTGGTTTCCAGCGGGGTCGTCGTGCCCGACGCATTGTCGACAAGACTGTCGCCAAGCGTGATCAGGGAGTCGGCGCGAGCACCTGAGAGGCCGATCCTCTGCTCCGTGTACCCGTACCTGAAGTTGCTGACCACGCTGGTCCCGAACAGTCCGGTGTGCCCAAACGCAAAGCCACGGCTCAGATCACTGGTTTGCCTGTTCGGCACTTGGCCGGGAAACTGGGGCAAGCCAGTAATCCGGTCCCTCTGATAATTGCCCCGCACAAACATGCGGTGTGCACCGTTCCTGTCGGCGTTCCAGTCCGCCTTTCCTATGAGCGTGTTCCAGTGCAGGGGAGTCGAAGCGGTGAATCTGTAGCCCGCCGTGTTGAGTCCGTCACCGACGGTCGTGTCGTTGGGCGAAGGAAACGCCTTGAAGTACTCCAGCGCAGCCGGCCCCGGTCCTATGTTCAGGGGGTCGATCCGGGTTCGAATGAAGTCCGGATCAAGTTCTTGCACAGATCCGTCCGCTCCCCGGTAGCGGACGTATCCCTGGCGCATTGACTCGGACGGAACCGTGCGCACTGCCGAACCTTCGCTGGCATCACGGCGGCCTTCGTAGTTCACGAAATAAAAGGCACGGTCCCGTTTGATCGGACCGCCGACCGACGCGCCAAAGACATTGCGGATCAGCTTGGCGCGCTCAACGCCGGACCTGTTGTTGAAGAAGTCATTCGCGGCTGTGACCGTGTTGCGGTGAAACTCGTAGAGGGATCCGTGGATCTCGTTCGTGCCGCTCTTGGTCACGAGCGACACCTGCGCCCCGGACGACCTCCCTTGGTCGGCGTTTGCGGTGGTCGTCACCACCCGGAACTCCTGAATCGAATCGAGCGTGTTGCGCAGCACACTGGTGAATGGCATTCTGCCGTTCTGGTCGTTTACGTCGACGCCGTCCAAAGTCACGTTGGACTGGTCGCTCTGCGCTCCGTTCACGGATCCGTTCCGGATATCGCCGGCCTTCCGCCCGTCGAGCGGATCGGCGCTCAGGAACGTCACACCCGCCTGCAGCGACAGCAGACCAGCGGGGTTTCGCGCGTTGAGGGGGAGCTGCACAATTGGTCTCGTGCCAAATGCATTGCCCACCGAAGCATCCGTAGTGTTGACCTGGGCGCCCGACGCCGTCACTTCGACAGTCTCGGCCACTGCCGCTACTTCCCCGAGGACGATGTCTTGGCTCACACTTGTGTTGACCCTGAGCTGCACACCCGAAATCGTCACCAGCTCAAACCCTGTCATCTCCGCGACGATGGTGTAGGGGCCGGGTGGCAGCTGGGCGAAGGCGAATCGCCCGCCACCGTCCGACGTCGAGGATCGCTGGAGACCGTTGTCCTCGTTCAGCACGTCGATTGTCGCGCCGGGAACGACAGCACCTGTCGCGTCGCTGACGACGCCACTCAATCCCGCCGACTGGCCCACCACGGCTTGGGGCGCGACGAACGCCACAGCAACGACCCAAAGCGCCAGTCTTATCATTCGGACACCTCCTGACACACGATATTCTACCTGCCTTTCTCACATATCTCAAACGCATTCCTCACAATCTGCGCTCTTCGGCTGCCTTCCTCGATCATCAAAACGGAGTGAACGAGCCAGACAGGCTTGTTCTTGGAGCAATCGTTCGGTCCGAACCTGTTGGTGACGGGAGCTTTGCAGAGCACCTCGAGAATCGAAATTTGAGACGGGCGGCGGCTGATCGGGGAATGGTCGAAGGGGGAGTCACGCCGAGAACGCCAGCAGGTGGAGCCGAGCCGGGACCACCGGGCCGCCCTGTTTGCCAATCTGGCCGCTCCCGCGACTGCCACCTGCGCAGCCCCTCACGGCCGAACGCCGAGACGGTCGCCATTTCGGCTGTCGTGGGCGACCCTCCAGGGCTGGTGCTGGCCCAACCAGACCTGGCTAACACCGGCCAAGCGGGCAATGTGGGACCGTCAAAGGGCACCCGCAGGACGCCGACATCGGCGAGCGGAAGCCGGAGAGGCCCGGCTGGCAGCCGCTCCAATGGCCGGCCATCATGCTGCGCACAGGAGGGCTGTGCTAGTCTGGATCTCGGACATCCTAGCCGGCCGGATGGGTGTGGTTTCCACGCTGGCGGGAAGGGCACTCACGATGAAGAGGACGTACCAACCGAACCGTCGCAGACGCGCCAAGAAGCACGGCTTCCGCGTCCGCATGCGGACTCCTGGAGGGAGACGTGTCCTCGCTGCGCGGCGGGCCAAGGGCCGCAAGCGCCTCACTGTCAGCGACGAGTAGCAGCCTAGGCGGCCCCGGCAAGCCCCGTCCGAATGCATTCCCGAAGGCTCGTCGGCTGCGAACGCGCGCCCAGTTCCGGGCCGTCTATGATGGAGGAGTCCGGGCTGGCAGCGGCTTGCTGACTGTGTTCGCCCTGAAGGCCGGTGCGGTCAGGCCTGCCCGAGTCGGCCTGACCGTGACCCGCAGGGTCGGGAACGCAGTCGTCAGGAACCGAGCCAAGCGGGCATTGCGGGAGGCCATGCGCAGGCACTGGCGGGCCCTGCCCAATAGCCTTGACGTGGTCCTGCATGCAAAGCCACGAATTCGACGCGCCACATCCGGCGAGGTTGAACAAGACGTCTTGCGCGCGCTGCGCAGGGCCGTCCACCGTGCGGGGCGGCGCTGAGGCCGTTCCCGTGGCTGGGCTGGGGCAGCGCGCCGCCGCGTCTGTCCTGCGCCTTTATAAGTCGGCGATCTCTCCAATGCTACCGAGCGCGTGCAGGTTCTTCCCGACCTGCTCGGAATACGCCAACGAAGCCATCGCCCGGCACGGTGTGGCCCGGGGCGGAGTGATGGCGGCCAAGAGGCTGCTGCGCTGCCAGCCATTCTCGGCCGGAGGCTACGATCCCGTCCCCTGAGGCCCCAGCCCCACCCACAGCACAGTGAACGACGAGCAATTCATTCAGCGCCGAATGCTGCTGGCGGCGGTCCTGTCCGCCGTAGTGATGGGAGCGTACATCTATTTCGCGCCGAGGCCCCAGCCTGGCACGGATCCGGCCCCTGCGGCGCAGCCGGCCCCAGTTCGGGCTCCGGCCGAGCCAGACCAGTCTGCCGCAGCGCCGGCGGTCGAGGCCGCGGACGCGGACTTCGCCGCCGCAGCTGCCGAGACGGAATTCGAGGCTGCAGAAGAGCGCCGGATCGTGGTGGAGTCCGAGACTTACCGGGTCGAATTCACAAATAGGGGCGCCGCCGTCACCAGCTGGCAGCTCAGGCGCTTCAGCGACGCAGCGGGAGACCCTCTCGACTTGGTGCACGAGCGTGGGGCGGCCCGCTTCGGAGGGCCGTTCCGACTGCTGCGGACGGGCGGCGACCCCATTGAGGGAGCCGACGATGCGCTCTTCGCCATCAGTCCGGGTCCGTCGGTCCGGAACGCACCAGAGACTCTCACCTTCCGTTACTCCAAAGACGGCTTGGCCATACTCAAGCGCTTCTCGTTCGAGGCCGGCGGCCACATCGTAGAGCTCGAGACCCGGGTGACTGAAGATGGGCGGCCGCTGCGGCACCTGATCTCGTGGGGCGGCGGCTTCGGGGACACCGCCCAAGCCGGGAATCAGGCCTTCAGCCAGACGTTCTACTTCGCCGACGGGGACATTGAGTACGTTACTGCGTCTGACGCCGACGATGAGCGGGTCACACACGTCGGGGCCTTCCCCTTCGTCGGGATCTCGGACCTGTTCTTCGCGCTGGCGGCAATTCCGCCGCCAGGCGAGGACATCCGGCTGGAGACGAGCGCCGTCGAGATCATTCCGCGCGGGGCCGACGCTGACTCCACCCAAGCCTACGTGGCCGGCGCGTTCGGCGGGGGAGGCCAGAACCGGCTGGACCTATTCGTCGGCCCCAAGAGCCGTGACGCGCTGGTCGAGGTGCAGGGCCTCGGCCGCACATTCCTTGGGCTCGTCGACTACGGCTTCTTCTCGTTCCTCGCCGAGCCGCTGTTCGCCGCGCTGCGCTGGGTGCACGCCAACATGGTGCAGAACTGGGGCTGGAGCATTGTCATCGTGACCGTGCTGATCAACACGATCCTGTTCCCCCTCAAGTACAAGAGCACCAAGTCGATGCGCAGGATGCAGCAGCTGCAGCCGCTGGTCAAGGAAATCAACAACCGCTACAAGGGCGTCAGCATGCGCGACCCGCGCAAGGCGAAGCAGAACCAAGAATTGCAGGAGCTCTACAAGAAGTACAACGCGAACCCCATGGGCGGCTGCCTGCCCATCCTGCTGCAGATGCCGTTCTTCTTCGCGTTCTACAAGCTGCTGACCGTGGCCATCGAAATGCGGCAGGCCGAGTGGCTGTGGGTAAGCGACCTCTCCAACCCCGAAACGCTCGCGATTCGGGTCCTGCCGCTGGCCATGGTCGCCACGCAGTTCTGGTCGCAAGCCCTGACTCCGACGCCAACGGCGGACCCGACGCAGGCCCGCATCATGAAGCTGATGCCGCTGGTGTTCGGCTTCATCTTCTACCAGTTTCAGGCAGGCTTGGTGCTATACTGGCTCACCAGCAATGTGGTGGGAATCGTCCAGCAGTTGGCGCTGAATCGCCTGCCCCAGGAGAAGCTGAAGATAGAGCGGGCGCCGCGGCGCCGGAAGCGCAAGCGGCGCGGACGGTAGCCTGTCAGGGCACGCACCGCGCCACCGGGCCATGTCAGACATTGAGTGGACAGTTGAGTCTCTCGGCCCGAAGATCGACGAGTTCCTGAACCCGGTCCTTGACGCCGCGGATCTTGACGTCGACTACGACATCTTCGAGGTGCACGACGGCCTCGAGATCATCGGCCCGGAGCTGACGGTCGACTTCGAAGGGCGCGACGCCAGGCTGCTGCTGCGGCGTCGCGCGGAATTACTGCTAGCACTGGAGCAGCTGACGCTGGAAGCCCTGCGGGTCCCGCACCGGGACCGTTACCGGCTGATATTCGATGTCGACGACTACCGCATGCTGCGGATCGAGGAGCTATGCGAAAAGGCCAAGAAGGCCGCCGAGCAGGTCAAGAAGACCGGTCGTCCCTATGAGATGCGCCCGATGACCTCTCGCGAGCGACGCATCGTGCACGTGACGCTTAACGAAGACGACGAGGTCACCACCGCTTCGGTGGGCACTCCGCCCTACCGCTACACGATCGTCGGCCTGCGCCAGCCGACGGCGGGCTAGAACCCTCGGAGGCCATGATCGGGGCGACGGCCAGCCGCGCCCGCTCGCCACAGGCAGCGCCTTGCCACCGCTTGACCCGAATCCCGCCGCAGCCACGCTGGATACCATCGTTGCCCTCTCCACCCCGGTCGGGAGGTCTGCGATCGGCGTGGTTCGCCTTTCCGGCCCCGCAGCTCTAAAGATCGCCGGCAGGCTCCTGCGGCGCGGTGCGCTTCGATCCCGCCGTGCGAGGCTGGACGTGCTGCTCGGAACCGACGGCGAGCCAATCGATGAAGTCGTCTGCACATCCTTTCCGCGGCCCCGCAGCTACACAGGCGAGGATGTCGTAGAGATCTCCTGTCACGGCTCCCCTCCGGTACTTAGATTCGCCGTGGAGCGCTCGTGCGAACTGGGTGCGCGGATTGCCGAGCCCGGAGAGTTCACGCGGCGGGCGTGGCGGAACGGACGCATGGACCTCGTGCAGGCAGAGGCCGTCCGGGACTTGATCGACGCAACCACGCTCTACCAGGCCCAAGTCGCCTCTCGCCAGCGTTCGGGAGCGCTCTCCGGCAAGCTGCGGGCCTGCAAACGCGGAGTCCTTGAGCTGATTGCGCGGCTCGAGGCCGGCATCGACTTCGCGGAAGATGACGTCGAAGTCGAGGACGGCACTGCGATCTCGGCCGCGATCGACCCGCTGCTGGCAGCCGTGGAACGGCTCGTCGACGGCTTCGCCCTCGGCAAGGTCGTCCGCTCCGGACTGAGGCTGGCCATCGTCGGCCGGCCGAACGTGGGCAAGTCCAGCCTGTTCAACCGCATGCTCGAGCGTGACAGGGCAATAGTGAGCCAGATTGCCGGCACGACACGAGACGTGATCAGCGACACGGCCTCATTCGACGGCATTCCGGTGGAACTGGTTGACACGGCCGGGATCCGCGCGAGCGGCGACGAGATTGAGACGGCAGGCATCGAGCGGACTTGGCAGTCGCTGCAGGACGCTGACTTCGCTCTTGTGGTCGTGGACCTCTCGACCGAGGAATGCCCCGACGATCTCGACCTGTGGAGAAACGTCAGATCCGCCTGCCCGGCCCTTCTGGTCGGCAACAAGCGCGACTTGCCCCGCCGCTGCGAGTCCAAGGAAGCCATGGTCGAAGTGTCGGCCCTCACGGGAGAGGGCATTGATGGCCTCCGCACCCGTGTACGCGAGCGGGCCCTGCCCGGCCTTGAGGCGATGCGGGACAGTTCCCTCGTGACGAACATCCGGCAGGAGGCGCTGCTGCGACGGTCCAAGGGAGCGCTGCAGCGGGCCGCCGAGGCGGCCTCCGCCGGAATTCCCCACGAGATGCTCCTGCTGGACCTCTACGAAGCGCTGGAGCCTCTCGACGCCATTACTGGCGCAACCACCATCGAGCAGGTCCTAGACGAGATCTTCTCGACGTTCTGCATCGGCAAGTGATTCAGCTTGGGGCAGCGCGAGAGCGTGGCCGCCCGAGCGTGCCCGTCCGATTGCATTCGCAACTGTGTGGGCCTACCGGCCTACTTCCGATCTGATTGGCAGCGGGGCTGCGGCGCCAGTCTCCGGCGCTGGGCCCTAATCTCGCACCTGGTTACTTTCGCAGCCGCCCTTGGGCGGGAGGCTGCCCAGCCGGATCGTGCCACCGACCACGATCTGTAGCGAGCGCTTGACGGCCGAGGACGGCGACCGTGTCAACGCCCGGCAGGATTCGCCGCCTAGGATTGCGGGTCCCCGGTCATCCTCGACACGCCCGCGTACACCGTGCTCGGGGGCTCTGGCACGACCCGCATGAAGGGCAGCGCAACACCGACCTACCCCAGTGGGTCATCACCCATCAGCCCCCAAGCAGGCGCATCGGCCTAGCGCAGATCGGTAGAACAGCGAGATGCCCCGCAAGTCCCACCAGAAACGAATTCCAGCAAGGGATCCGCCGCCGTCCGGATCGTTTGGATTTTCGGGGCGCCGGCAACCAACAGGGCCGGCATGCCCCTGACCCGCCCTCCAAGAGGAACGGTAGATTGCATTGAATAGCGCCCACGGACCGTTCGACACCGTGGATGCCATTTAGAACGCACCTGCGTTCGGCCCGGCGACACTAGCCGCCGTACGGAATGCCAGCTTCCCCGTCGCCACGGCCAAGGGGAGCCCTGGGCCCTGCCCGTCACCCCGCTTGTGCGGTACGGCGGCGGAATTATAATTGGACCTTGAAGGCAGTTATCCACGTTGCCCCCAAGCAGACTGTCCTTGATCCTCAAGGCCGTGCAATCACGCGGGCACTGCAGTCTCACGGGCACAGTGGGATAGTTGATGTCCGCCAAGGCAAATACTTCGAGGTCGAGCTGCGGCCCGGGCCGGGTAACGAGGATGTCTTGCGGGAACTGGAGCAGATCGCCAGAGATGTCCTCTCTAACCCGGTTATCGAGGATTACGAGGTAACGCTGCTGAACGATCAGTAGCGAGGTGAGCCGTGAGATGCCTGGCATCGTCGGATACGCAGGGCGCAAGCAGGCTGCCCTGGTCGTGCTGGAGGGCCTGCGACGGCTCGAGTACGGAGGCTACGACCACGCCGCCTTGGCGGTCGGCTCCTCTCGGCGCATCCACTTCCGGCAAGCAAGCGGAACGCTTCGAAATCTGGAGACCTCAGTCCGACTGAATCCCGTCCGGGGGACCACAGGGATCGGCCAGATCCGCTGGTCGCGCCGAGCGCAGCTCTGGGCATCCCCCGAACGGCACGGCAATGCGGAACACCTGAGTGTCAGGGTCGCTGTCGACGGCAGCCCAGGAACACTCGACACTCTCTGGGAGCAGATACCCAATGGCGCCTCGCAGCGGGAGGCGACACCCGCATCCGACGCACTCGCCCTGCTCGTCCAGACCATCCGCAGGCCTGGCGAGTCGCTAGAAGAGGCCGTGCGCCGGGCTGCCAGGCACGTCGACGGCATCTGCACGTTCGCGGCGATCGCCGCAGACGATCCTGGCAAGATCGTCGCTGTCCGACTGGGAAGGCCTGCCGTCGTGGGGCTGGGCATGCAAGAGAACTTCGTGGCCTCGGACAAGCCGCCAATCCTGCGCCACACTCGCGAGATGATCCAGCTCGAGAACGGGGATCTCGCAGTGGTGACCGTCCGAGGTGTGGTCGTGATGGACGGCAGGGGCAGAAGGGTCTCGCGCACAGTGCACCACGTTCTGTGGGACCCGATGATGGCTGAGAAGAGCGGCTACCAGCACTTTGTGCTGAAGGAGATCTATGAGCAGCCTCGCGCCATCCGCGACACGGCGCTGGGCCGGATCGACGAGGGGACCGGAAGAGTCGTGCTTGACGAACTCGGGGTGACCCTGCCCGAACTGCGGCAGATCCGGCATCTGAACGTAATCGGCTCGGGAAGCTCGTGGCACGCGGCGCTGCTCGCAAAGAGCGCCGTGGAACGGCTGGCGAGAGTGCACGTGAACGTTGCGGTGAGCAGCGAGTTCCGGTACAGCGACCCGGTGATCGACGAACAGGTTCTGACGCTGGTCGTCAGCAAGTCCGGGGAGACCGCGGACACGCTCGCTGCCCAGCAGCTGGCTCACGAGCTCGGCTCCGGGAGCATCGCGATCTGCAACGCCGCGGATTCCACTATGGCCCATAACGCGCGCGGCGCGATTCACACGAATGCCGGGCCGGAACTCGCAGCGGTGTCCACGAAGGGCTTCACCGCGCAGCTTGCCGCGTTCTACCTGTTCGCCATGTACCTTGGCCAGGCCCGCGGGACGCTCGACGCCAAGCAGTCCAAGCTACGGGCGAGAGACATCCTCGACCTGCCACGGCTGGTCGAGCGGGCGCTCGAACTGGCTGGGCAGTGCGAGCGCTTGGCAAACCAGCTGGCGCACGCCGGGAAGGCGCTCTACCTAGGCCGGGGTGTGCACTTTCCGATCGCCCTCCAGGCCGCGCGAATGCTCTCGGAGTTGGCGCACGTCCCCGCGGAGGCATGTCCGGCGGGCGAGCTTCCGCAGACGCCCGCGGCCTTGATCGATCCCGGAATGCCCGTCGTCGTGCTTGCGACGGTGGACCGCCAACTCCCCTCGAGCCGACTTCGCTATGAGAGGACGCTCGCGCAAGTGCGCGACCTGACCTCGCAGCGAGGCTGGGTGATCTGCATCGCCGGCGAGGACGACGACATAGTGGGTGACTATGCCCACGAGGTGGTCCGCGTGCCCACCATGTGCGAACCCCTTCAGGCGGCAGTCTCCCACATTCCCCTGCAGCTGCTGGCCTATTACACGGGCGTCCAGCGCGGCTGCGACGTGGACCACCCCCGCGATGTCGGCCGCAGCGTGACCACCACCTGAGACTGCGCTAGCGGCGCTTCAGAGTC
The DNA here is from genome assembly GCA_028819235.1 of Bryobacterales bacterium. GTDB lineage: Bacteria > Acidobacteriota > Terriglobia > Bryobacterales > UBA6623 > VXMF01. The sequence continues at coordinate 12,019 of JAPPMC010000197.1, forward strand.
GGGCGCTCGTCCTCGGCTTCCTCGTCGGTCGGCTCGACGTCAATGTCGTCGGTCGGAATCGTGCCGCCCGTGCTGGTGCGGCGCAGGCGCGGCTTGTTCGGATCCTCCGTGGTCTCCTTGCGCCGCAGGACCATCTGCTCCAAGCGCGCCTTCACCTCTAGGAACTCCGAAGTGTTCACTACGTATTCGGTCTTGGTCGGTAGCAGTTGATCGATCGTCTTCTGTGTCTTCTTGATCCTCGAGCCGTGCGGCGGGTGGCTGCGGAACAGCTTGGACATCGTTCCCGGCCGTCGCTTCTCGTCCGCGAGCATCTTCTCGAAGAAATCGATGAAGGAAGTCGGGTCGTATCCCGCCTTGTACAGGTACTGGACTCCCAAGAAATCCGCCTCGCCCTCCATAGTCCTGGAGAACTTCAAGAACGTCATTGGGATCAGGAAGCTGCTCGCCTGGTAGATCCCGTATCCCGTCCAGCCCCCGATGAACAGCAGGGGAATCGTCGCGAACTGCACTAGCTGGCCCTTCGTCGCTTGGCGTGTGCCGTGGCGGGCCGCCACGTGCGCGATTTCGTGGGCCATCACTCCGGCCAGCTCGGACTCGCTCTCGGCTCGCAGCATCAGGCCCGAATTGACGAAGAAGAACCCTCCGGGCAACGCAAAGGCGTTGACGTCGCTGCTGTCGATGAGCTTTATGGTGAACGGAACCTTCGCGTCGGAGTTGCGGACCAGATTCTGCCCGACGCGGTTGACGTATTCGGCGATGATCGGATCGTCAACGATCTTCGAGTGCCGTTCGACATCCTGAGCCATGCTCTTGCCTAGGCGGATTTCTTTCTCAATGGAGTAGAAGTTCACGCCCTTGCCGACGTTGCGCTCACCGATCGCCTCGACATCCTGCCTGGCGGACTTGGGCTTCTTCTTCGTCTTGCTGCCTTCATCGTCCTTTGCCAGCACGGAGCCAGCCAGCGTCAGGGCCAAGACGAACGGAAGCCATTTGCTCGCACGCATCATGGGACACCCCCTCTCGTCACCCGCCAGCCAGCTGGCTGGGCAGGCACGCTCAGTATAACCCCTTGGAGCCCGTCAAGGTGGTCGGGCTGGAGAAAACGAAGCTCTATGGGCGCATTCCTAGGGCCTTCGAGCCCTGCAGGACTTCGGACGCTTTTTGAAATGGACGCAAAGAGCGGCGGCCTGTCCTGGGGGGCCTCCAGACGGGCCCGGGCGGACTCCGCCGGGAGCTTACACTGGCAAGGCTGGGCGGCTGGTGCTCGGAGGATTCTGAAGGCGGCGCATGGAAAGGTCGAAGATCCGCGCCGAGTTCCCGATCACGGGCCGCTACGCCTACTTCAACAACGCAGCGATCGCCCCGCTGCCCCGGGCCGCCGCGAAGGCCATGTCGGAGCAGGCGGATTCAGCGGCCACGGAGGGCGTGCATGGCTACGCCCGCTGGGCCAACGAAATCGACGGACTGCGCGTCGAGACGGCAGCCATGCTCGGCTGTGACGAAACCGAGGTTGCGATCACCAAGAACACGTCCGAGGGCCTCTGTGCAGTGGCGGGCGGGCTCGACTGGCGACCCGGAGACGTAGTGGTCGGCCTTGAGACAGACTTCCCTGCCAACGTCGTGCCTTGGCGGGAGCTGCAGGGTCGGCGGGGCGTGCGGTTCCGGAGCCTGGAGCTGAGGAACGGTCGAATGGAGCTCGAGGATCTGGACCGCGCATGCCGTGGGGCGCGGCTCGCCGCCCTCAGCTACGTCCACTTCCTGACCGGCTTTCGGTGGGACCTTGCGGCTGTGGGGGAGGTTTGCCGGCGGAGGGGCTGCCTGCTGGTGGTCGACGCTGTCCAAGGGATGGGGCCGTTCCCGATCGATGTCAAGAGCTGCGGAATCCACGCACTCTCCGCGTCAGGCCACAAGTGGCTCGTCGGGCCCGAGGGCACGGGCCTGCTCTATATCGATCGCGACCTTATGCCGCAGATTCCGCCTATCGAACGGGGCTGGGGCAGCATGGCGGGCTCCGAATCCTTCCGGCACGACCTTGGACTGCACCCCAGTGCCCGACGCTACGAGTGCGGCACGCTCAACGCGGCAGGCTGCGCCGCTCTGGGCGCCTCAATGCGACTCCTGAACAGCATCGGTAGCGCTTGGGCTAGCCGTGAGGTCAACGGCTTGGCCTCACGGCTGGCAGAGGGGGCCGCCGAGCGCGGGTACCGGCTGGCGGCGGAACGAGACAAATCGACCGGGTCTGGGATCGTCTCGCTGCGGAAGCCGGGCGTGGATGCCACTGCCGTCGTGGGGGAGCTGCTAGGGCGCCGCGTGTCGGTGGCCGAGCGCATGGGGTGGATCCGCGTGGCTCCGCACATCTACAACACAGCCGAGGAAATCGACAGGCTACTGGCCCTGCTTCCGTAACGGCGGACCAGAGATTCAGGGCTATGATGCGGAGCAACGTGCGCGTCTCAAGGATTGCACTCCCGATCGCCGCTGCCGCCGTCTTGGCGTTCTCCCAAACCGTGACCTATAGGGAACCGTTCAGGCCGCGTTTCCACTTCACGCCGACTGTCAACTGGACGAACGACCCGAACGGCCTCGTTTACCACCGGGGGGAGTGGCACCTGTTCTACCAGTTCAACCCGTTCGGCGACGTGTGGGGCCACATGAGCTGGGGCCACGCTGTCAGCGCGGACCTGTACCGCTGGAAGCACTTGCCGGTGGCTCTGCCCGAGGAGGGCGAAGTGATGGCGTTCTCGGGCAGTGCGGTGGTCGACCGCCGCAATACGTCGGACTTCGGGCGCGACGGCGAGCCGGCGATGGTGGCGATCTACACCAGCCGCACGCCGACCGACCAGACGCAGTCGCTGGCCTATAGCACTGACATGGGGCGCTCATGGTCACGCTATTCCGGGAACCCTGTGCTGGACCACGAGGATCCGGCATTCCGCGACCCGAAGGTGTTCTGGCACGAGGCGACGGGGAAATGGGTCATGATCGTCGCGCTGGCCGAGCAGCGCAAGGCCGCGCTGTATTCGTCGCCGGACCTGAAGTCGTGGACCCACCTCAGCGATTTCGGGCCTGAGGGCGCGCACCCCGTCCGTAACTGGGAGTGCCCCGACCTCTTCGAGCTGCCCGTCGAGGGCGAACCTGGGCAGAGCAGGTGGGTCCTTCAGGTGGACTCAGGCAGGGGGCATCCCTGGCTTGGTTCCGGATGCCAGTACTTCATCGGAGAGTTTGACGGCCGGCGCTTCCGTAACGACAACCCTCCGGAGACGGCGCTGTGGCTGGACTGGGGCAGGGACTTCTACGCAGCGCAGTCGTTCTCGAACGTACCAGCCGAGGACGGCAGGAGATTGGTGATTGGCTGGATCAGCAACTGGATGTACGCCCGAGAGATGCCCACATCGCCGTGGCGGGGCGGCCAGTCGGTCGCCCGGGAACTGGCACTGCGGCGATTCCCGGAGGGCCTGCGGGTCGTTCAGCGGCCAGCAAGGGAAATCGAGACGCTTCGCGAAGCCTCCATCAGCCTGCGCGATCTGTCCGTCAGAGAGGCCAACGACCGGATCCGCCGCGAGGGCTTCCGCGGAGACTCACTCGAACTTGTGGCTGTCCTAGACGTCGGCTCGGCGGACGACCTCGGCCTGCGAGTCCTCCAAAGCGACGCTCAGGAGACCGTCGTGGGCTTCACGGCGTCCCCTGCGGAGGTGTACGTTGACCGTTCCAAGTCCGGCAACGTGGACTTCCACGACACATTCGCCGGGCGACATTCAGCGCGATTGGACGCTCCGGACGGCCGGCTCCAGCTGCACGTGCTGGTGGACCGCTCGGTCGTTGAGGTGTTTGCGGGGAAGGGCAGGGTTGCGATAACCGACCGCGTATTCCCCGATCCCTCAAGCACAGGCCTTTCGGTGTTCGCCAAGGGAGGGGAGGCACGTGTAGTCTCCCTCGATGCCTGGCAAATGCGGTCGGCTTGGGAGTGACGCGCCTCGCATCCTCCCGATGCCCTATTCGCAGACCACTCCGTCCCCGTCGCCGTCTGTCATGTACGGGTACGCCGGATGCCCGCGGTCGACGGGGGCGATCCCGTGCTCCCGCGCCTCGGCGCAGCTGATCCTGCCATTTCGGTTGTCGTCGTACAGGCGAAGGGGTTCTTCGTGCGGACCCTCAAAGACCATCTCGAAGTGGTCGCAACCGTTCAGGACGGCCTCTAGGGCACTGGCCTCTGACCGATCAATCGTCAGCCCGTACTTGCGGCGGACCTCCACGACCCGCGACGCGAACCAGCAGCGGTTCAGCGCCGGCATCCAGCCGGCAGCGTCCTTAGCGCCCTTCAGGTCTCGGTTGACCTGGGGCGACGCCAGCGTGAGGTTGAGCAGGTCGCGAGCGAACTGGCTCTTCACGCGCGGACTTGCTGCGCAGAGCCCGCTGTCGTGAGCCTCTGAGATTGCCACGATGTGCTCGATGTCGGTTTGCCGGACGGATCTGAAGTCGCGGCCCTCGTAGGGACCGTAGATCCTTCCGCCCATCCGCTCCACTATGCGATCTTCGAGGGCCTGCCTCCCTTCGTAGGAGTCGGCGTACTGGTAGTCGCCACGCTCGTAATTGGAGCACCGCGACTCTTCGGCAACCACCAGCCCACGCCACTCGGCGGCTTGGGCCAGCACGACGGTCGACGCGAGGCCGGCGAGCAGGGGGAGCAACAGTTTCGTGCCCACTGGAACCTTGACCCGGACTCATGCTAGCACCGTCCCGTGGGATACTCTGACAGCTGTGAACGCCCGGGATGCTGGCGGTGGCAGGGGGCCCCGAGGGCGATCGGTGTCCTCGCGCACGCAGACCGCTGCCCCCTGCGCCGGGGAAGCGAACTACCGTAGCTCCCGAGTCGCCTGTCTCCCCCGTGAGAGCCGTCCGGCCCGCTTTCCCCTCGGGCTGTCCGCCACAGCAGTCCGGGCGAGGGTCGCCGCTGCGGCGGTTGGGGCCCTGTGGCTAGCCTCGCAAGGGACTCCCTGCCGCGGGGAGACCCCGCCGGGGCTTGCCGCGAGCGCTCACGCAGTCCTGCAGTCGAAGTGCACCGGCTGCCATGGGCAGGCGCGCATCTCGGACTTGGACCTGAGAAGCCGGGAAGGCCTGCTGGCTGGAGGCCGCCGCGGCCCCGCCGCCCTGCCCGGGGATCCCGAATCGAGCCTGCTGGTCCGGGCCGTGCGCCGGGATGCGGAACTACAGATGCCGCCTGGCGATGCTTCCCTGTCCGGCAAGGAAATCGACCTCTTGGCCAGATGGATTGAGGCCGGAGCGCCGTGGCCGGAACGTCCTCCCGCCGCCGGTGAGGAACTGTGGTGGTCCTTCGACCCGCCGTCCCGGCCGGAAGTCCCGAAAGCGGGCGGGGAGGGTTGGGTGCGGGGCCCAATCGATGCGTTCGTGCTCGCCCGGATGGGTGAGCACGGGCTGGCGCCGGGCCCGGCCGCAGACCGCCCGACTCTCGCGCGCAGAGCCTACTTCGACCTCCACGGACTTCCCCCAACGCCAGACCAAGTGCGCAGCTTCGTCGAGGATCGCGCACCGGACGCGTTCGAGAAACTGGTCGACCGTCTGCTCGCTTCCCCTCGATACGGGGAGCGGTGGGGCCGTTACTGGCTCGATCTGGCGCGGTACGCCGATACTTCGGGCTTCGAGACGGACCACTACTACACGACGGCGTGGCGCTACCGGGACTACGTTGTCGACTCGTTCAACAGCGACAAGCCGTTCAACACGTTCGTCCAAGAGCAGATCGCGGCCGACGAGCTTTGGCCGACGGACATGGATCTGGAGGGCACCCTCGAGCTGCCGGAAGAGAAGCGCCGGAACGTTTCCCGCCGAGTGGGAACGAGCCTGTTCACGCTTGGCGCATTCCCGATTGAGTACACCTTCTATGGCGACCTCTACCGGGCCGAATGGCAAGCCGAGGCCGTCGACACAATCGGCGCCGCATTCCTGGGGCTCTCGCTGGAGTGCGCGCGCTGCCACGACCACAAGTCCGATCCTGTCTCCCAACGCGACTACTACCGGCTGGCGGCGTTCTTCGCGGGCAGCGTCGAGGTGCCCGTTCCCCTGGTTAGCATCTACGACATCCAGACCAGCACGCGCTCATTCCCGCTGCTGGAGAGGGCGCGCGCCCTGAAGCGCATTGCTAAGCGATCGGCCCGCGGTCTCGACGCAGACGGCAGGAACCAGTTGCTGCGGCGCCTGGGAGAGGCGTACCTGCGGGCTCCCGAGCCCTATCCGACCGCCAATGTCCTGGGGCACACCGAGACGGTCCCGGAAACCCACGTGCTGGCCCACGGCGACTTTCGCCGCGCGGGCGAGGTCGTCCGCCCCGGCTTTCCAGACGCGCTGCCGCCTGGCCCAGCGCTAGACGAGCCTGAGGGCGTGCGGTTCGTGCCGCGACGGCGCGCGGCCCTCGCTCGATGGCTCACCTCTGCGGAGAACCCTCTCCTAGGCAGGGTGATGGTGAACCGCATCTGGCAGCACCACTTCGGGGAAGGACTGGTGCGGTCCCCCAACGACTTCGGGCGCAATGGCGACCGGCCGACCCATCCCCGCCTGCTGGACTGGCTTGCGGTGGAATTCCGGGAGAACGGCTGGAGTGTGAAGGACGTCCACCGGATGATCATGCGTTCCGGCGCATACCTTGCCTCAAGCGTCGCGAGCCCGGCGCCTCTGCAGGCCGACCCCGACAACAGGTGGCTGTCCAGAATGAACCGCAGGAGGCTCGACGCGGACGCCATCCGCGACTCGCTGCTGGCAGTCTCCGGGAGCCTGAATCTGAAGATGGGGGGTGTCGGGGTGATCCCGCCGCTGTCCGACGAGGAGCTTCTTGCCGCCCGCATGCCCCACCTTTGGCCTGCGCACCCCGACGCCTCCGAGCATGTCCGGCGCAGTGTGTACCTGCAGGTGAAGCGCTCGATGGCACTGCCGATGCTTGAGGTGTTCGACGCACCGGACACGGCCCGCAGCTGCGCCCGCCGCGAGAATTCGACGGTCGCCCCCCAAGCGCTGGCGATGATGAACAGCCGCTTCGTGGTGGAGCAGGCCGGCCATTTTGCGGAGCGCGTGCGTCGCGAAGAGGGTGATTCCGGGGCGGACGCCGCCGTCCGGGCCTGGCAACTGGCGTTGGGGCGACCGCCGACGGAGTGGGAGCTCGAGACCGCAAAGGGCGTACTGGCGCGCACGTCGCTCCGGCAGCTCTGTCTGATGCTGTTTAATACGAACGAGTTCCTTTATGTGGACTGATCCTTCGCGGCGGGATTTCCTCAAGCATTGCGGCCTCGGCCTAGGATGGCTCGCGGCGACCGAACTGCTGGCAGCTGACAGTCCCGGCGGCGGGCCGCTGGCACCAAGGTCGCCGCACCGGCCTGCAAGGGCGCACAGCGTGATCCACCTGTTCATGCAGGGCGGGCCCAGCCACATCGACACGTTCGACCCCAAGCCCCTCCTGAACCGACTTGACGGCCAGCGGCCGCCGGCGAGCTTCGGGGACGAAGACTTCCAGAACGGAAAGTTCGCCCAGCAGGAGCTGCTCGGCTCGCGACGGTCGTTCGCGCGACACGGCGAGTCCGGCATTGAGATCTCGGACCTGTTTCCGCAAGTGGCCAAACACGCCGACGACATCGCCGTCATCCGCTCGAATTATCACGAGGGCTTCACCCACTCGCAGGCGCAGTTCCTGATCCACAACGGGTGGCCCCGCATCGGACGACCCAGTCTCGGTAGCTGGGTGCTGTACGGGCTGGGCACCGAGAACCAGAACCTCCCCGGATTTGTGGTCCTGCTCCAAGGGGGCGTGCGTTCAGGGCCAGAGGTGTACGGTCAGGGATTCCTGCCGGCCGCCTACCAAGGGACCTCTTTCCGGCCCGGACCGGAGCCGATCCTGTACCTCAATCCGCCGGACGACGCACCGGCCCGCTGGCAGCGCGAGATGCTCGACGGCCTTCGCGCTTTGAACACGCGCCATCTCGAGCAGCGTAACTTCGACTCCGAGCTGGCCGCACGGCTCGAATCCTACGAGTTGGCCTTCCGGATGCAGGTGGCCGCACCAGAGGCGACGGACATCTCAGGGGAGAGCGAGGCCACGAGGAGGCTCTACGGCATGGACGATCCCGTTAGCGCGGACTTCGGGGGCCGCTGCCTGCTGGCGCGGCGGCTTGTCGAGCGCGGCGTACGCTTCGTTCAGATCTGGTCTGGAAACGGGCAGAACGCGATCGACTGGGACGGGCACACCGGCTGCGACCAGAACCACATTGACCGGGCTGCCGAGACCGACCGGGCCGTTGCGGGCCTGCTGGCTGACCTGAAGGCCCGCGGCCTGCTGGACTCGACTCTCGTGATCTGGGGCGGCGAGTTCGGCCGCACGCCCACCTCGGACGGCGGCAAGGGCCGGACGGAGGGCCGGGACCACAACCCGTACGGCTTCACGCTGTGGATGGCCGGCGGGGGCGTGGCAGGCGGCCAGACGATCGGAGGGACGGACGAGCTGGGTCTGCGCGCTGTGCAGGACCGCGTGCACCTGAACGATCTCCACGCGTCGATCCTCGCCCTGTTAGGCCTTGACCACGAGAGGCTGACCTACCGGCACTCCGGTCGCGACTTCCGCCTTACGGACGTCGGTGGAGACACGAGCTTGGCGGAACGCCTGACCCGCGCCGGGTGAGCCGAAGCGGCGGCTGGGCTGTGGTACGCTGCAAATCTGTGCCGGACAGCTCCCGTCCGCCGGCCCAGACCGCGCTAGGGCCGACGGATTGCCGCGTGGTCCACGCTTGAGGGACCGCCGAACGGCAAGCCACGGAGCTGCCGAGCCGCGGCAAGGAGCGTTGCTGGCAGAGTCATCGGGACACCTTTCGCGACCGTGCCCGTCGGTCGGCGAGCCATTGAATCAAGGTCTCCGCGCATGCTGGTGAAGTCGGCTGTCGTACAGAAGTTCCTGCCCTTCCTCACCCTTGCCGGGCTGTTCCTGATCCTGTCCGTCGCCTCGCCCTACTTCCTGACGGGCACGAACATTTCCAGCGTCATCCGGCAGACTGCCGTGATCAACATCATGGCGCTGGGCATGACGCTGGTGATCGTATCGGGAGGCATCGACCTCTCGGTCGGATCGATGATGGCCTTCTCCGGAGTGGTGGGGACGATGACCATGGTTGCCACCGGCTCGGTGGAACTGGGAATCCTCACCGGCATGGTCGCCGGCACTGCGTGGGGAGCGGCCAATGGCTTGATGATCTACAGGCTGCGGATCCCGCCGTTCATCGTGACACTCGGGACACTCGGCATCATCAGGGGCCTGACGCTCGTGATTTCGGGCGGCCTTCCGGTCGTGGGCCTTCCAAAGGAGCACGGTTTTCTGGGCGAGGGCACGATCGGGCCGGCCCCCTTTGTGCTGCTCGTGCTGGCGGTGTGCGTCGTGATCGCGCACTTCGTGCTGCACTCGACCCGGTTGGGCCGATACACATATGCGATTGGCAGCAACGAGGCAGCCGCGGTCTACGCCGGAATCCCAGTCGGACGCTACAAGGTGGCGATCTATGCCATCTGCGGCCTAATGACCGGTCTGGCCGGAATGATCGAGACTTCGCGCCTGATGACCGGCCAACCCACGGCGGGCGTGACTTACGAGCTCCAGGTGATAGCAGCGGTGGTGATCGGCGGCGGCAGCTTGGCGGGTGGCGAAGGAACGGTGATCGGCACGCTTATCGGAGCCTTCATCATGGGCCTGCTGTCGAATGGAAGCGACCTTCTTGGGATCACCCCGTACTGGCAGCAGGTAATCATCGGAGCGATCATCATCCTCGCCGTTGCCCTTGACGAAGCACGAAAGCGGCGCTTCAGCACCTGAGCGGAACGGCCGCCCGGCCCTGAGGCCACGTCCGAGACGCCAGCGCTGCAAGGCCGTCCAGATCTCCATGAAATGAACAGGCCACAACTGGGCGGGCCGGGCTGCGCACGCACTGCGAGGCCCGGCCTGGCGCCCGTGCGCAAGAGCCGAGTCGGATTAGAATCTAGTGCGAAATGGCGTCCCCCGCTTCAAGATCTCGACTTTCATGGCCGCGCAGGGCACGGCCAGCAATCGCCTGGGCGGCGGCCACCCTCGCATTGGCCGCGCCGCTGCCGTCCCACGAGCCGGGTATCCCACGGTTCTTCGACGGCCACCCGGACCTCAACGGGATTTGGCAGGCAATCGGCACAGCGCACTGGAATCTTGAGGACCACCCTGCGGCAGCCGGCCATCCCGACCTTGGCGCGATTGGGGCCGTGCCGCCTGGACAGGGCGTGGTGGTGGGAGGCGAGATCCCGTATGCGGCGGCCGCCCGGGAGCGACAAGAGGCGAACTTCAAAGACCGGATGACCGCGGACCCCGAAGCAAAATGCTTCCTGCCCGGGGTCCCCCGCGCCACATACCTGCCGTATCCCTTCCAGATCATCCAAGGGGACTCGAAGATCATGATCGTCTACGGCTTCGCAGAAGCGAACAGGACCATCCACATGGACAAGGAGAACCCAGAACCCCCACCCATCGACAGCTGGATGGGCCGCTCGCACGGCCGCTGGGATGGAGACACGCTGGTAGTCCTCGCGGAGGGCTTCAACGGGCAGGCCTGGCTCGACCGTGCCGGCAACTATGCCAGTGCGGCCCTGCGCGTGGAAGAGCGGTATACACCGCTGGGCCGAAACGCGCTACAGTACGAGGCGACCCTGACAGATCCGACAGTCTTCGAGCGCCCGTGGACGATTCGGATGCCGCTGTACCGGCGCCTTGAGCCGAATGTGCGCGTGCTCGAGTTCAAGTGCGTCGAGTTCGCCGAGGACCTGATGTATGGCCACCTGCGCAGAAGACCGACGCGATGACCCCAGGACTCCGGGAGCGCTCGGCATGTGCACGATCCGCTGGCCCGGCCTAATCCTGCTGGCCGCATTGGCCTCGGTGGGAACGAGTGCAGGAGCGGACCTCCACCACGTCCAGATCACCGCCGCCAGCCCGACCGAGGCCGTGCGATGGTACGAGCGGCACCTGGACTGCGAGCCGGTCACGGGCCAGAAGGACACCGCCGTCTGCAATGGGATCAGGCTAATCTTTGTCTCCCAGCCCACAATGGGCAGCACGCAGGGCACAGGAGTCAATCACATCGCGTTCTCCTACCCGGACGTGACGGCAAAGATGGCCGAACTGGAGGCGGTGGGCGTACGGGGTTCGGGCGTTCGCCTGCAGCGCTTCGACGACGGATCCACACACCGTCCAATGCCGGGTCTGAACCGCCACGGATTCCTGTTCGACCCCTGGGGCACGCGCATCGAACTGGTCGAGGACATCGAGCTGTTGGGCTTCCATCACCTCCACCTCAGCGCCAGCGATCCGCAGTCCACGCTGCGCTGGTACCAAGCGGCGTTCGGCGGCCAATCAGAAGATTTCCCGGGCGGCGTGTCCGGCGTGCAGTTCGGCAGCGGATGGCTGCTGGCCTCGTCGCACTCCGGTTCGCAACCCGCCCCCACCAGCTCCCGTGCGATCGCACACATCGCGTTCGAAATGCCGAGCCTGGATCGGTCAGCCGAGGGGCTCCGGGAGGTCGGAGTGGACATGCTGGGTGCCCCCGCAGTGCCGGCGAATGCGCGCAGCGCCGCCAAGCGTGTCTTTGCGAACGGCCCGGACAATGTCACGGTGGCAGTTGTCGAGCCCGGCTTCGCCGGAGTTGATGCCGCCGAGGCCACAGGGGATGGTGCGTTCGACGGCAACGCTGTGGCCGAAGCCTACACCACGCCCCGCACGCCCTGGGGCGAGCCGGACTTGCAGGGAATATGGACAGGGAACGCGGCGCACGGCATCCCGCTAGAGAGACCTGCGGCCTTGGTCGGCGTTGAGGCCCTCACAGCCGAGCAGGCGGCCGCGCGGCGGGAGCGGGGCACGCTTGGGAGCATCTGGGGGTACGAGCGCGAGTGGCGCGACACCACGCTGGGCTACGACAAGATGACACCGTCGACCCAAGTGGCGATGATCTTCGACCCGCCCGACGGTCGGCTGCCGCCACTGACCGAGGCAGGGGAACGCAGGGCCCGCGAGGCGCGCCTCGAACGCGAGCGACGCACGAGCCAGCCACCCGCCGGGCCTGAAGATCTGACACCGTACGTGCGCTGCATCACCAAGGGCGTCCCGGGAATGATGATTCCCGGCATCTACAACAACGGCCTCCAGATCGTCCAAGGCCCCGAATTCGTGGCCATACACAAGGAAATGGTCCACGAGGCAAGGGTCATTCCGACCACTCCCCGGGAGAGGGTGGGTCCGAACCTTCGAACGTGGCTCGGCGATCCACAGGGTCGATGGGACGGCGAATCGCTTGTCGTGGAGTCTAATCGCTTCAACGGCCGCAGCCCATTTCGGGGGTCGTCGGCGGAGATGACTCTCACGGAGCGCTTCACGCGGGTGGGCCCGAGCAGGCTGCTCTACGAATTCACCGTTGATGACCCGACCGTGTGGGTCCGGCCGTGGTCGGCCCGATTCGCCTTCGATCTGGACGAGGATCAGTACGAGCTGGTCGAGTATGCCTGCCACGAGGGCAACTACGGAATGTTCAACATTCTGAGCGGTGCCCGGGCTCGGGACCGCGAGGCAGCGGAGGCGGGCCGATGACACGCGTATTCGCGAAGCAACCGATCGCGGCGGCCCTCGCGGCCTCCCTGCTTGTGGCTGTGCTGCTTCTGGTGCCGGACCTGTACGGCCACCACGCCTTCTCGTCGGAGTTCGATGCCGAGAAACCCGTCCGCCTTCGGGGAAAGATCACAAAGATGGAGTGGATCAACCCGCACGCTTGGATGCACATCGAGGTGACCACGGACGACGGTCGGACGGAGAGCTGGATGGTCGAGGCTGGACCGCCGGGCGCGCTGGTGCGGCGCGGCTGGCGCAAGGATTCTGTCAAGCCGGGCGTCGAAGTGCTGGTAGAGGGATACCGGGCCATAGACGGGAGCAACAAGGCCAATGGGCGGGACGTCACACTGCCGGACGGGACGCGGCTGTTCGCAGGATCGTCGGGCACGGGCGCGCCATACGACGAGAGGCGCTAGGCGCAGGGAAATTCTAGGGGGAGGTCTTCATGAAGGCAGGTATATACCGCGGTGTCCTTGGCTGGAGTCTGGTCCTGCTCGCGCCTGCCATCCTGTCTGCCGATGACTGGACTGCGCCCCGGACAGCTTGGGGCCATCTCGACCTTCAGGGGGTATGGACGAACGAGACGGTGACGCCGTTCGAGCGTCCAGCGGGACAGCACAAGACGACCATTACCGAGCAGGAGGCACAGCAGATCGCGGCCAATCTTGCCCGCCGGCGAGCCGAGACGGACGGGACGTCCCCTCCCGGGTCGGTCGGAGGATACAACAATGTCTGGCTCGACTCGGGGACTGGATACCTCCCCAGCCGCCAGACCTCTCTAGTAGTGGACCCGCCGGACGGCCGCGTCCCGACGCGCCCCTCGGCGGAGGCCCGCCGCGACCTCTACAAGGCCCGGTCGACAGAGTCCTACGAATTCATGAGCGTGTGGGACCGCTGCATCACGCGGGGCGTTCCGGGCTCGATCTTTCCGGCCGGCTACAACAACGCCTACCGCATCCTCCAAACGCCGGACCATGTCGCAATCGTGTACGAAATGATCCATGACGCAAGGATCATCCCGCTCTCGGACACGCCGCACTTGAGCGGGAGCATCCAGCTTTGGATGGGAGACTCCCGGGGTCGGTGGGAGGGCGACACGCTGGTGGTTGAGACGCGCAACTACAACGACCGGGGCTGGATCGCTTCAAACTCCGCGTCTCGGAGGATTAAGGGGATCCCAGTCTCCACGGAACTCCATGTCGTGGAGCGGTTTACCCGAGTGAGCGAGGATACCATCCAGTACGAGGTCACCGTGAATGATCCGAAGATATACACGCGCCCTTGGACGATCGAGATGCCGCTCACGGCTGACCCTGAGTACGTGCTCTACGAATACGCCTGCCACGAGGGGAACATGGCGGTGGAACTCATACTGGGTGGGGCCAGAGCGGAGGCATCGGCGGCCAGGTTGGACGGCGAATCAGGCCGCTGAGGACGCGCTCGGCGGTCGGGCGGCCTGCGGACTGACCCGGGCGCGTGGTAGATTGGCGGCTGACGGCAAGCCGGCGGCGGGCGCCCAGCCCCACCGATACGGCTTAGGAGGGCGCGACGGCAGCAAACGTGCGCATCTGGCTACGGACTTGGCCCCTGATCGCAGGGCTTGGTGCGGCGTATGCCGCGCCCGGCCCGCCCTTGTCCCCTGAGTCGATCCGTTTCTTCGAGACCCACATTCGTCCGACCCTGCACTCGCAGTGCTCCCAGTGCCACAACGACCGCCTCCGGACCAGCGGGCTCTCGGTGGCTTCCCGGGACTCCCTGCTCGAAGGCGGCACTCGCGGGCCGGCAATCTCGCTAGACCGACCCGGCGAGAGCCTGCTGCTCGCCGCGCTTCGCCACACCGGGTCTCTGAAGATGCCGGCTGGCGGAAAGCTCTCCGCTCCTGCGATCGGCGCGTTTGAGCGCTGGATCGAACTGGGCGCCCCATGGCCCGAAGATGCGGAGTCCGGCGGTCGCGGCGAAGACGCGGTGCACTGGGCATTCCAGCCTGTGGCCAGGCCTACGCCGCCACAGCCGTCCGGGGCGGAATGGGCCCGCAACCCCGTTGACCGCTTCGTGCTCGCCCGCTTGCGCGACTCGGGACTGGGTCCGTCGCCGCCAGCCCCGAGGGAGACCTTGGCACGGCGGTTGCACCTGGACCTGACCGGTCTCTTGCCGTCCGCGGAGGAGGTCCGGGCCTTCGTGGCGGACCAGCGCCCAGGAGCATACGAGCGCATGGTCGACCGGCTGCTGGCGTCACCGCACTATGGCGAACGATGGGGACGGCACTGGCTCGACCTAGCGCGCTATGCCGACTCGAACGGCTATAACGCCGACGCAGAGCGCGAGATCTGGATGTATCGCGACTGGGTGATCGATGCCTTGAACCGAGACCAGCCGTTCGACCGTTTCGTGATCGAACAGCTGGCGGGCGACCTGCTGCCCGGCGCGACCCCGCAGCAGATCGTCGCGACCGGCTTTCACCGCAACACCCTGCTCAATCTCGAGGGAGGCGTGGACTTCGAGCAGTATCGGGTCGAGTCCGTGACCGACCGGGTCGATGTCACCGGAATCGTGTTTCTGGGCCTCTCCCTAGGCTGCGCGCGGTGCCATGACCACAAGTTCGACCCGATCGCCCAGCGAGAGTTCTACCGGTTCTTCGCGTTCTTCAACAGCATCGATGAACTGAGCGGAGAATTCTCCAACGCCCAAGGACGGGCGCGAGCCTTCGAGCCGATCCTGGAATTCGGCACCCCGGAGCAGTACGTTCGGAAGAACGCACTCAATGCCCAGATCGAGGCCATGGAGGCCGAACAGCGCGCGTACCAGAAGGAGTTGCTCGGACGACAAGACGAGTGGGAGGCAGGCCTGACACAGGAGGAAGTCTCAGGCCTGCCCCCTGGCCTGCAGGTCATTCTGAGGACCCCCTCCGGAGAGCGCTTGGAGCGCAGGAAGGAGATTCTCCGGAACGCATTCTTGGCCCAAGATCCCGGCGTTCAGGAGCGCCGCAAGGCAATTGCCGCAGTGAGGAAGCTTCTGCCGGCGATACCCAGCACGCTGGTCATGCGGGAATTGGCCGAGCCGCGCCCGACGCACATCCTAGTCCAAGGGGACTTCCTTCGGAAGGCCGAGCGTGTGCTGCCGGGAACCCCTGCGGCGCTTCCCCCAATCGAGGGGAGCGAGCCAACTCGGCTGCACCTTGCCCGCTGGCTTGTCGACGGCCGCAACCCGCTCACGCCGAGGGTCACCGTGAACCGCATTTGGCAGCGCTACTTCGGCGCCGGCATCGTTCCGACTTCCAACGACTTCGGCACGCAGGGCGAGCGGCCCAGCCACCCGGCACTGCTCGACTGGCTCGCTACGGCGTTCGTAGAGGCGGGCTGGAGCCTCAAGGACCTGCACCGATTGATCGTCACCTCCGCATCCTACCGGCAGGCTTCCGGCCACAGGGAAGACCTAGCGGCCACAGACCCGGCCAACAGGCTGTTGGGGAGGCAGGCGCGCTTGCGGGTGGAATCTGAGATCGTGCGTGACCTGGCGCTGTCGGCAAGCGGCCTGCTCGCGCCCACGATCGGCGGACCGAGCGTTTTCCCGGCCCAGCCGCCTGGGGTGATGATTCGGAAACCGTGGCCCGAGAGCAAGGGATCCGACAGATACCGCCGCGGCCTGTACACCCATTTCTGGCGGACGAGCCCGCACCCCGGGCTGATGCTCTTCGACAGCCCGGACGCGCTGACGGTCTCCACCCGCCGCAACCGCTCGACCACCCCGCTGCAGGCGCTCACACTGCTCAACGACAGCGGGTATCACGAGTTCGCCCAGGGATTCGCCGCCCGCCTGCTGCGCGAGACGAACGGCGCCGAGCTCTCCGAACGGTTGTCGAGAGCCTTCTGGATCTGCCTGGGACGGGCACCCACGGACGCCGAATTGAGCACTCTGCGAAGCCTTGCCACGGGACAGCTTGACGAATTCGAGACGCACCCGGAGCGTGCCGCGCAAGTGCTCACCCTCGGAGTTCCGCCGGGGGCGTCCAGCCATGAGGTCGCCGCGTGGACGGCAGTGGGCAGCGTCCTCATCAACCTCGACGAGTTCATCACTCGGGAGTGAATCCATGGACCCTTTGCAGCATGTTCGCTTGAACGCCACGAGGCGCCACTTCCTGGGCGAGTGCTTCGTCGGCTTGGGAGGAATCGCCCTTGGCGGGCTGTTGGGCGGGCAACCGATGTACGCGCAGCCCGCAAACGCCACGGCTGATCCGCTCGCCCCCAAGGCCCCCCACTTCCCGGCGAAGGCCAAGCGCGTGGTGTACCTGTTCATGTCCGGTGCGCCCAGCCAGTTCGAGACTTGGCTCTGGCGCCCGAAACTCCGGGAGATGGACGGCCAGCCGACCCCGGACTCGTTTCTGGACGGGAAGCGCTTCGCGTTCATGGAACGATTCACCGAGCAGCGACCGACGCTGCTCGGTCCGCAGCGCGACTTCCAGCGGCACGGGAAGTCCGGAACTTGGGTCTCGGAGGTCTTCCCCCACATGGCTCGGGTGGTGGACGATCTGGCTGTCGTGCACTCACTGCGCGCCGAGAACTTTAATCACGCGCCCGCCAAGCTCTTCTTCAACACCGGTTCCACGCGTTACGGGCGCCCGTCAATGGGCTCTTGGATCACCTACGGCCTTGGCAGTGAGGCGTCGGACCTGCCTGCCTTCGTCGTGCTTAGGTCGGGGGAGCAAAACCTAATGGGCGGGGCCAACATCTGGGGCAGCGGCTTCCTTCCGACGGCGTACCAGGGTGTAGAATTCCTGCGGACCTCCGATCCGATCCCGAACCTTTCGACGCCGCCGGGTTTCTCGCGTAGCCAGCAGCGCGCACGGGTGGACGCTGTGAGGGATCTGAACCGGGCTAGGCTGGCCGCGGTCGGAGACCCCGAGATCGCCACGCGCATCGCCGCCTACGAGCTCGCCTACCGCATGCAGGCGAGCGCCCCGGATCTGATGGATCTGGCCGCCGAGAGCCAGACCACGCTCGACCTCTACGGAGCTGTGCCGGGAAAGGCCAGCTTCGCCAACAACTGCCTGGTCGCCCGGCGGCTCCTCGAGCGCGGCACGCGCTTCGTGCAGCTCTACCACACCGGATGGGACCACCACGGGAACCGCGTCAACAATCTCGCCGGCAAGCTGGACGAGGTCGCGCTCGCAGTGGACCGCGCTTGCGCCGCGCTAGTCACGGATCTCAGGCAGCGGGGGCTGCTGGACGACACGCTCGTGATCTGGGGCGGGGAGTTCGGCCGCACGCCGATGGGAGAGATCCAAGAGCTCCCGGGCCGCAACCATCACATAGAGAACTTTCCCATGTGGTTCGCGGGCGCCGGGATCAATGGCGGACAGACGATCGGAGAAGTCGACGACCTAGGCTTCTTCGTCACAAAGGATCCGGTGGACGTGCACGACGTGCAGGCGACGATCTTGCACTTGTTGGGCCTTGATCACACCAAGCTCACGTACAGGCACCAAGGCCGGGACTTTCGACTGACCGATGTCGGCGGACGAGTCGTGAAGCGGCTCTTGGCCTGACTGACACCTGACACCGGATCGCGTCGTCCGCCAGACCGGGACTGCCGTACTTCCGGACCAGCGCCATTCCAGCGGGCCGCCCTCGAATCAGCTGCAGCCCGAAGTTGCGCCGCAGTTGGGACAGCGGTGGCAGGATCCGTTCACCGACATGACAGACCCGCACTCGACACACAGCGGCCCGTCGTGCAGGCCGTAGGCAGCTGGCGCGCTCTGGGACGCTTGCCCCACCTGCGGCGGGGGCCCAACCCCGTTCCCGGCTAGCTGCGCCAAGACCTCGTCGCTCACCGTGTAGTCGCTTGAGATGAACTTCGTCCCCAACCAGCGGAAGATGTAGTCCGTCACTGACTTCGCGTAGCGGATGTCTTCGTTCTGGGTCCAGCCGCTGGGCTCGAATCGGACGTGCTGGAACTTGTCGACCAGCGTCTTTAGCGGAACGCCGTACTGCAGCGCCAATGAGATTGCAGTCGCGAAGTTGTCCATCAGCCCGCTGATCGTCGAGCCCTCCTTGGACATGCGGATGAAGATCTCGCCAGGCGTCTTGTTGTCCTCGTAGAGGCCAACCGTGAGGTAGCCCTCGTGGTCCCCGACAGAGAACTTGTGCGTCAGCGAGGCACGCTCGTCGGGCATGCGCCGCCGCAGGGGCCGCACCACGCCCGGAATTGCGGCGTCAGCAGGGCCATCGGACGCTTCACCGGTGTTGAGAGGTTGTGCCATCTTTGACCCGTCCCTGTAGAGCGCGACAGCCTTCAGGCCCTTTCTCCAAGCCTCGAGGTACGCGTCAACAACGTCTTCCACCGACGAGTCGGCCGGCATGTTGATGGTCTTCGATATCGCGCCCGAAATGAACGGCTGAACGGCCGCCATCATGCGAAGGTGTCCGTTCCAATGGATCGAACGCTTGCCGTTCTGCGCCTTGAAGCTGCAATCGAAGACCGGCAAATGCTCGTCCCTGATCCCGGGGGCGCCCTCGATGGTCTGCTCTTCGTCAATGAAGTCAACGATCGCGTTTACTTGGCTCTCGTCGTAGCCGAGGCGGTCCAAGGCCTGCCCGACGGTGTTGTTGACGATCTTGATCACACCACCGCCAACCAGCTTCTTGTACTTCACCAAGGCGAGTTCAGGCTCGATTCCGGTAGTGTCGCAGTCCATCATGAAGCCGATCGTCCCAGTGGGAGCCAGCACTGTCACCTGCGCATTGCGGTAGCCATGCTTGCGGCCCAAGCGATAGGCCGCCTCCCAGACGTCCTCGGCCGCCTCGCGAAGGTCGCTCTGCACGCCGACGCGGGCGATCTGCTCGCTGGCCCGGCGGTGCATGCGGATGACATCCAAGAACGGATCCCGGTTCTTGGCGTAGCCCTCAAAGGGCCCGCGAGCTTGGGCGATCTCCGCGCTGGTGAGATACGCCTGCCCACACATCGTGGACGTGATGGCGGCGCCGATGGAGCGTCCCCGGCGCGAGTCGTAGGGCACGCCCAGCGACATCAGCAGTGCGCCCAGGTTCGCGTAGCCCAGTCCCAACGGGCGGTAGGAGTGGGAATTGAACGCTATCCGCTCCGTGGGGTAGGCCGCGTTGTCAACGAGGATCTCCTGCGCAAGTATGAGGGTCCGGACGGCACGCCGGAACGCGTCCACGTCGAAGCGGCCCTGCCTTGTCTGGAACTTCATCAGGTTGAGGGACGCCAAGTTGCAGGCGGAGTCGTTCAGGAACATGTACTCCGAGCAGGGGTTAGAGGCGTAGATGCGGTCCGTGTTCTTGACCGGATTCCATTTGTTGATGGTTGAATCGAACTGCATCCCGGGATCCCCGCACTGGTGGGTCGCCTCGGCGATTTCCCGGAGCAGGCCCCTAGCGTCGTGACGCCCGGCCCGGTCACGTGTCTGGACGGACCTTGTCCACCACTCGCGCCCCTCGGAGGCGGCGCGCATGAACTCGTCGGTGACGCGCACGGAGTTGTTCGCGTTCTGGAACGAGATCGTCGAGTAGGCGTCGCCGTCGATGGCCGAATCGTAGCCGTTGGCGATCAGCACGTGCGCCTTCTTCTCCTCCCTCGCCTTGCACCAGATGAACTCCTTGATGTCGGGGTGGTCGACGTTCAGGATGACCATCTTCGCCGCCCGTCGGGTCTTTCCGCCGGACTTGATGACTCCCGCGAAGGCGTCGTAGCCCTTCATGAACGAGACAGGTCCGGAGGCGCGGCCTCCGCCGGCCAGCCCTGCGTCCTCCTCGCGGATCGCGGACAGGTTGGTGCCAGTGCCGGAGCCCCACTTGAAGAGCATGCCCTCCGTCTTGGCGAGGTCCAGGATGGATTCCAGCGAATCCTCGACCGAATTGATGAAGCATGCCGAGCACTGCGGGCGGTGCTCGTCCGGGTCCAACGCCGTGACCCGCTCGCTGCGCCTGTTCCACGCCCAGCCATACCCCCGCGACTCCTTGCGCACGCCTACGTTGAACCAGACCGGAGAGTTGAAGGCGGCCTTCTGGTGCAGCATCAGGTGCGCCAGATCGTCGCGGAACGCCTCGACCGACCCGGCGTCCGCCAGATAGCCCCCATCGGCTCCCCAGTCGGCAATCGTGTCGACGACCCGTCCCACCAGCTCGCGCAGGCTGGTCTCACGGTCTTCCTCGCCGACAGTGCCGTGAAAGTACTTGCTCGCCACGATGTTCGTGGCCGTCTGGGACCACTGCAAGGGCACTTCAACATCCTGCTGCTCGAACACCACCTCACCCGAACTGTCCGTGATCAAGGCCGGCCGGCGCTCCCAAGAGAAGCCATGGTACGGCCGCTGCCCTTTGCCCAAGTCCCGGGTGAAGTACCGACCATAGGTCAGCCCAGCCTCCGCAGGCTCGCGGCGGACCGCAACGCGCACTTGCCGCCGACTCTCGATCGACTCTTTGACCGCTGGCACACTCATGCTCACCTTCCTCCCCATGGTTTCGGTCAGTGCCTTCCCACAAGGCAGCGCAACTAACCCGGCACCGGCCCTCCTTCCGGGCCTTCAGTGTCCGAGCGTCATACTACAAGTTGCGCATGACCGAGACAGGATACCACATCTGGTAGCGTGTTTCCTAGTCGCGCACAATTCTGCCGGGTTGGTAATACGATGTCAAGGGGGTCCGGCCCCTCCGGACGGCTATTCTACGCCGTGCAGGCCCGCGGGTGGCCGCGTACCTGCCTGAGACCGCTCTCGCGCGGCCCCGGACGCGGGGTTTCTCACTCCCAGATCGACTGGACCCGATCGGGGCTGAGCTTGGCTTCTCCGCTCTGCACGATGGCGAATTTCGTGGAGATCGGGCCGACCACCTCATACAACACAACCGCCGACAACACGACGGTGGAGACTAGCGGGTAGTACTCCGGAAGCCGGCGGCCGATCGTTATGACCAGCCCTACCGCAAGTCCGGCCTGCGTCAGGAGCCCGAGACCGAGGAAGCGCTGCACCTTCAGGCCCATTCCAAGACGTCGGCTGCCGATCCAAGAGCCGCCCAGCTTCCCGGCGCCGCGGGCAAGCACGTAAAGCAGCCCCACAGTTCCAATCTCGAGCAGGCGCTCGAGGTTCAGGTCGGCACCCGCGAGCACGAAGAAGATCGCGTAGAAGGGCGGATCAGTGCCCTCCAAGGTCTTGAAGAGGCGGCGGCTGCGACGGGAAAGGTTGACCATCGTGGCGCCGACCGAGAGGCTGGCGATGAGCGGGGAGAGGTCAAGCAGGCGGGCAACCCCGACGCTGAGCAGGATAGATCCCGCCAGCAGGATGAGCATCTCCCCGGTCTCGGTGACCTGGCGCGCCCAGCCCGCCAGCATCAGGCCAGCCAGAAACCCGAGCGCGACCGAGCCGACCAGCTGCCAGACTAGGGGGAAGCCGGCCAGCAGCACAGAACGGACCGGCCCGTGCTGGCCCCAATCTGCCACCAACATCAGGACCGCCTCGGACAGCAGGTAGGCGATCAGGCAGACAATGTTGTTGATCGCTATGATGCCGCGCAGGGTGTCCGTGAGAGGGCCGCGCGCGTTGCACTCGCGCATCACCATGAGCGTCGAGGCCGGAGCCGTGGCAATTGACACCGAGGCCAGCAGGAGTGCGACCGGCCACGGCTGGCCGACCACCAGCATGCTGACCAGGACCAGCCCGGCGGCCAGCATCGACTCCGCCATTGTGAGACGCACGATCTTCCAGCCGATGCGCCGGATCAGGTTGTACTCAAAGACGGCGCCGATCGAGAACAGGATCAGTCCGAGCGCCACCTCGCTGAGGGCCTCAAGGGCCTGGATGTTGTCGTGGCTGACCCATCCCAGCATCGACGGCCCCAAGACCATCCCGGCCAGCAGGTATCCCGTGACCTCGGGGATGCGCAAGACGCGGACGAGGTGCCCGGCAGCCAGCGCGAGCAGCAGGATAACGCCCAGCGACGAGAGCTCATTCATCGACCCGAACCATAGCGCCCCAATAGCGGCCCCCTCGAGCGAGCACCAGATGGGCCATTCCGCCGCCCGCGTCCGCACATGCCCGCTCGAACTCTGCCATTGAAGCCACGGGACGCCGGTTGACCGTTAGCACGCGGTCCCCAGGCCGCACCCCGGCACGGCCTGCCGGGCTTCCCCCTAAGACCGAGCCGAGTTCCAGGCCGCCCTCGTCCCCGACGAATCCGAGGCCGGCATGGGTCTCGGCGCTCGCGGGGCGAGCGGGAATTTGGACGTCCACTTGGCTCCCGTCACGCCACACGCCAAGGTCGAAGTGCTCGCGGGACACCGGAAGCAGGAGGTTCTCAAGGTCGGCCAAGTCCGTGACAGGCGAGCCCTCGATTGAAACGATGAGGTCCCCCGGCACCAGCCCGGCGCGGTGTGCCCCGTAGCCCCACCACGTCTCACGGACCACCAGGGCATCCGGACCCGGTCCGCCCAGAGCGGCAGTCTCTTCCGGGACCGCCCGGCCAAGCCGCATGCCGTAACGCTCCGGGAACATTTCCTCTCTGGCCGGCTCGCGGCGGGCCTGCAGTTCCAGAGCGTTTGCCTCTGCCGCGACCATCTCGCCAGCACAGTCCAGCACGACCGCAATCAGTCCCCCATCCAAAGAAAAGATTCCCCCACCTGCCTGACGGGGAGCCAGATCGAAGTTGGTCAGCACCTCGGTCAGGCGATACGTGCCGCAATCGCGCTCCAAGAAGCCGAAGAGGTTGCCGGGCTGGTGCAGGAGGTCGCCGTCCGCCGTCCTCCAAACCGCCAAGAGCCACGACCCGCGCGGGTACAGGCGCGCAGGTGGCCGGCTGCTCACCACGGCTTCCCGGGGAGCTTGCAACAGCACGTATGGCCGCGGTGGCCCGGTTGCGGTGACAGTCAGGTCGACGGCGCGGCCGGCTAGGGCCGTGCGGTCGGTCGACGGGAAGGGCCCCCGGCGAGCAGAGGTGACCACCTCCCCTACCTGCCAAACGACTCCGCTCTGGCCGCTGACGGCCAGCAGCACGACTGTATCCTCGACCAGCGTGGCAGCGTAGGAAAAGTAGTCGGCGATGCCCTCCAGCATGCGGCGGTCCGCGAACCGCCCCAGTTGCGGGAGTTCCGGGGCTGCGGCAGCGATATCCTCCGGCGCAGACTCGGGACGCAGGAACGCCCCGGCCAGAAGCAACGCGGCACAGACTGCGGCCAGCAGTGCGATGTAAGCGGGGCTCGGCCTGCTCATTGCCCTCAAACGGGCGAGCGCGACGAACGGCGGCGCCAACGCGCGGCCGGAAGCGCGATTCCAAACCCTCTCATCGAATTGCTTGCCCGAGCCGCCGCCCCCGCGGCAGAAGACCCAAGCAATCGGTGATCAGTGGGGTCCGTAGTTGGTGTCAGTGACGCCGAAGCTGCCGCCAATCCGTGCGCGGGCCGCCGCGCGACGCAAGCAGCATTGTATCAGCGCGGACCTCGGACCAAGGCTGCAACTGTCACGCAACCGCGCGAAGCTTGCCCGCTACGCGGCTGACGGCTCCCCACAGCAAGGCCGCGTCGCTGGCGCAACCGACCAAGCGCATTCCGCGGCCGATCCAGAAGGTGGCGAGATCCACGTCGCGCACCTGGATGGCGGGCCACAGGCCCGCCGCTTGGCAGGCCGCAATCACCCGATCGATCGCCGCCACCAGCTTTGGGTGGTCCCATTGGCCACCGACTCCCAAGGAGATGGAGAGGTCGGCCGGGCCGACAAGCAGCGCGTCAAGGCCCTCAACGGCAGCCAGCTCCGGTAGACGGTCGAGGGCCCTTTCGGACTCCACTTGCGCGATCATCAGCGACTCGCTGTTGCAGTGGGCCACGATCTCGTCGAAGCCCGCCTGCTGGTATCCGATCTGCGAGGGGCCGAGCCCGAATCCACGGCGCCCTTGCGGCGGGAATTTCGCTCCGCGGACGGCGCGCCGCAGCAGCGCGGGATCCTCACATCGCGGGAAGATGATGCCCTCCGCGCCGGAGTCCAGCGCCCGCGCCACAAGATCGTACTGGAAGTCGCAGACCCGCACGACCGCCGTCACGTCAGTCATGCGGTACGCGCGCAACAGCCGATGCAGCGTGTCGGTCGAGAACGGGCTGTGCTCGGAGTCCAAGAACACCCAGTCCATGCGCGCCGCGCTGAACATCCGCGCCACCTCCGCCGTCGGAATCTGGGCGTGGGCAATCCCGACGGCCACGCCGCCGTTCTCAAGGATCCGACGAGTCCGGTTCGGGCGCATCGCACCAACTCTATCGCAGCGCGCGCCCGGCGCCGGGCGGAAGGGTCACAAATCAATCTGCAGGGCAGTCGTCAGGAACGTCTGCGACTCGCCCGGGTTGTCTGGACTCCGCGTGACGAACGGCCCGGCGAAGTAGTGCGAGGCACCGAACCGCAGCTCGATGTTGGGCCTGGGGTAGTACCGCAGAACAAGATCGAGCTCCTGCCCTATCGAGGAGCTTGCGGCGCCTCCGGCGGGAGGCCGCACTACCGCCCGCATGCTAAGACCGTAGAGCGCGTCGCGCGTGCTGGCGACGCGCAGATCCATGGCGTCGAACGTCAGCCTCCAGCGCTTTCCAGGGCGCAGGTCCACGCCCGCCTTCACAAACTTCAGGTTGCGGAGGGAAACGATGTCCATCTCCCCGTAGATCCGGTGCGGGGACGGGTGCAGGGTGTCGAACGTGCCGGTCCGCCCATCGCCGGGATCGTCGTCCCCGCTGGCCTGGCTCCACTCGAAACCAAGCCGCGGCCGAGCGGGCACCGCATCGAATGTCTTGCCCAGTCCGCACACGCCCATCCAGGCCCGCTGCGGTCGATGCGCCAGTCCGCCTCCTTGCCCGGCAAAGATCATCTGATAGTCCCATGTCTCCCCGAAGCGCCCAAACAAGCGGGCGCCGGCGGTCCGCAGAAGACCCCCCGTGTTCGACGCGGCGATTTCCTCGCGGCGGTTGGCGAGCACGAACGGCTCCAAGCGGTGTTCACTGTTCGCAAGCTGGATCGAGCCGATCGCGCCGTACAGGAAGCGGCTGCGCAACGGCCGGTTGAACCCGTCCCGAATGCCAACGTTTGAGAATCCCAGCAAGTGAACGCGGTGCTCGCCGCGGCGGATCGTCAGCTGGGCTCCATCGAACATCGGCGAAGTGTTGCTCCAGCGGCGTCCCCCGATCAGCCTCTGGTCCACGAAATCCATTTGCTGGCGGCCAACGCGCAGTTCTAGGGCCCCTTCCTCCGGTCCCAGCGCGACGTATGCCTCGCGAACGTCAAGAGGATCCTCAAGCGCCCGCCGCCGCTGCGGGGCATCCAGCCCTATGACGCGGGCATCGTTGAGCTGCACGGCGAACCGAACACCCTTCGAGGCGCGCAGCGTCGCGTTGAGCCACACGCGGGTGATCCCCAGTCCATCCTCTTTGGCGGCGCTTTCCCCCGCGCCGAAGCGGTTCTCGGAGCGGGCGCGCAGCTGGGCCCAGACCTCGTAGCGCGGCTTGGCGTCGGCAGGCCGGCCCTGCGCGGCCGACGGCGGCGGCCACGCCAGAACGCACAGGGCGAGCACGGCCCCGCGGCAGAACGAGACTCGCCGCAGGCCCTGGGAGGCCGGCACCATGTGTGTCGCCCTACCGCCCATCGCCCACACTCAGCACTGCCAAGAAAGCCTCCTGAGGAATGTCCACACGACCGACCCGCTTCATGCGGCGCTTTCCCTCACGCTGCCTCTCGAGCAGCTTTCGCTTGCGTGTGATGTCGCCACCATAGCACTTGGCTGTCACGTTCTTCCGAAGCGGCGCAATGTTGTCGCGAGCGACGATCCTGTTGCCGATCGCCGCCTGAAGGGCCACCTCGAACTGCTGGCGCGGGATCAGCTTCCGGAAGCGCTGTATCAGCGCCTTTCCGCGGGCGTGCGCCTGATCCTTGTGGACGATGATCGACAGGGCGTCGATCGCGTCACCAGCGACGAGTATGTCGAGCTTGACCATTGGCGAGACCCTGTAGCCCGAAAAGTGGTAGTCGATCGACGCGTAGCCCCGGGAGACCGTCTTGAGACGATCGTAGAAGTCGAGCACGATCTCGTTCAGCGGCACTTCGTACGTCAGCACGACCCGCCGTCCTGCCGTGTACTCGAAGCTCTTCTGGACTCCGCGTTTCTCCTCGAACAGCCGCAGGATCCCGCCGAGGTAGGCGTCGGAGGTTATCACCGTGACCGTAAAGATCGGCTCCTCGACCTGGCGTATCGAACGCTGCGAAGGCCACAGGCTGGCATTGATCACATCGACCACCGACCCGTTCGTTTTGGTGACCCTGTAGCGCACACCCGGGGCCGTCGTAATCAGGCGCAGGCCAAACTCCCGCTCAAGGCGCTCCTGCACGACCTCCAGGTGCAGCAGCCCCAGAAACCCTCCCCGGAACCCGAAACCGAGCGCCGCGGAACTCTCCGGCTCGAAGCGGATGGAGCGGTCGTTCAGCTGCAGCTTTTCCAGCGCGTCGCGCAACATATCGTGCTGGTGGGACTCCACCGGGTAGAGCCCCGCAAAAACCATGGGCTTGGACTCTTGGA
The DNA here is from genome assembly GCA_028819235.1 of Bryobacterales bacterium. Taxonomy (GTDB): domain Bacteria; phylum Acidobacteriota; class Terriglobia; order Bryobacterales; family UBA6623; genus VXMF01. Next base: position 39,223 of record JAPPMC010000197.1, read on the forward strand.
AGCCGGGCAATGGCCCGTGTGGAGGGTTGCGGTCTTCGCAGACGGTGTCCCCGATCCCGGTCTCGGTCACGTTCTTGATGTTCGCGACCACCCAGCCCACCTCGCCCGCCTTGAGCGCCTCGCAGGTGACGTGCGCCGGCGTACGGTAGCCCAGCGCTTCGACCTCGTAGGTCCGACCGGTCGACCACATGCGGATGCGCATGCCCACGGCCAGTCGACCGTCCACCATTCGCACCAGCAAGATCACACCGCGGTACGGGTCGTACCAGGAATCGAAGAGCAGCGCCCTGAGGGGAGCGCCCTCGCGCGGCCGCGGCGGGGGTATCCGCCGCACGACCGCCTCGAGCACTTCCGGCACGCCTGCGCCCGTCTTGGCGCTGATGCGCAGGGCGTCGGACGCCTCCAGCCCGATGGTCCCCTCGATCTCGGCCTGGACCCGGTCCGGGTCCGCCGCGGGCAGGTCGATCTTGTTGAGCACTGGCACGATCTCGAGGTCGTGCTCAAGGGCAAGGTACGTGTTGGCCATCGTCTGCGCCTCCACGCCCTGCGCAGCGTCGACCACGAGCAGCGCCCCCTCGCACGCCGCCAGGCTGCGGGAAACCTCGTAGGAGAAGTCCACGTGGCCGGGGGTGTCGATCAGGTTCAGCTGGTACCTCCGACCGTCGGCGGCTTGGTAAGAGATGCGCACTGCCTGGGCCTTGATCGTGATCCCGCGCTCCCTCTCCAGATCCATCGAGTCCAAGACCTGGTCCTGCATTTGGCGGCTCGTGAGAGCCCCCGTCGCCTCGAGCAGCCGGTCCGCAAGGGTCGACTTGCCGTGGTCAATATGGGCGATGATCGAAAAATTCCGGATCAGGGAAGGGTCCATCGAAAGTGGTCGGGCAGCCCGGCGGAGTGCTGGCCCGGTCGACCGCTCTCCCCAAGCCTGATTGTAGCGGCCCCCTAGGCTGCGGGGCATCGCCCTCAAGCGGCGATCGTCTCCAGCATCTGCTCGATGCGATGCAGGGGATTCGGCCCGACCGCGTCGAAGCCCTTCCACTCGAGCGTGCCGTCTGGGGAGAAGCTCGCTCCCGCCGTGGTTGCCAGCAGTTGCCCCAGGCTGTTCGGGTCGACCCTGGAGGTCGGCCGCAGGCGCACCAGCAAGCGGTCGTTCCGCCGCTCCAGGAGTGGGATGCGCATGGCCTGGGCCTTGTGCTGCACGACGGCCTGTCCCAGCAGGTTGCGGACCGGCTCCGGCGGTGCGCCGTAGCGGTCCCGAAGGTCCCCCAGAGCCTGTTCTCGCTCGTCCGCGTCCCTCACGGCGGCGAGCCGCTTGTAGAGCAGTAGTCGCTGGGTTGGATCTCCCACGTAGTCGTGGGGGATGTGCACGTCCATGCGCAGCCTCACCTTGGCACTCACGATGTCCTCGGCCCGCTCACCCCTCAGCTCCCTCACCGCCTCCTCAAGGAGCCGGCCGAAAGTCTCGAAGCCAACCGCCGCGACCTGCCCGCTCTGCTGTCCACCCAGCAGGTTCCCGGAACCCCGCAGCTCGAGGTCCAAGGCTGCCAGCTTGAAGCCGGCCCCCAGCTCGCTGAACTCGCGGAGAGCGGCAAGACGCTTGCGGGCCTGCTCGCTCAGGTCGCGGTTGTCCGGCACCAAAAGGTAGGCGTACGCGCGCCGGTTCGACCGCCCCACCCGCCCCCGCAGCTGGTAAAGTTCGGCCAGTCCGTACCGGTCGGCCCGGTCCACGACGAGCGTGTTGGCGAGCGGTATGTCTAGGCCGTTCTCGATGATCGTCGTTGCTACAAGGACGTCGAACTCGTGGCGCATGAACGCCAGCATGACCCTCTCTATCTGCCGCTCCACCATCTGGCCGTGGCCCACCCGGAAGCGGACGGTGGGCAGCGCCGAGGCAAGCCGGTCGGCAACCCCCTGGATCGACTCCACGCGATTGTGCAGGAAGTAGGCCTGCCCGCCGCGCTGGACTTCCCGAGCGATGGCACCCGTCACCATTCGCTCGTCATACTCCGCAACAACGGTCTGGATGGCCAGCCGGTCCTGCGGCGGAGTCTTGATGACGGAGACGTCGCGCAGACCGGTCAGGGCCATGTAGAGCGTGCGGGGGATCGGGGTGGCCGTCAGCGTCAGGACGTCGACTGCGCTGCGCATCTGCTTGATGCGCTCCTTGTGCCTCACGCCGAAGCGCTGCTCCTCGTCGACGATCAGCAGCCCCAGATCGCGGAACTGGACATCCTTAGAGAGCAATCGGTGCGTGCCGATGACGATGTCGCAGGTGCCGCTCCGCATGCCGGCCAGCGTCTCCCGGTTCTTCCTCGGGCTTCGAAGCCTTGACAGCATCCGGACCTCGATCGGGAACGGCTCGAAGCGGGCCCGGAAGGTCTCCAGATGCTGAAACGCGAGCACCGTTGTCGGCACCAGCACAGCGACCTGCTTGTCGTCCCCCAGCGCCTTGAAGGCCGCACGCATGGCAACCTCCGTCTTGCCGAAGCCCACGTCGCCGCAGACCAAGCGGTCCATGATGCGCGGCGACTCCATGTCCCGCTTGATGTCAGCCACGGCGGCCTGCTGGTCCTCGGTCGGCTCGTGGGGGAAGGCCTCCTCGAACTCCCGCTGCCAGCTGCTGTCGGCCGAGTAGCAGAAACCCCGTCCCAGCTCGCGCTTGGCATAGAGCTTGAGCAGGTCGTCCGCCATGTCCAGCAGGCGCGCCTTAACCCTGCGCTTGGTCTTCTCCCAAGTCTGCCCTCCCAGCTTGTCGAGGGGCGGCTGCGGGCCTCCCGCACCGTGGTACTTGTGCACGAGGTCCAGCCGGGTCAGCGGAAGGTACAGGCGCGCCCTGTCGGCGTACTCGAGGAGCATGAAGTCCTCTGCCCGGCCGTCCGCGACCATCTGGCGAGTGCCCACATAGCGGCCCACGCCATGCTGGGAATGGACGACTCGGTCCCCCTCGCGGAGGTCCTCCAGGTCCGTCAGGAAGGCCGCGCTGGCGGCCCGCCTCGGCTTCGGAACTGCGGCCGCGCGAGGGGCCGGGAAGAGGTCCTGCGTGCCGTACACGGCGAGACCAGCGTCCGGCAGGACGCAGCCGCGCTCGATCTCGGCCCGCACGAGGATGACCGAAGCCAATCGGTCGGACAGGCGGGACTTCTCTCGGAGCTGTCGGCTCAGGCCGCCTGTGCGGTCGCCCACCACCAGCCGATAGCGCACGACGTGCTCGTGAAAGAGGTCGGCAAGGTGTTCCAAGCCTCGGGCCGTCGACGACGCCACAAGCACGTGCGTGCCTGCCTCGACTTGCGCCTTGATCTCCTGAACGCACAGCGCGACATTCCCCTCAAAGCGCGAGACCGGACGCGAAGGGATGCGCGCAGTGCTGGCCGGAGTTCCGAACGCGGAAGGAACCATGCCGAGCTCGGCGAGCGCGACCCGCGGCCGACCCGCGAGTTGCGCGAGCAGCTCCTTCCAAGTCTGAAAGTACTCTTCCGGGGCCGAAGCCTTGTCGACCTGCCCCTCCAGCAGGCTGTCCCAGAATTCTCCTGCCGAACGCTCGATCGCTTCCGGAGCGTCGAGCACGACCCACGCTCCTGGAAGAAGGTCCAACAGGGATCCGCTCCGCCACTGGCTGCCAGTGGCGGTGAACTCCCAGCCCGGAGGCAGCAGCCCAGCGCCGGAACCGCCCGCAGCGAACTCCTGCATGGGCAGCACCTCGATGGACTCGAGCCTGCGAATGGAGCGTTGCGTGCGCGGGTCGAACGCTCGGATCGAGTCCACATCGTCGCCTAAGAGCTCGAAGCGGTAGGGATGCCGCGCGCCGGGCGCGAAGATGTCGGCGATGCCCCCGCGGACCGCAAACTGTCCCACCATCTCGACCGGCTCGCTCGGGCTGTAGCCCAATGCCACCAAGCGCCGCTCCAGCTCAGGCAGCACAACGGCACCACCGACTCGAACACGCAGCGCGAGATTCCTGTAGCGGCTTGCCTGTGCCACTCTCTGCATCGCGGCGGCCACCGGCGCCACAACGATCGCCACTTGCCCCCTGGCCATGTGCCAGAGGGCCGTGGCGCGCCGCTGAGCGATGTCCGGGTGCGGCGAGAGCCCGTCTCCGGGCGCCACGTCCATGGCGGGGAACAGCACGGGCGGCGCATCGCCCGGCTCACCGACCAGCCCGAACCAAGCCGAGAGCGCCTCGTGCAGACTCTCGGCGTCGCTCTGCGATGCAGCCAACGCCAGCAGCGGCCGGCGGCCGGCGGCCCTCCGCAATTGCAGCGTGTGCCCAGCGGCGGCAAAGGGCGTGAGGCCGGCCAGGCAGCGCAGGGCGGGCGGGTCCGTGTCAAGGCCCTCGACCAAGGCGCGGAAACCCGTCTCGTGGCGCAGCCTCGATAGGCTCTGGTCCAAGCCCAGCGGTGTCAACGGCGGCGCATCCGCAGAATGCTCGCGACGAGGTTCGTCGTCGAATAGCCGCGCTCGAACGGGATGGCGAACACCTGTCCGCCCGCGGCCTCCACTATCTCCCGGCCTGCGATCCAGTGCGCCCAGTCGGCACCCTTGACCAGCACGTCCGGCAGCAGCACTTCCAGCAGGGCATGGGGCGTGTCCTCGTCAAAGACCGTGACCGCGTCGACGCAGGCGAGCGAAGCGAGGATGGCGGCCCTGTCACCTTCGGGGAGGACGGGCCGGCCCGGCCCCTTCAGGCCTTGCACACTGCGGTCGGAATTGACCGCTACGACCAGACGCTCGCCGTGCTCGCTGGCCTGCTCCAGCAGGCGCACGTGCCCCGGATGAAGCAGGTCAAAGCAGCCGTTGGTGAACACCACGCGCTCACCGGCCCGGCCCCACGCCGCTCGACGCTCGACGAGATCCGCACGGCTCGCCACCACTCCCATCGGGAGGCCTCGCGGAGCGCGGTCTAAACGTGCATCGCAAGCCGGGCCGGACGTACCGCTGCGGTCGGAGCATGGTACTGGAACTCCTCGATCTTGCGATACACAGGGCCGCTGCGGGTCAGCATGCTGCCGTAGAGCGTAAAGGCCTCGACCGGGAAGCCCCCGAAGTCCCTGCTCGGAAGCTCTTCGATCGCCTCGTGCATCTCTGTCAGGTTGCACTCGGCGCGCAGACGGCCAAGAGTCAGGTGCGGCACGTACGGCCGCACTTCCGGGGCAATGCCCAGCGCGGCAAGGCGGGTGTCGACGCTGCTGGCGAGCTGGCGCAGGGCGGTCGAATTCTCGGCGATCACCCAAAACACCCGCGGGCTGAGTCCGTGGGGGAAGAACCCGAGGCCCGCCAGCCTGACGGTCACCTTCATGGGCACGCGGACACGGTCCAAGGCCTCGATAACCTCGTCCAGTCTGCGCTCGTCCCACTCGCCTATGTACTTCAGGGAGACGTGCATGTTGCTCGGATGCACCCAGCGCATGGGTGCCATCGGCGCCAAGCGGCGTACTAGCTCGGTCAGGGCGGTAACAGTCCGGGAATCCGGCTCAAGGGCGACGAACAGGCGCATTGTGGAAGACTCCTCTTAATTGGCCGCCGCGGAGCGGCGGGTCTGTGATTGGGGTGATTGCTACTACTTGCGGTGAACCGAGAACTGGTCGGACGGAGGCTTCAATACGATCGTTTCCGTCTGCTCGGCCTCAGTGAGCGTCACCTCGGAACCGTGCGTGCGGAAGCCCTTGCTGATGACTTGGATCAGCACGGGCCCTCGCGGCAGGGGCGGAACGGGCGTGCTGCCCTCGTTGCTCGTCTTGAGCTCGAGGGCAGGACCCTTCCGCTTGAACTTTTTCTGCTTCCCCTTTAGCGGGCGTATGATGACGCTGGCCCGCGGGACCGGGCGGCCGGATTCGTCGCGCACGATGATGCGCAACGCGGTCCACTCGCGCGCCGCCATCAGCCATCTGGCGGAGGGCACTGCAGCCAGCAGCGTGGCCAGCGCTCGGCGGCGGTCCAGGAACGGCTGGAGGAAGGAGGCGGACAACACGGGATCAGAACACATAGCTGAGGGCACCGGAATAGCTGCGGATGGCCTGCAGCAGATGCAGGATCCGCCCGCCCGGCGCGTCCAGCGGAAGGTAGCCCGCCTTGAGAAGGTTGCGGAACTCCGCGCGGGCCTCGAACTTGCCCGGCATGCCCGCCACGCTGGGCAGTGGCTGGCGCAGGCTGACGTTCAGGCCCGGATCGGACCGGGAAGCGAAATCATTGAATGGGTCCGGCGGCAGCACGGACTGCCGGCTTGCCCACTGGTACGAACCCGTGAGGTGCGTCCGCGAGCCCGGAACGGACACCTCGACCAACGCTAGGAGCATGTGCGCCTGCCGCGTCTCCAGGACCTTCCGCAGCTCCGCAGCAGAGGCCTCCCGCAAGTGTGTGCGGGTCGGTGACAGGACGCCTCCATAGCCATACCCCAGCGACGCCCGCAGGCGATCGGCGATCTTGCGCGAGTATGACACGCGGGCCCCGGAAGCCTGATAGCTGCCGGCGTTGACGGTGGAAGCGGTCGAGTACAGGTCTGGGACGACTTCTCCAGCTCCCAGAGTGCCGTCCGGCACGGTGGCGGAGATAGCCGCGTCGCGGGTCCTTTCGCTGTAGACGGCAGCTTCGACCAGCCCGTTGCCGAAGCGCTGCCTGTAGGCGGCCTCGGCGTGTTCGGAGCGCTGGACAGTTGGCCGGCCGTCCACGACGGTGACTCGGGGGAAGCTCCCGAGGTGCTGCACGCTGCTTCGCAGGGCCGCGTCCACCCCGGCGCGCGTGGCTGACGGGGGCGGCACGCCGGACGCGTAGCTCACGGCCAGCTCTCGTCCCCCGCCGAACTCGTACGCGACCTTCGCGTAGGGGCTGGCGACATTCAGGCGATCGAGGAAGCGCACGGATTCGAACAGCAGTCCGTACTCCACCCGCAGCCTCTCGGCAAGCCGCACCGAGTCCCCAAGCTCCAGCGAGAATGTCTCGAGCTTCGGAAGGCCCTGGCGGTCCTGTCCGGGGGCGACCATGCGGCGCGCAGCCGCTGAGGAGGCCTGCACCTGCCTGACAGTCAACGCGACCTCGGGCTTGGCGAATCCGACCTCCTTGGAGTAGCTCGTGCGGAACGCTGTCGTGCTCCCCGGAATGTCCGGGCGGCCGGCACCGCTGTTCCCGCTGAGGGTGACGTCATGGCTGCCGAACAGGGACGTGGCGACAGCGAATGCAGTTCCCAGGTCGCGCCGCGTGCTGAGGCCGTCGGAACGGTTCCCCTGCCCTGCCGTGAGCTGGGCATAGGCGTGGGTGTCCTCGAAGGTGCCGTCGAGCTTGCGCAGGAATTTCTCCCGCTCGTCATGCTCGGCAGGCGCGAAGCGCAGGACGTTGCGCCGCGAGTGCTTGGCGCGCAGGACCCACTTCCAGCGGTCCGTCATGTCGCGCACTTGGCTCCCGTAGCCCAGCTGCAGGCTGGCGAATACCCCGTTGAGGGTGACCTCGAGGAACGTCCGCTTTCCGGGCGCAACGGACAGCTCGCCCTTGCGGGCCAGCGCGAAGCTTGGCTGCCGCACCTCGACCGAGTACGTTCCGGGAAACAGCCCCGCGAACTGGAACCAGCCACGGTAGTCGCTCTTGGCGCTGCGCAGCACTGACCCGTCGGCCCGCAGCAGCCTTACGTCCGCGTCCATTTGCGGGATGCCGGCCAAATCGCGGACCAAGCCGCCGATGCTGCCTCCCGAGTCGGCGAAGACCGGGACGGCAAGAATGGTGACGGCCAGCCAAACCGTGCATAGACGCCGCGTTCGCCCGGAAGGCTTTCGCTCGGCGCCCGACACGATCACTGCACCCGGAATGTGGCGCTGGGCGCCAGGCTCTCGTTCTTGATGCGGTCCTGCACGAGCAGGTTCAGCTTGTACTGGCCAGGCTCAAGGGTCTGCAAGGGGAGCAGCTTCTCGATGACAACCTGGCGGGAAGACGCGCCGCGGATGGCGTTGACATCCTCCGTGAAGTTGAGCAGCAGCTCGTCGGGAGCCTCCAAGCGCGCGATCTGGTAGGTGACGTCACCTCGTGGCCGGCTGGTCTCGTCATCCTGCCCGAGGTTGTAGATCTGCATGTAGATGCCCATCTTCTCTTCGCGCTTGAAGGACTCGTCGATGCGCGGCCGCACCTTGGAGCTGCCGATCACGAACTGGCCGGTGCCCAGAGAGCGGATGGGCACACGCTCGATCTTGTCGGCCAAGATCAGAGATGAGGTCGCAAGCGCCTCATCGTCGAACTCGGGCACGCGCATAGCGGTGCGGTAGGTCCCCATGGTCTCGCCGACCAAGTCCTTGACCACGAGCTCGAGGCGGTACATGCCCGGCGCCAGCGGAAGGGTCTTGTTGTAGATCGAGGACCGGCCCACCTCCTGGTGCATACGCTCCGGGGTAGTGGTGATGCTCACCGTGTCTTCGAATGTCGACTGCACACGGCGGGTCATCGTGGTGATGCGCCCGAAGATGTTGGCCACGGCCTTGTGCAGGCCGCCCTCCTCCTTGAAGACCAGGTTCTCGTTGCGCAGCAGCACCGTGATCCCGGTCAGCACGGAATTGTTGGTGACGCGCACAAAGTGGATGTCGGCTTCGTAGGGGAGCGTGTCGTAGTCGATCGTCGAGTTGACGATCGCCTCCAAGTCCTTGAACTTAACGGCCGGCGGCTTGAAGATGTTCGCGTACAGCTGCAGGCGCTCGAATTGGTTGTAGCGTATCGACTGGGCCCCGCCGATCGGCATCCCCATGCGCGTCCCGTCCGTCCGGCGGAAGCGGTCGGCCTTCGTGGTCAGCCCCATCTGCTCGGAAAGCGTCAGGCCCGCCCCCGGCACGTGCAACAGCGCGTCCTTCTCTGAAGGGTCCATTGTCAGCCGGTACTCTCCGGTCATGGTCGGGTCCACGAACTCGAGCAGGATGTCGCTGCCGATGCCCTCGATCCAGCGATAGCGCCAGATCTCGAAGGGGTAGGTCGACGTGAACCCGCCGCCCTCTTCGTATGGCCTCTGGTACTGGCCTCCTGAGGGATGGGACTCCACTTCGTCAGCCGGACCGTAGGCGATGTAGATCCGGCCCCGGTCCGTCCTCCAGCCCGGAATTCCCGATGCGAAGCGGTCGTTGGCATAAGCGATCCGCCGGTAGTGCTCTTCCTTGTACTCGTTCTCGATCGTGTCCGGCGTCGGATCCCGACGCATCCAGAAAGACTCGATGAAGTTCTCGCGCTCCTCGTCGGTCGCCATCTGCACGAACGCCCTGCGCTCTTGGGGCGTGATGATGTAGCGCACGTCCTCGTCCAGCCACCGCTTGAAGGGACCGCGCAATTCCTTACGAAGGCGCTCCAGCCGTCGCTTCTCCTCCTTCGCGCTCAGCTTCGCCGGCTCGCCGGGGCCTTGGGCCACCGCCGAGCCCACAAGCGCAGAGGCAAGCAACGCGACCATCACGTGCATTCCCCGTATTCGCATTGGTCCTCCCGCTAGCCCTGCCTAGAGGCGCCCAGCCGCCTGCCGGGGCACCTTGACGTGACTCCATGAAGATTTTACTTCGTATGGTCGCATCCGTCAAGCACTTTCGCCCCGCGAGTCCGGAGACCTGTCGGCTGCGTCGGCGGCCGCCCCTTGGGCATCGATCTCTTTCCCGCCGGCGCGGAGACCTGTCGGCTCAGCCATCGAGGTCGCCGTCGACCCGCGAAACTCCACCACCATCAGTGTGAGATCGTCCTGACGACCGCTCCCCGCACCGAAGGCTTCAACGCTCTCCAGCAGCGCGTCGAAGAACGCGTCGATGCCGAGCGAGGCGCGCTTGGACGCGACCCGCCGGAGTCGATCAAGGCCGTACGGTTCCGATGCGGCGTTGCGCAGTTCGGTGACGCCATCGCTGTAGACGACCAGCTTGTCCCGGGGCCGCAGCCTGCACTCGTCCTCGCGGAATTCCGCGTTTTCGAAGATTCCGACGGGCCGGCTGTTTGGCGCCAAGAGCTCGCACTGCCCGAACCGCCGCACGATGATCGCCGGGCAGTGGCCGGCATTGCTCCAGCGGACGTGCCCATCCTTAAGCAGGCTAGCCGCGAAGACCGTCGCGAAGTGGGCGTTCCGCGAACGCTCGCACAGGTACCGGTTAATGCGGGCGAGCGTGCCGGCCAGGGAGACCTCCGGCCCTGCCCCTAGGAAGAAAGCTCCCTGCAACAGCGAGGCGAGGATGGAAGCGGCCGGCCCTTTGCCGGACACGTCAGCGAGGACGGCCGCCCAGTTGCCGGCCGCCAATCGCATCAGGTCATAGTAGTCACCGCCCAGCCGGGAGCTGGGCTCGCTGTGCCCGCGGGCGAGCAACCACCCGTCCCGCGGCAGGGCCGTGGGCAGCAATGCACGCTGGATCTCGCGCGCCATCGACAGCTCCTGCTCAAGGCGTCGCTTTTGGCGGGCCTGCTCCAAGAGTCTGGCGTTCTCCACGCTGGTCGAGACCTCGATCGCGAGCGCGTGCAGCAGGGCCTGGTTGGCCTCCGCAGGCAACATCCCCCAATGCCGAGAATCCATGTACAGGGCCCCCAGTGTGTCGCGCTTGGCCGAAATGACCGTAGTCTCGTGGTCGTGGCCCAGGCGCATTCGAAGAATGGGCACGCAGAGCGCGGCCCGGGGGCTGCCCTCAGCCAGCGTCGAGACGTCCAGATCCATGCTGAAGAGCTGCGCGCGCCGATCGAGGGCGCGGGAGATCTCCTCGAGCGGGACGGTCAGGCCGCGCGCAATGGATGCGCGGCCCTCCGTGCTGCGGGCGGCCCTTACCACCAGCTTGGCTTCGGAATCCCGCAGTAGGAGGAAGGCCCGCTCGGCATTTGCGATTGCCAAGGCCGCTTCCAGGACGGCGGCGAAGACGTCGTCCACTCCGCTGGCGGACTCCATCGTCCGGGCGACGTCGAGCATGGCCGATAGGCGCCCGAGCGTGCCGGTCCGTTGCCGCTCCTCTCCCAGCCCAGCCACCTTTTGCAGTAGGGGCAGGCGCGAGATGTGGCCCTCGCGGATCGTGATCTGGTACGAGTCTCCGACCCCAAACCCGAGCCGGTCACCCTCCACGATCGCTGCCCTCTTGGAGACCCGCTTCCCGTTCAGGAAGACGCCGTTGCGGCTGCCCAGGTCTTCGAGCACGTAGCCGCGTCCCCGATTGGCGATGCGAGCGTGCCGCCTCGAGATCCGGTTGTCAGCCAGTACGAGGTCGCACCTCGTGTGCCTGCCGATCACGAACGGGTTGCGGTCGACAGGCACATGCTGGCACTGGCCCGAGGCTGGCTCGACGAGCAGGGAGAGCTTCCGCGGGGGCGAGCCAGTGCTGTCGTGCGCGCCCATGCGTTTCGGGCCGTCGCAGGGGACGCTCTAGCCGCCGCCGGGCCGTGCCTCGCCCACCGGCTGGTCGGCCCTCGCGGGGGGGCCCTGGCAGTCCGCGCAATAGCCGCCGAATTCGGTTCGCGCCACCTTGACACGAAAGCCGAACTGCGTCTCCACTTGCTCTTTCATCTCTCGGAGCGGGTCGCCGAAATACTCGAAGACTGCGCCACAGCGCATGCACACGAGGTGGGCGTGCTCGCGCTTGAGGCGGGTCTCATAGTAATGCTTCTCCCCCTCGTGGTGCATCAAGTCCAGCTCGTCGACTAGGCCAAACTCCTTAAGAACCTTGAGGGTCCGGTACACCGTGACCTCGTTGATTGCCGGATCCTCGAGCTGGGCCAGCTCGTATATCTGGTGGGCGTCGAGATGGTCCTTCGAGGCATGGATCAGCCGAAACACCAGTTCCCGCTTCTTGGTGACCCGCAAGCCCTTCTCTCGGAGGACCTTGAGCGCATCTCGAGGTACGCCGGCCGGGTTCACAGCGAACAATCTATCACACGGGCCGCTAGGGCTCCCGGGTAGAATGGGGTTAACACACCGCGACAGTCGTCGGGCCGTGGCGCAGCCTGGTAGCGCGCTTCCTTGGGGTGGAAGAGGTCCCGAGTTCAAATCTCGGCGGCCCGACCAGCGGGGCGGATCCCTCGCGCTCCGCGCACGGAGCGCCGTTAGGATAGCGCGGCAGGCCGGGGCCCAGCTGCGCCGCGGTCGGTGGCGCTTAGCGCTCTTCCCTAACCTCCAAGACCCGGTTCGCTTCCACGCTGCCCAAGCCCTGTACCCGTCCGCTGGGCCATCGCACTCTTACTTCCGCGCGTTCCGCCAAGCCCAGGCCGAAGTGGACGCCGTCGTGGCTTGAGGAGGCATAGCCGACCGCGCTCGTCATCGGATTGGCCTGACCCGCCGCCTCGATGATCGCCCCCAAGCCGTCCCGGTTGGAGCGCGTGCCCGTGAGGCGCACATTGAGCCATGAGTTCCTTCCGGGGCTGGAGTTCCGCCAGAGTTCGGCCCTGTCTCCTAGGGATGCGACCACCACATCCACCCTGCCGTCGCGGTCGAAGTCCGCGAACGCGCAGCCCCGGTGGGCCCTACGGCTGCCGGTGAGCCCACCGTCTGCCGGTTCGAACGAGCCGTCGCCCCGGTTGGCGAAAGCGGTGTTCGGCTCGCGGTATGGAGTGGTCGGCTCGAACTCCCGGATGACGTCGTTGACGTGCGAGTTCGCCGTGAAGAGGTCCTTGAACCCGTCATTGTCCAGGTCGAACAGGCCGATACCCCATCCGCTGTGCCGGTTCGAGAGAAGGGCCATCCCGGACGGGGCGGTGGCATCCTCGAAGAAGCCCTCGCCGACATTCCGGAACACCGGAAAAGTCTCCGCGATCAGCGCCGTGACGGCCAGGTCCGGGAGGCCGTCGTTGTCGTAGTCGCGGAAGTCGACGCCCATGCTGGCGACCGGTTCTCCGTGCTGCAGCAAGGCCACCCCGCCGAACAGTCCTCCCTCCTCGAAGGCCTCGCCCTCCCGGTTCAGGAACAGGAAATTGGGCAGGTTGTCGTTCGTGACAAAGGCGTCGATCCAGCCGTCTCCGTCCGCGTCGCCGAAGGCCACGCTCATTCCCCGCCCCAAGTGCGCCCCGATGCCGGCCGGCCCGCTGACCTCTTCGAACATTCCCTGGCCGGCATTGCGGTATAGCCGGTTCGCCGTAGGAGTCAGCCGCGAGGGATCGCAATAGGCCCGCAGGCCCCGATCCGGATCTCCGCAGAACGTGTCGAAATCCAGGCTCCAGCGGGCGTAGTTGACCACGAACAGGTCCAACTGGCCGTCGCTGTCGTAGTCGAACCAGCCGGCGGCTACTGCCCAGTCGGGCTGCAGAAGGCCAGCCGAGCGGGTGGCGTCGGCAAACGTGCCATCACCGCGGTTCCTGAAGAGGGTCAGGCGGAACACGCCGGCCACGAGCAGGTCGACGTCTCCGTCGTTGTCGTAGTCGGCTGCGGCGGCGCCCATGTCGTAGCCGCTGCCGGCGACTCCGGCACCTGCCGTGACATCCGTGAAGCGCATGCCCCCTTCGTTGCGGTAGAGGCGGTTCCAGTACTTGGGAGACGTCTTGCGCAAGGACGGGATCTCGGCACCGTTCGTGAAGTAGATGTCCGGCAGGCCGTCGCCGTCGTAGTCGAACACGGCAACTCCGCCCGCCATCGTCTCGATCATGTGCTTCTCGGCTGTCGGATGGTTCTCCAAACGAAAGTCGACGCCGGCCTCGGCGGCAACGTCACGGAACTGGATCGGGCCGGCTGGCGCGGTCGTGACCGCGGTCCCCAGCAGTGCCGCGAAGAGCGCTACTCGCTCTTGATCCATCGATCCAGCCGGTCGCGGTCGCGCGAGAAGGTGCGCTTGCGCATCTCCGCCGAGCGTTCCACTGCCGCCCTTGCGAGCTCTGCGTTCCCAAGGCGAACGTGCGCTTGGAACAGGGAGTAGTGGATATCCCCGTAGTAGTCCAGCACGAGGGCCCGCTCCAGCTGCTCGGCGGCCTCCCTAAACCGCCCGACCCTCAGATAGGCCCGGCCCAGGCTGGGTCTGGCCTCCACCAGGTTCGGGTCGATGCGTAGCGCCGCCTCCAGATAGGGCACTGCCTCGGCATGCTGCTGCCGCGCGACAAACAGCCGGCCGGCAAAATAGAGTGTGCGAGCGTCCGAATCATCCAGCTCGAGCGCCCTGCGGAGCGATCTCTCTGCCTCGTCAAGGTCGTTGTCGAGCAGGTAAATCAACCCGAGGCTGCGGTGCAGCTCGGGCTCGTCCGGCTTGAGATCGATCGCCTTGCGGTATTCCGCGATGGCCTCCGCATCGGCCTGCCGCTGACGGTGGGCCTCGGCGCGCAGCTGGTGGGCACGCCAAGAGTCAGGAGCGAGGGCATCGACCTCCCTGAAGCAGGAATCTGCCAAGGACTGGAGGGTCCGGACCGTCCAGTACAGCGCCTCCGGCAGGTCTTCGTCCGTACCGTGCATAGCGTGGGTGAAGGCGACGATGGCTCTGTCGGGCGCTCCAAGGGCTAGGTAGTGCTCGCGCCAAAACCCCTGCCACGACGGGCCCGGCGGCCCACTGGT
>JAPPMC010000109.1 GCA_028819235.1 Bryobacterales bacterium
TAGCCGCGTCTCAGCAGGAGCCCCGCTCGTGACTTATGGGGCAAGGGCAGGACGCATGAGCGGGGTCTGTGCGTGTTCTTCGATGATTCTCGCGAGCCGATGGAGAACAATCTCGTCGGAGAGGACTTTGCGCGGGCCGGTGATCTCGTGCTATCTCAGCTTCGGTTCCGGCGGGCCGAATGCAGCCAAGACAGCAGGGCTGCTGCTGGGCGTACTCGAGACGGTGCGCTTGGCTTGGCTGAACGCCTACACGTGGGTGCGGGACCGGCTGGAGGCATGCCAGCGCAACCGCGGTCGGCCACCCACGGAAGTGCGGGCCCCTAGCTGCGGTGGGAGATGATTGCCGAGCGCAAGCGGGAACTGCGCGCGCCTCCCCGCTGGAGCGGGCCTGCCAAGAACGGGGACCCGCAATTGGCAGAAAAACAGGGCGACCACGGACGCGCCGAGGTCCTGTTACTCGTCGCCTAACCCAGAGACACCCTGACTCAACGGCGCTGCCAAACCCAAGAGCCCTAGACCGTCTGCTCTGCTCCCCGGACTGAGTCCTTACTCCGCTCGCAATGTGCTTGCGTCTCGCCGAGCCGCTGGTGCCCTTGAAAGCCCC
The DNA here is from genome assembly GCA_028819235.1 of Bryobacterales bacterium. Lineage (GTDB taxonomy): Bacteria > Acidobacteriota > Terriglobia > Bryobacterales > UBA6623 > VXMF01. The sequence goes on from JAPPMC010000109.1 coordinate 605, forward strand.
GCCAGACAGCCCGCGTCGCGACACGATCAAGCCGGACGCTGGCTCACCGTCGCAGCCCGACGCGGGCGCGATCCATGGGACGTCCCAGTGTCACCAACTGTTGCACGAACGCGACGTGTTGCGCGCACTGAACGGGCAAACCCAGCCAACTCATGCCGTAACCAACGCTATGTCCGGATGAATACCGGTGTCTGGGCAGCACAGTGCCACCACAAGGCGAAAGTCCCAGATCTCCCGATGTCCGGAGCCGTGAGGGTCCCTTCTGATCGAGACTTGGTGCTCTGTATAGAATGTTCCCGGGCTTTGGCGCATGGGCGTAACTCTGGTGGTCGCAGTCACGGACTTGGACTGGTTCGACATGCTGCACGAGCGACATAAGAGGGAGCCGCTCGACGACGTCAACTTCTGGTCGCCTAGCGCGACGTCATTCCGGGCCCTGAGGCCCGGTGAGTTGTTCCTCTTCAGACTCAAGTCGCCTCGAAACAAGATCGCTGGTGGTGGGATCTTCACCCACTCCAGTATCCTGCCCTGCAATGTAGCTTGGGATGCATTCGGACACGCAAATGGCGCCGAATCGGCCTATCAGTTGCGAACCCGGATCGCCCAGTATCGGCGGGACAGGGGCCAGTCCGAGGCTGACTTCCGGATTGGCTGCCGCATCCTCACATGTCCGTTCTTCTGGCCGGAGGAGGACTGGATTCCCGCTCCAAGCTGGTCCCGCAACATCGTAACTCTCAAGCGATACAAGGCGAAGGAACGGGACGGTCGGTCCCTCTGGGATGCGGTCGTCGAACGCCAGACCCGCCTGGCCTCAACCGACCCCAAGTGGGAACTCGCCCCCAGGTACGGGAAGCCCCAGCTGGTCAAGCCTCGACTTGGCCAAGGGGCATTCCGGGTCCAAGTTGTAGACACGTACGCCCGTCGGTGCGCAGTCACTCGTGAGGCCACTCTGCCTGCCCTCGAGGCCGCCCACATCAAGCCGTTCTCAGAGGGGGGCCCGCACGATCCGCAGAACGGTCTGCTGCTGCGCAGGGACATCCACAGCCTGTTCGACTCCGGGTACGTAACGGTCTCCCCAGATCTGAGGTTCGAAGTAAGCCGCCGGATCAAAGAAGAGTTCGAGAACGGCAGGGACTATTACAGGCTGCAGGGTCAGTCAGTCTGGGTTCCGACTAAGGCCGACCTTAAGCCTGACCCCAAAGCACTCAGCTGGCACAACGAGAACTGCTTCCGCTAAGCGCCACTCAAGCCTATGCCGACACCTGAGGATGATGCACGGCTGCGGGCGGCGGCGTTCGAGTGGGTCCGCCGCATGCAGGGCATTCACGGCGTCCTCGAGACGGCGCACCTCAATCAGGGATTTCGATTCGAGGGCGACCGGATTCCGATCCACAACCGCCAGCAGGGTATCTTCAAGCCCCAGAAGATGTCTCACCTGCTCTCGATCAAGACCGTCTACCCGAGACCTGGCGCGAGAATCTGGTATCGCGACCAGGAGAACGCGCACGAGCAGATCTACGCTGCCGATGAGACCGTCGAGTACGCCTTCATGGGCCGGAATCCGGCCGCTGCCCAGAACCGCTGGCTGCGGGAAGCGTTCGAACTCAGAATCCCAGTGATCTACTTTCTTGGCATCGCTCCAGGAAAGTATCAGGCGATCGTTCCGGCCTTCATCGCGGGCTGGGACCCGACTACGCTGACTTCATCGATCGCCTTCAGGATGCCAACAGAGTCTGCGGCTTCATCCACCATGCCGATCATGGGCCAAGGGCAAGAACCAGTACCGGAGATATCCGGTCCATCCCTCCAGTTCCCCGGCAGTGCTTTGGAGCGTCGCTATGGCTTGAGGTCCGTGAAGCAGAGGTTGCACCAGGCTTCGTTTCGGGCGGCGATCATGGCCGCGTACGGCGGACGGTGTGCGGTCTCAGGAATGCCCGAGCAGCGCCTGCTCGATGCAGCCCACATTATCCCGGACCGCCACGAGTTCGGTCACCCGGTAGTCCCGAACGGCCTGCCTCTGTCCAAGATCCATCACGCGGCATTCGACGCCCACCTGATCGGCATCGATCCGGAATATGGCATTCACGTCTCAGAGCGTCTGCTCGAGGAACAGGACGGTCCGCTGCTCGAAGCTCTCCAGCAGCTGCACGGTTCGAGAATCCACCTTCCCAAGCGAAGTGCGGACCGTCCTGATCCCGACCGGCTGGCCCAGCGCTTCGACCTATACCGGGCGGCGGCCTAACCGGCGGCCTATGGGCCGGCCCCGCTGTCCGGACTGGCAATCCATGCGGAGTTCGGATTGTCAGGGCACGGTCTAACGTGTCAGACGAGCGGCAACGCAACGCTGCGCTCGCTGTCTTGGCGAGCGTCTCAGGCTGGTGCTGGAGGAGGGAGTCGAACCCTCATGCCCAGTGAAGGGCGCTGGATTTTGAGTCCAGTGCGTCTGCCAATTCCGCCACTCCAGCAGGTCAGCCCGAGCAGCCGGCCCAAAGCGCTGCGAGAGACGCGCGAAGCGTCTCGGAACTGCGACTTGCAGGGCCCAGAGTGCGCGGCTATCGTAACGACCTATTATAGGCGCTTCGGGTTGGAACAGATGAAAAAGGCTTGTGTTCTCGGGCTCGGCCAGATGGGGATCGGCATCGCCCGAAACCTGATTGAGGCCGGTTTCCCGACCAGCGGTTACGACATCCAGGCAGACCGTCGCGAGTTGCTGCAGCGGTCGGGAGGCCAAGCGGCCGACAGCTGCGCGGCAGCCGCAAACGGTGCGGACTGCGTCTTCGTAATGGTGCTCAACGGAGACCAAGCCCGCCGGGCGCTTCTGGGGGAGGGCGGTGCGCTCGAAACCTTGGCGCCTGGTTCCACCGTGGTCATGACGGCCACGATACTGCCTTCTGAAGTGCGTGCCTTGGAGGAGCCTCTGGCCGTCGCTGGCGTCCGTCTGGTGGACTGTCCCGTGAGCGGTGGCAAGTCCGGCGCCGACGACGGAACCCTCACGCTGATGGCGGCGGCTCCGTCTTCCGTCCTGGATGAGTGCCGACCCGCGCTCGAGGCGGTCTCTAAAGTGATTCATCATGTCGGGACCGAAATCGGCCAGGGACAGTCCACAAAGGCTTCCCTACAGGTGCTCATCGGCTGCGTGTTCGCCGGGACCTTCGAGGCGCTGGTGCTGGGCGCCAAGACCGGCGTGTCGGGCCGGAAGCTGTTCGATGTGATCATGTCCAGCGCGGCCGGGAGCCCGCTCGTCGAGACGAGCGCGCGCCACGTCCTCGACCGCGCGTTCACGAACACCGGCAGCGGCATTCGCACCATGCACAAGGACCTGGGCATTTGCCTGGATCTCGGACGCGAGTCCGGGACCCCGCTGTTTGCCGCCGGCGCGGCCCAGCAGATGTTCCAGGCCGGCATCAGCCTGTTCCCCGACGAGGACAATTGGGCTGTCGCCAAGTGGCTTGAGGAGATCGCCGGCGCCGAGGCCGGCTGGTAGGGTTCGCACATGGCGACGCTTTCGGTCATCACGGATGGCATCAGCCGGGAATTCGAGCACGCGCTCGACGTGATGCAGGAGCACGGCTTGTCCCACGCCGAGCTCCAGCACGTCTGGGATCGCGAGGTAGGCGACCTCAGCGACGCCCAACTGGAACGCGTTTCTGGAATGCTCCGAAGCCGCGGCATGAGAGTCTGCTGCATCTCGCGCCACATCTTCGGCAGTTTGGCTGTTGGGGAATGCGAGCCAGGCGTCGGCGCCCACGCCGACCAGTTGGACGCTCTGCGAAGGTGCATCGCGATGGCGCGGGAGCTGGACTGCCGACTCGTCCGGATCATGAGCTTCCGCAAGGAGATGATCCTGTTCGGCTCCGGTGGGGCCGAACAGTGGAACGTGGCCACCGGAGCTTGGGACAGGCTCAAGCGCCTGGTGGCCCCGGCTGTCCAGATCGCTGAGGACGCAGGAGTCACCTTGGCCGTCGAGACCGGCAACAACGCGATGATCACCTCGTGCCGTCTTGGGGCGAGGCTGATCTCTGAACTGGGCTCCGACAGCCTGAAGGTCCTCTGGGACCCGGGCAACAGCCTCTACTGTGCCGAGCGGCCGGTCCCGGACGGCCTCACGGCTGTCCGCGACTGCCTGGCGCACCTGCACATCAAGGACCTTACGGTGGACATACCGGGAGCCACGGTCAGGCAGGTGCGGTTCGGGGACGGCCAGATGGCGCCTTACGTCAAGGCGCTGGCGGCCGGTCTGCGCGGCATTGCCTACTCCGGATGCGTTTCGCTGGAGAGCGTCTACCGGCCAGACGGGGGCACGTTCGAGGACGGGTTCCGCGCCTCATTTGGGCGATTCGCGAAGGTCTTCGGATAGTCTCGCCGACCTCCGGTCCAGCGGCGCTTCCAAGAGCCTGCGGCCGGTCGCGCCACGCGTGCCCCGGTCGGGCTCTCCGCTACTTGCTGTCTTTCGTTTGGGCCTCGGCGCCGTTTGCCCCCGGAAGGCCCAAGGCGCTCCGCACTTCGTTGTCGAGGCGCTGCCGCACGTCCTCGTGCTCTCTAAGGAACCGCTTGGCCTTCTCGCGCCCTTGGCCGACTCGCTCCGTGCCGTACGAGTACCAGGCCCCGCTCTTGCGCAGGATCCCGTGCTTCACGCCGAGGTCGAGCAGGTCGCCTTCCAAGGAGATTCCCTCCCCGTACATGATGTCGAACTCTGCGAGTTTGAACGGCGGCGCGAGCTTGTTTTTGACCACCTTGACTCTGGTACGGTTCCCGATCACCTGATCGCCGTTCTTGATGGCTGCGATGCGGCGGATGTCCACCCTCACCGAGGCGTAGAACTTCAGCGCCCGCCCGCCCGTGGTGGTTTCGGGGCTCCCGAACATCACTCCGATCTTCTCCCGGATTTGGTTGATGAAGATGATGCAGCAGTTCGACCGTGAGAGTGCCCCTGTCAGCTTGCGCAGCGCCTGCGACATTAGCCGGGCCTGCAGGCCCACGTGGCTGTCGCCCATCTCGCCCCGGAGCTCGGCGTGCGGCACAAGGGCTGCCACAGAGTCCACGACCACGACCGAAATGGCCCCCGACTGCACTAGAATGTCCACGATCTGAAGCGCCTGCTCGCCATAGTCGGGCTGCGAAACGAATAGGTTGTCGACGTCTACGCCCAGCTTGGCCGCATAAACCGGGTCCAGGGCGTGCTCGGCGTCCACGAAGGCCGCCATACCGCCGGCCTTCTGCGCCTGGGCCACTGCCTGCAGCGCCAGCGTGGTCTTTCCCGACGACTCCGGCCCGTAGATCTCGACCGCCCGGCCCTTCGGGAATCCTCCGATGCCCAGCGCCGCGTCGACGGATACAGAACCGCTCGAGATTACGTCGGCCGAGATTCCGAGGTCTCGCTCGCCCATCCGCAGGATGGCTCCCTTGCCGTGGTCCTTCTCGATCTGACGCAGCGCATCGTCGAGGTTTCTCTTTGTCTTAGAGTCCATTCGGTTCTCCTTTCGGCTCGTCCACTATTGGATTGAAAGTCGCATTATAGCGAATACCAACCGAAAACGCAACAAGAATTCTGCGCCAAGAGCCACTGATCTCCCCGCCGCTGGCCAGCAGACGGTTAGTCAGTTGGCTTCGTCCGGCAGCGGAGCGTAGTACCCGCGGCGGACGCGAACGGTGGCGTTGCGATGGCGCGTGCGAACCTCGACGGTGTGGAAGGAACCGTCGTTCACGAACTGGGCAGGCGAGTACAGGATGAAGTACTGGTGGCGGAGCTCGTTCGCAATATTCGAGAACGACTGCTGCAGATCGCGAGCTTGCAACGGGTGGAATGCGACTCCTCCGGTCTCAGTGGCGAAGCGCCGCAGTGTTTTGTCGCCGGCGGCTGCCGCACCGCTGCGGTTCGTTGAGATCGTGTATACGACCGCCTCGGCCTTGTGCACCATCTCCAGCGCGTCTTCGCGGGTCACGCTGCTGCGGTTGTCCTGACCGTCACCGATCACGACCAGCGCCCGGCGGAACTGCTCCTTCGGCTGGTCCTCCGGGAGCTTGTCGCGAGAGGCGTAGTAGATGGCGTCATAGAGCGCTGTGCCACCCCCGGCGCGCAGGCTGCGCACGCCGTCCGCCAGTTCCTCAATGTCGCTCGTGTAGTCGACGATCAGTTCCGCCTGAGTGTCGAAGCTCACCAGAAAGGCCCGGTCATCCTCCTCCGCGAGCACACCGTGCAGGAATTCGATGGCCGCCTCTTGCTCGAACTTGAACCGCGCTCGGATGGAATTACTCGTGTCGAGGATGACCCCGATCCTCAGCGGGAGATCGCTTTCGCGGTCGAACTCGCGAATCTCTTGTTCCCAGCCATCGTCGTAGACGGTGAAGTCTTCTCGGCCAAGGTCGGTGATGAACCGATTCTTGCGGTCCGTCACCGTGAACAGCAGCGGGACCCGCGCAACGTCGACCCTGATGATGTCCGACTCTTCTCCCGCGTAGACAGGAGTGAAGTCGGAAGGGGCCTCCCCTTGCGCCAGCAGGCCGGGCGCTAGGCCTAACAAGACCGCCGCGACCGCTGCCCAAATCACCATCGTCGTGCCTAGCTCACATTATATGCCGACCATTGCACGAAACGCCCTAAATGCCTGAGGTTCGGGCGCTTCGAAACGCACCCGTTCCCCACTCGAAGGGTGATTGAACTCCAAGAAGAGGGCGTGCAAGAGGTACCTTGGGCCAAGCTCTGCCCCGTGTGCGCCGCGGCGGGCGCCATACAGGGTGTCGCCGACGACTGGGTGTCCGGCGCGCGACAGGTGGACCCTGATCTGGTGCGTACGGCCTGTCTTTGGGCGGGCCTCGACCAGCGAGCAGTCTGCCCCGGCCCGGACCAGTCGGACATCCGTCAGTGCCGGCCTGCCTACCGCCGAAACGGACATGCGCACGCGATTGCGCCTGTCTCGGCGGATGGGCATTTCCAATCGGAGCCACCAGTGACCTCCGTGCATGACGGGCCGGCCATGCCGGAGCAGCCTGCGGCTCTCATGTGGGTCCCTTGGGAGTACACCCTCCACCGCGGCCCGGTAGACCTTCAAGACTTCTCTGCGCTCGAACTGCCCCTGCAGCCCGCGCTGGGAGCGCTCGTTCTTCGCGACCGCGATGACGCCCGACGTGAAGCGGTCGAGGCGATGCACGATCCCGGGCCGGAGGTTTCCTGGTGCATCCGAGAACGGCCCGAAGCGGTGCAGCAGCGCGTTTACCAGAGTCCCGGCCCGTACGCCCGCCCCAGCGTGCACGACCATGCCTGCCGGCTTATTGACGACCGCGATGTCGTCGTCCTCGAACACGACGTCGAGTTCGATGGCCTCCGGCGCTGCCCGCAAGGGAGGCGGTTCGACCGGCTGGGCATCGATCGTGTCGCCTGTGCGCACGCGGCGGGCCGGCGTCCGGACTTCAGCGCCGTTTACGCGGACATTGCCCTCTCGGATCCACCGGATGACGGCGGAGCGGCTCGTGTCCCCGGCGTGGTCGCGGACAAAGCGGTCCAAGCGCGTTCCCGCCGCCGCTGCCGGAACAGTCAGGCGCATCGGGTACAGGTTGGCACAAGTGCAGTTAGCGGCAGAATGTCTCCCGCAGGGCGAGCTGCGTCCGGTGGCACTCCTGCCAGTCGTGTGGCAACGGGCCTCGAACGTGCGCAAGCCGATGCGATGCTGAGCCCGCCTGTGGGGCCCAAGGCAAGTTCAGGCTTCTTAAGCAGTCGACCACCCGGCCCCTGTCGCGCACTCTGTTGCGTTGCAGCCTACGCTCAGGCTTGCACTCGGTGAGTGAATCGGTGTCGCATTCCGATGGCTCTGTTCATGTCCCTACCACTGCCCCTTAGACTGCCGTTTCGGCAGGTCCGTCGAAGCCTTGGAGGACCGCCCTCAGGGCCGACTAGCGGAAAAGCCCGGCGAGTGTCAGATGCGGACCTCCGGCGCGCCAGGCATGCCGTCCTGGACGATCTCGGGATCCCGGTAAACGACGCGCGGATGTCGACGGTCATGCAGGGGGTGAATCCGACCCATAGGCGTTACGGGGATGCCAGCTCCATCAGAAGAGGCTGTCAGAGTCAAATGTGGGGCTCTCCGGCCTACGACTTGGGCGAAAATTCCGATCGCGAGGGTAATTCGGATCTATCATGAGCCCGATGCGAATTGGACTGGTCTCTTCCTTGGGAGTGATTCTCGCCCTGACGGCCACCGTTCCTGGGGCCGAGATTCCTCCCACCGGCGAACCTGTTCACTTGTTTGACGGCAAGAGCATGGAGCACTTCGATACCTTCGTGTTCGGACAGGGTTTCAACCATGACCCTGACGGAGTCTTCCGGCTGCTGGACGACGGAACGATCCGTGTGGAAGGAATGCCGTACGGATACTTCATCACCAAGGACGAGTACGGCGACTTCTACCTTCGCGTCGAGTTCAAGTGGGGCGAGGCAACGCATGGGCGCCGCGAGAACATGGCACGTGACAGCGGGATTCTTTATCGCGCGGTCGAGGTACAGGAGCGCGCCGAGGCCGCCACGTCCAACGGCAGAATCTGGCCAAAGTCGCTGGAGTTCCAAATCATGGAAGGCGGCACTGGCGACGTCATTCTCCTCGGTGGAGCGGAGATGTCGGTGAACGGCGTAAGGAAAGGGGGCGATCGCGGAATCCAGATCGACCGGTTCAACAAGACCGACCTTGGTCGCAAAGACGGCTGGCCCGTGCACTACCGGGCCCCTGCCGGCTTCCGGGATCCTAACAACGAGGTCGAGAAGCCTCACGGAGAGTGGAACGTCCTCGAGATGGTAGCCGACGGGGACCGCGTCAAGTACTGGGTTAATGGAACACTCGTCATGGAAGGCAGTGACGCCAGCCTGGCGAAGGGCAAGATCCTGTTCCAGTCGGAGGGCTCGGAACTGTACTATCGAAACATCGAGTTGCGACCGCTCAAGAAGTCGGCGAGATAGGCTTCAAGGCACAGATACAAGGAGAAGCTCACGATGACGCGCACATGTCTGGTGTCGTTGGTCGTTGCGGGTGCCGTCGGGGCCATCGTGCTCCCCTCGCCCGGAACTTCCCAGACCGAGGTCGCCGAAGCGCCACCGACCGCGTGGGGCGCCCCGGATCTGCGGGGCATTTGGGACTTCCGGACGATCACGCCCTTGGAGCGACCCGGAGAGATGGCGGACAAGGAGGTCCTCACGGTAGCCGAGGCCGAAGAATTCGAGGAGCGTGCAGCGCAACGCCGTGCGGAGGCCGACACGCTCGCGATTCCCGAGCGGTGCGTAGGTTCGCCGAATTTCGTCGACTGCGTCGGAAGCTACAACCAGCTCTGGTTCGATCGAGGGACGGAAGTCTTGGAAGATCGGCGATCGTCGTTGATTGTCGACCCACCGGATGGCAGGATCCCCGCCTTGACTCCCGCTGCGCGAGAGAGGGCAGACGCCGTCGCAGCGATCCGCCGCCGCCCTCCTCGTGGCCCGGAGGACCGAAGGGTGGGCGCGCGTTGCATCGTTGGGTTCAACTCTGGCCCGCCGATGAGTCCCAGTGCCTACAACAACAACATGCAGCTATTCCAGACTCAGGACTATGTTGCAATTCTCAACGAGATGGTCCACGACGTGCGCATCATCCCGCTCGACGGGCGCGAACACCTGCCTGCCCACATCCGGCAGTGGATGGGCGTGTCGCGGGGCCGCTGGGAAGGAGACACGCTGGTTGTCGATACTCGGAACCTAACCGATCAGACGATGTTCAAGGGCTCCGGAAGGAACATGCACGTGATCGAGCGCTTCAGGCGCCTCGATGCGAACACGCTGCTTTACGAGTACACCATCAACGATCCGGAATCATTCACGCGGTCTTGGACGGCGGTCTTCCCGATGCGGCTGACTGAAGGCCCGATCTACGAGTACGCCTGCCACGAGGGCAACTACGGCATGTTCAACATCCTCTCCGGAGCGCGCGCCGAGGAGAAGGCCGCCGCGAACGCGGCGAAGCGGTCGTCCACGTCCCCCTAAGGAACGCCGTCGGTTCTTGGAGGCCATCCTGTGACGGTCGCGTCAGTGCACCGGTTCACCCCTGCCGACGGGTTCGAGGGGGTTTACGTGGTGAACGCCTGGGAACCGCTTGAAGTCATGGTCCGCGGAGAATATCGTTGCTCCGTGCTCGATCGCGAGGGCGGCGATGTGTGCATCCGTCGTTAGGTTCCCTGCGCTGCCCGTGACTCGAAGCAGGTTGCGGAGAACGGGCCAATGCCGCTTGCCCGGAGCCACCGCTTCGACGAACGGCTGGGCGAGCCACGACTCGACATGTCCGAGCGCTTGATCCGGCCGCAGGGGAGCGGCAAAGATGCTGGGGTGTGTCGTGACTCGCAGGAAAGCGAGTATACAGACCCACGGCAGGCCGACATGGACGGTCCCACCAAGCGTTTCCTCTAACCATGTGCGCGATGCGTTGTGATGGAACGCGTCCCGGTTGACCGCGTACACAAGCAGATTCGCGTCGATCAGGATCATTTCCTGAGCCGGAGCTTGCGGGCGAGTTCCTCGTCCTCGAGTCGAGCTGCCAACTCAAGAGTCTTGTCGAGGTTGAATCGGCTATCGACTTTGCCCATCGATTTCGGCACGACTCGGTACGGTCTGGAAGCGTCGACGATGCGCCCGTCCCGGATACCTGCGCGAATGGCGTCGTTCACGACCCTCTTGAAGGATCTGCCTGAACGGTGAGCGATTTCCTTCAGCTGCTTTGCTAGTGGATCTTCGATGGTGAGTGTCGTCCGCATGGAAGGCTGTGGGCAGATGAACTACTAAGTGATCATAACACCAGATAGCAATTAGACATCAAAACATCAAATTGACCTGCGCGTATTGATGTCGGCCACGGTGCAGTGGTCGGCATGCGTACTGCGGCACGGCACGCCCACGCGTCTCGGCCTAAAGCGCCAGGTGGGGACGGCGGAGCACCGGCCATCGAAGCGGCACCCGTTCTCGAAATGCGGCTGCTCTGACGGGCCTAGGGAAAGGGGCGCGGTCGGGTGCCAGAAGTCGCTGGAGCGGACCTGAGCGGCCGACTCTGGCGTGCGAGCGTGGCTGCGGACAGACAGCCGCACGATGGTCCCGGGAGGAGGCGCAGCACAGCGCCATGCGAGAAGCGCCCGGCAGGCACCACCAGAAACCGGTGTCGCATGGCGGTCACTATCGCTCAGAGCACACATGTGGCTTCAGTTGGCGCGGAGACCCAAGCCGCGTTGCGGACTGCGTCCACGGCCGGAACATCCCGGAGACTGGATTGTTTGGTGGTGGATCTCGACCGATAGAACGCTAGGTCCACCAGAGAATCCTCCAGTCACGCGGGCGTGTGCCGTGACCTGCGGTTGTCGATAGCTAAGCGCAACTGCGAGTGAGCGGAAAGGTTGACGAATGCGTGATTGCATTGCTATCATTCCTTTGTTCCTCCGTCGGCTATCCGCACCAAGAGGAGGCATGGCCAGTGGCGAGCATCACGATCCGCAAGCTAGACGAAGACGTGAAGACGCGCATCCGCATGCGCGCCGCCGAAAACCAGCGCTCGATGGAGCAAGAAGTGCGTATCATCTTGCGCGACGCCGTGACTGGCCGTCGCGCCGGTCCTAGGAATCTCGCGAAGTTCACCCGCGAATGCTTCGCGTCACTTGGCGGCATCGACCTCGAGCTTCCCGCGCGCGGCCCGATGCGCGAGCCTCCAGACTATTCCTGAGCGGTCTCGTGTTCGTCATAGATTCGAATGTCGCGTCCGAACTCATGCGCCCTGTACCGACAGAGGCAGTAGAGGCTTGGATTGGTGAGCACGATGCGGAGGACATGTACTTGACGGCCGTGAATGAAGCGGAACTGCTCTACGGAGTGGCGATCATGCCGAGCGGTAAGCGGCGGAAGACGCTTGAGGCTGCAATGAACCGATTGCTTGGTCACGGCTTTAGAGGGCGGATCCTACCGTTCGACAGCGCCGCGGCCCGGGTCTACGCGGAGATCGCGACCAAACGCCGTAACGCGGGCCGACCAATCGCCGAGGCCGACTGCCAGATCGCAGCCATAGCCCGCGCACATGGGGCCGTTCTCGTCACGCGAAATGTGCGCGATTTCGAGGGTACGGGATTAGTCGTGATCGATCCTTGGTCGTTTGGTCCAAGCTGATGGCTGGGCGCGCCGATCCCTCCGCTCTAGTCCTGTCCGGCATCGACATCGCCTCTTGCCCTAACCGACTCATTCGGCGTTTGAGGGGACCGATTGACGCGCATCGACTGTGATGCGACACGCCGGAGCACCAGAGTGCTTCGCAGGTGAAGCTCACGCTCCAGCAGGTATGGCCCTAAGGCGAACGTCGAGGCGGCTAGCGATCGCCACTCCAATGCACCGACGCGCCGACGATGCCAAACGGGCGAAGGAATTCTCGCACATTGCCCCCGTCAAGGCCTCGAGTCTCAGCCGAACGGCAAGCGCATTTCTGCGGCTGATTCGTACCGCTCGAATCTGGGCCGCGCCCTTCCTCCTCACGTGCGCGCAAGGCGCAGGGCTCGACTTTGTTGCTGATCGGACTGGAAATATCCTCTTCGTCGAAGATCGCTCGCAGTCAGTCCACGTGGTCAGGAACACCGGAGCCAGATCGATCCTCCACGCGGATTCCGGTGTTCCGGTCGAATTCGCCGACCGGTTGACCGCAATCGCATACGACCCGGACCGGCGCACAACCTACATCAGCACACCCAACAGCGTGTTTCGTCTGTCCGAGCACGGGGAAGTTTCCGCCATTTCCGGTGCGTCCACGTCTGGGAATCAGAGTCGGGGTCGGCAGGAGCCGTGGCATGAAGCTGGGCCCCAGTTGAACGAAGTGGTTGCGCTCGCGTTCGACTCCGTGTCCCGCGCCCTGGTTATCGCTGAAAGTGGCGGGCGTCTGCTGTCTGTTCAGGCCGGACGCACTCGGCTTCTCGCCCAGATCAAGCCGGTCCGGCCTGAGAATCTGGGACCGGCGGCACATCGACCGGCCCGGCAGCCGCCTGTGCTGGACGTTGCATTGACACCGAGCGGTGAGATCTATGTGCTCGCAGGAGATGCGATCTGGTTAGTTGACCCGGTGTCTGGGCTCCCGTCTGTCGGCCCGCACGTCCCCGGGCTGGTCAGCTTGGCGGTTGTGGGGCAACAGCTGTACGGCAACACCGCCCGTGGAGAGGTCATGCGCATCGGCATGGACGGGCACATTGGGCAGGTCGCGTCCACGGGCCTGATCAACGCAAAGCTTCGCCCGAAACCAATGGGACATTTGGTGCTCCTCTCGGAGGTGCCGGCGGGGTTCGAATCCGCCGAGATCACGCCGGACGGATCGATCGTCCGAACGACTCCCAGCCCCAAGGCCGATGAAGTCCTCCCGAGTCGCGACATCATCGGAGGTACTCGCGTTCCCGTCGGCGAGTTCATGAGCGTCGCCCACATACGTGGTCAGGCCGGAACCTGCACCGGATCCCTCATCGCTCCAGAGTGGGTTCTCACAGCCGCGCACTGCGTCGTGGACCACACCGGCCAGGCTAGGGGGCCGTTCACTGTCAGTCTCTGCAATGACTTGGCGAGCGACTGCCTCCATCAAGCCGCAGTGGATGAGGTGCGCATCCATCCCCGCTACCAGCACCGAGGCTTCATCGACCTTGGCAGCCTTCCTGACCTGTTCGCGGAGCACATTGCCGACGACTTCCCGCGCCCTTGGCCGTACGATGCGGCCCTACTGCGACTCGAGCAGCGGATCGACGATGTCCCGCCACTCGATTTCGTGGACGTTGCGACGGAGCAGTTCTTGGCCGCTGGATACGTCGAGGCGACACAGGTCGGATGGGGTAATACGCGATTCAGCCTGACGGAACGCGCCTATCCCGGCCACAAGAGGTTCGTGCGCACTCCGCTCCGCCTGCCCGCCGACTGCCGGCAGCTGCTCGCTCACAGCCCGATCGTGCTGCACATTGCCGGCCTCCTCGGTGTAAGGGCCCGGCTTGAGACAGTCAATGACCTAAGCCTCCCGATATGGAATCACAGGATTTGTGCCGGATCGTCCCGAGATCCCGTGCAGCTCGCATCTTGGGGAGATAGCGGCGGACCGCTAGTCCTGGACGGGGACGATGGCCGTCCCGTGCAGGTCGGACTGCTGTCCTCGTCGCGCCCGAGACTTGGTCTGTGGGGGCCGTTCATAACCTCCGACTTCCTGAACGTCTACGTCCGAACATCTGCCATCTACGACTGGATCGACGAAGTGACCGATGTCGGTGCGCGCAGGCTCCCGCCGGGAACTGTTCACGACAGCCTGCACGCGGACTTGGGCAGGTTCCTTGACTGCCCTGACTGCCCGGAGATGGTCGCGCTTCCCGCCGGAACATTCCAGATGGGCTCTGGGCCAGCCGAACCGGACCGTGACCCACGCGAAGGGCCGGTGATTCCAGTGACGATCGCACGGCGAATCGCGGTCAGCCGCCATGAGGTAACTCGAGGTCAATGGGAGCGATGTGTCAAGGCTGGTGGCTGCAGCCCCTCCGCAGAGAGTGCTGCTCACCTCGGAGCGGACCTGCCAATTGCCTCAGTCACTTACGACGGCGCCGTTCAGTACGCGAAGTGGCTGGGCTCGCTGTCTGGGCAAGCCTATCGGCTGCTGACCGAGGCGGAATGGGAGTACGCGGCCCGTGCGGGAACCTTGACGCCGTACTACACGGGGACCGACATTCTCGCCAGCGCCGCCCGATTCGGCTCGGATGCCGGCTCGCCGGCGCCGGTCGGGGCCCATCCCCCCAACCCCTGGGGGCTGCACGACATGGCTGGCAATGTCGGCGAGTGGGTGCAGGACTGCGCCCGCGACTCCCTTCGAGATCAAGATCTCCAAGGCGGGGCGTGGGAAATGTCAGGCTGCTCCCATCGGGTAGTGCGTGGCGGCGCTTGGTCCGAGCCAAAGCACCACGCCCGTTCCGCGCATAGAGGCTCCGCGTCTTCCCTTAGCCGATCGCCGTCGATCGGCCTACGGGTCGCGCGCACGCTTCGGGACAGGGCCGAGGCTGGCCCCGAACTCGACGATCACTCCAACGGGCCCGTCGGCGCCACCGACCTGACGGCGGGAAGCGGAGTATTCGGGACGATCGGTCCCGGAGCAGACGAAGACTGGTTCCGCATCGTTCTGGGGCAGGAGACCTCGGTCTCGATCCAGGTGTCGGGCCATCCGGACGCAATTGTCAACCTGAGGGACAGCACGTCCGCCGAGATTGCGTCGGCGGCCGCTGTTGGGCCCGACCTCGGCTCTCGGATCGAGCGAAAGCTGAGCCTAGGGACCTACTTTGTGCAGGTCCGTTCCGACTCTTCGCTAGTCGGCCAGTACGTGCTCCGATTTGAGGTCCTGCCGGCGCTTGGGTCACCGTTGCTCCCAGATGACCACCCGAACCACGCGTCTGGTGCCACGACGACGTTGCGCGTCGGCGAGCGCCTGACGGCACGGATTGAACGTGCAGGCGACGAGGACTGGTTCCGGCTGGCGATTAGCCAGCGGACCCCCGTGGCAATCTACACCAGCGGAGCGGTGGACACGGCCGGCAAGCTCTTGGACCAATCGGGTGCGGAGGCGGCGTCCGACGAGGATTCCGGCACGGGCCTCAACTTCCAAATCCGGGCCACCTTGGAGCCCGGAGTCTATCTCATTCAGGTTCGTTCCGTCGGAGGTTTCCTCGGCACTTACGACTTGCACGTAGATCGCCTCCGGGTCGATCCGTTCGTAGTCCACCTGGACCGCGACATTCTCCTCGGCGGGGAGGCCATTGGCCGGGTGGAACAGATGACCCTCGGACCGAGCCTCACGGACTTGTCGAGGCTGGAGCTCGAGGTGCGTGCGCGATTCCGGGCGGAACTCGTCCGTCGAGCGTTGGACGCGCATCTCGATCTGGTCTTGGATGAGATCCGGCGCAGAAATAATCTCGGGACCTGCTCAAGGCGGCTTGGGTGGGCCGGCCCGACTAGAGTTTCGGCGTCGTCCGAGGGCCTGCAGGTCTCAAGGACCATCCGATACGAGCAGTGGGTCTGCTTGGTGGCAAGGACTCGCATCTACGCGGACAACGGAATCGCGCACGTGCGCGTTGGCGTCGAACTGGACCCGGTTGAGGGCTTCGTCGTTTCTGCAACTCTCGAACGCCTCGAAGGAGTATCGCGCCTCACCGAGTTTCTGGTCAGGATCTTTGCGAACGTCGGCACGGCCTTGGAGTTCGATGCCGAGTACCGCTTCGCCATTCCGATCCCTTGGGCAGCGACCGGATCGCCATGCACTCTGTCCGAGATGGTGGAGGAATCGGACCTGAGGTACGAAGGCACGAGGTTCTCCCAAGGATCCGAGGACATTCTTGTGACCGCAACGATCTCCCTCGCGGGAGACCTGTCCGCTACCTTGGGTTGTCTGCCAAGCTTCGCGCGCCCGTAAGAGCAGGTCCGACCGCTTTGTTCGCGCGCGTTTGACCAGACAGGCGGGTTGTGTAATCATGCAATTAGATGAATAGTCATGCAACCAAGCCGGAGTTGGCCCTCCGACCGCGGCACTTTCTCCGCGACAGCGACCTCGCCGCGGACGAGCTCAAGTCCGTGCTGGAGCTGGCTCGCCGAGTCAAGGCCAAGCCACGCGACTACCGCCATGCGCTCGACGGTCGAGGGGTAGCACTCCTCTTTGAGAAGCCCTCGCTGCGCACGCGGATGACCTTTGAGGTAGCAGCGAGGCAGATGGGGGGCTTCGGCGTCTTTCAGGACCATCGCGACGGTCGCATCGGCGAGCGCGAGCCAGCGCCCGACATAGCGCGCAATCTTGACCGCTGGTTCGACGCGATTGTCGCGCGCACGTTTGCCCACCGGACCCAAGAGCTGCTCGCCGAGTGGTCGAGCGTGCCAGTGATCAACGCGCTGAGCGAGGCCTACCACCCGTGTCAGGCTCTGGCTGACTACATGACGATTCTGGAGCGGTTCGGATCGTTCGAGGGCGTCAAGCTGGCCTACGTCGGAGATGCCAACAACGTCGCCCACTCTCTGCTGCACTGCGCTCCGCAGCTGGGGGTGTCGATCTCGATATGCGGGCCCGCGCGCTACGGGCCTCGGCAGGCTGACCTGGCGGTCGCGCGCGAGGCGGCAGCCGCGAACGGCTGCGAGGTGGAGGTCACGCCGGACGTAGTCGCGGGTGTGGCCGGCGCCGCCGCGGTCTACACCGACGTGTGGACCAGCATGGGCTGGGAGCAGGAGACACAGCAGCGCCGCCTGGCATTTGCCGAGTACCAAGTGGACGAGCGCATCATGGCAGCCGCCAGAAGGGACGCGGTGTTCATGCACTGCCTGCCCGCGCTCCGGGGCGAGGAGGTCAGCGCCGCGGTGATCGAGTCGCCGCAGTCGGTGGTGTTCGATCAGGCAGAGAACCGGCTACACGCCCACAAGGCGATCCTGATGCACACGATGGGAGGAAACAATGGCGCCGAGGGTTAAGAAGGTGGCCTTGGCCTATTCGGGCGGGCTCGACACGTCGATCATCATCCCGTGGCTGCGGGAGAACTACGGCTCCGAAGTCGTGGCCGTCTGCGGCGACATCGGGCAGGGAAGTGAAGAGCTCGAAGGCTTGGCCGAGAAGGCCTTGGCCAGCGGCGCATGCGACGTACGCGTGGAGGACCTCCGCGAGGAGTTCGTCCGCGACTACGTTTGGCCCATGCTGCGCTCGGGGGCGATCTACGAGCACAAGTATCTGCTCGGGACCTCGATTGCACGCCCACTGCTGGCAAAGCTCCAGGTGCGCGCCGCACTTGAGACGGGCTGCGACGCGCTTGCCCACGGTGCCACCGGCAAGGGAAACGACCAAGTGCGCTTCGAGCTGGCCTACAAGGCGCTTGCCCCACACCTGCCAGTGATCGCCCCGTGGCGCGAATGGGACATCGTCTCGCGCGAGGACGCGATTGACTATGCGGCGGACCACGGCGTCCCGATCCAGCAGAGCAAGGAAGAGATCTACAGTCGGGACGCCAACCTGTGGCACATTTCGCACGAGGGCGCTGAGCTGGAGGATCCAGCCAACGCACCTGGCCCGAGAGTCTGGTCTATCACTGAGAACCCGTGGGATGCCCCTCCCGGCGGCGAGGATGTGCTTGTCACGTTCGAGGCCGGCACGCCGACGGCCCTGAACGGCACTCCGGCCAGCCCGGCCAGCATCGTCGCCAAGCTGAACCGGATTGGTGGCCGCCATGGGATTGGGCGCATCGATCTTGTCGAGAACCGGTTCGTCGGAATGAAATCGCGCGGCTGCTACGAGACACCGGGCGGAACCATCCTCGTGGCGGCCCACGCGGAGTTGGAGGCCCTCACTCTTGACCGCGCCACGCAGCACTACAAGCAGAAGCTGGCGCTGGACTATGCCGAACTCGTGTACGACGGAAAGTGGTTCACGCCTTTGCGAGAGGCGCTGGACGCCTTCGTCGAGAGCACACAGCGGCACGTCAGCGGCGGAATCCGGCTGCGGCTGTGCCAAGGGCGCATTGACGTGTTAAGCCGGGAATCACCCTATTCGCTCTACACCCCGGAGATAGCCAGCTTCACGATGGGTGACGAGTACGACCAGACCGACGCAGCGGGCTTCATCAACCTGACGGGTCTGCCGATCCGGGTGCACGCCTCCGTGCAAGGTGCCCTGAAGGACAAGACGGGAGGTGGGGCATGAAGCTCTGGGGCGGGCGGTTCGAGTCCGGGCCGGCCGAGATCTTCGAGCGCTTCTCGGGTTCCCTGCACTTCGACCGGGAGCTCTTCCAAGCCGACGTCGAAGGATCGCAGGCCTTTGCGAAGGCCCTGAAGTACGTGGGAATCCTCACCAAGGAGGAGTGCAACAAAATCCTGGAAGCGTTCGACCACATGCACGAAGAGGCGGCCGCACCCGGCTACTTCGACGCCGACGACGAGGATATTCACACCTTCGTCATTCGCAAGCTTGGCGAGCGTGTCGGGGCCCTCGCCGAGAAGATCCACACGGGGCGCAGCCGGAATGAGCAGGTGGCGTGCGACTTCAGGCTGTGGATGAAGGGTGCGATCCGGCGCATCCAGGGCCGCCTCGAAGCGCTGATGGGATCCTTGCTGCGTTTGGCGGAGCGGGAGCGGGACGCGCTCCTTCCGGGCTACACGCATGTCCGGCGCGCCCAGGCAGTGCTCTTTCGGCACTACCTTCTGGCGTACTTCGAGATGTTCTACCGTGACTGGGAGCGCATGCAGGAGGCCCATCGCCAAACCGACGTCTCCCCGCTGGGCTGCGGGGCCCTCGCGGGTAGCGGTTTCCCCTTCGATCGCGCGCAGATGGCCTCTGATCTCGGGTTCTCGCGGGTGGCGGCGAACAGCATAGATGCGGTCGCGGACCGGGACTTCGCACTTGACTTCCTCTACGCCGGCTCATTGGTCATGCTGCATTCCAGCCGGCTCGCCGAGGACTGGATCCTCTACAGCAGCGAGGAATTCGGTTTCCTCGAGATCGGCGATGAGGTCACCACCGGATCCAGCCTCATGCCCCAGAAGCGCAATCCGGACGCGCTCGAGCTGCTGCGCGGCAAGACCGGGCGCGTGTGCGCGAACCTGCAAGGCCTGATGATGACGCTCAAAGGACTGCCGATGTCCTACAACCGGGACCTCCAAGAGGACAAGGAGTGCGTCTTCGACACAGCGGCCCAAGTCGCCGATTCATTGGAAGTGCTGGCCCTGTGCGTCGACACCGCGCGCATTCACCACGACGCCATGGAGAGCGCGGCTGAGCGCGGCTGGGTATCCGCAACGGCCTTGGCGGAGATCCTTGCTCGCCGGGGCGTATCGTTTCACAGGGCGCATCAGATTGTGGGAGGCATAGTGCTGGCCAGCGTGAAGGCGGGCAAGAGTCCCGCCGACTGGACGCTCGCGGAGCTGATGGAGTTTGCGCCCGAACTGGACGAGCGGGCCAGGCAGGCGCTGGCGCCTCGTGCCGCCCTCGAAAATCACCAGCTAGCGGGTGGGACGGCTCCGGCAAGGGTGGAGGACGCCCTTGCGGAGGCCCGGGGGCGTTTGGCGCGCCTGGAACAGGCCAGGGTAGGGAAGGCCGGTTGAACGCTCCCAAGGCCCGCCGCCATCGCGAAATCCTGGCCCTGATCGCCGACGGTCCCGTCCACACCCACGATGACCTAGCATCAGCGCTCGCCGCGCGAGGCATCAGCGCGAGCCAGGGCACGCTGTCTCGGGACCTGCGCGAGCTCGGAGTGGTCAAGACTCCGTTCGGGTATGCTCTCCCTGCCCGTCCCCAGACTGCCCGGGAGACGGACGCGGAGCTTGCCGGTGCCATTGCCCAGTTCTTGGTCGACGTCCGGACGGCCCAGCACTTGGTGGTCCTGCGAACCAGGCCGGGCAGCGCGAGCGCCTTGGCGCAGTTTCTCGACGCTGCCCGCTGGCCCGACATCGTTGGCACTATCGCCGGGGACGACACAATCTTCGCCGCAACCCAGGACTCGGCGACCGCCGTGGCCG
The DNA here is from genome assembly GCA_028819235.1 of Bryobacterales bacterium. Classification (GTDB taxonomy): domain Bacteria; phylum Acidobacteriota; class Terriglobia; order Bryobacterales; family UBA6623; genus VXMF01. The sequence goes on from JAPPMC010000109.1 coordinate 21,117, forward strand.
TCTTGCAGCGCCTCGAGTCCTTGTAGCGGAAACGGCGCAAAGCCTGCTACGCGACCGTGGGTCGGTTGCGGGCCCTATACTTGATCTTGGCCTTCTTGGGCCTTCGTTGGACTGTGCCGTCGGCGGCGAAGCGCTGGATCTGGTTGGGATGCGGGGCGCTGCTCGTCGCCTTTGTGGCGTACGCCATTTTCGAGCTCCTGTTGGTAGCGGTTGTCAGCGCAGCCGTCGCATCGCTCGTCACATTGGTCGTATTCCGCTACTTGGAGCGCAGGGCACAGCCCGCGCCGCCGGACAAGCCGACCCCGCGCGAGGCGCTGTTGTCCATGCTGGCTGGCTTGCTAGGCCTGAACATCCACCTGCGGGTGCAAGCCCCCCCACGGACGGTGATCGAACGGGTCGAGAGCCTCATTGACAAGCTCCGAGGGCTGCTCGAGGACCTGAACCAACGCCACCCCGACCACGAGCTGACGTGGACCGTCAACCAGATGGCCCGACGGTATCTGCCCAAGGTCGTCACGCCTTACTTGGCTCTCTCGGGCGGGGACCGCGCGTCCGCCCGTGACGAACTGCTGCGCAGTCTGGACGGACTCGAGGCCGAACTGGACAACGTCGCCGAGCTCGTACGTGGCGACAAGATGGGCGACTTCAAGGCCAAGGCCGCATTCCTAAGGGCCCGATTCGTCCAGGGAATGTAGGCACGGCCCAGCGAGGAATTCATGAGCACGCTTGCGACAACACAGCCCCCCGCCGAGGCGGGACTGACCCCCACGCCCCCGAAAGGCCTTGATGAGGCCTCCGATGCGCAGTTGCAGGAAAGGGCCGTCCAGCTGGCCGCTGCTGTAACCACGGAACCGGGAGATCGCAAGCTGAGCCGCCAAGTCGGCGCACTGGGCGTCAAGGAGCAGCAAAGGGCTTCGAAGGAGATCACCCTTCTAAAGACGCGCGTAGGGACCATGCTCAAGCAGCTGGAAGGGGAAGGGGGAGAGATTCCCAAGACCCTGATCGACCTCCGCAACACGATGGACGAGATCAACCCCCAAGTGCTGGGGCAGCCCAAGGGAATCGCCAAGCTGCTCGGGCGGGTTCCTGGAGCCGGCAAGGTGCTCAAGCGCATTGCCGTGAAGTACGAGTCCGTCCAGACGCAGATCGACCACATCATGAATGGCCTGCGGCACGGCAAGGACAAGCTGCTGGAGGACAATGCGCAGCTCGATCAGCTCTACGACCAGGTCCAGAACGCCCAGCTTGGCGTGCAGCAGAGCGCCTATCTGGGCGAGATGCTGTGGGAGAAGATCGAGAGTGCGGCCGCTTCGGCAACTGAGCCTGTCGAGCGCCAGAAACTGCAGGCCATGTCGCACAAGGTGGCCATGCGGGTCCAGGATCTGCGGACCATGGAGCAGGTCAACCTGCAGTTCTTCGCCTCCATCGACATGACCGTGCAGAACAATGACGCGCTCTGCGACCAGATCGACCGGACGGTAATGGTGACACAGAGCCTCCTGACGGTCGGCCTTGCCATTCAGGCAGCGCTGGCCAACCAGAAGCAGATCGCGAAGGCGGTGCGGCAGGTGCAGGACAGCACGGCCGCCATGCTCGAGGCCAATGCGGCGGCCATTGGGCAGCAGACAAGGGACATCGGGGACATGCAGAACAATCCCGTGATCGCCCTGGACCGCGTCAGGAATGCCTACGAGACCCTTGTCGGGGCGATGGACGAAATGGAACAGATCCGAGCCGCTGGCACGGAAAAGGCTAGGGCGGGCATTGCGGAGTTGACGCGGATGTCTGCGGCCTTGGAGCCCAAGGTGGAAGCCGTGCGTGCCGCTGGCAATCTCCCCGCCGCGGACATTCCGGGCGGTCTCATCGGAGACGGATCGTAGGCCAGTCGGACCGCAGGTATTCGTTCTCACATGGCGTCGCTTCTCAAGCCTTCCGAACGCGTCTCGTACGACCGCCGTTTTGCGGCTGTGCGGGCGATGCCTGTGCCGATTCCGCCCGGGGAGAGGTTCCGGGTTGGCATCGACAGGGTGGGCGTCGGCGGCTACATCCGATTTGAGGGCAACACCTTCGCCGTCCAGAGGATCAACACCTACGAGCGCCAAGGCGCGCAGTGGCCAGAATTAGAACTCTTCTGTCTGGAAGACGATTCCACCCGCTATCTGGAATGGGAGCGGGAAGACGAGATCTCGGTCTACTTGAGCCGCGACAAGCTTGACTTCGCCACGGTCGGGATCCGCAGTGCGGAGCACCTGCGGAAGATGGCTGACGCCCAAGATGGCTCCCTGCGGCACGCCGGTGAGACGTTCCGGTACCACGAGGACTCCCAGGTGGGGTTCAGGAGGGACGGGACAGGGGAGCCGACGCCGTTTCGCCAGTACCTGTTCGCCAGCCGCCAGAAGCGGCGATTCCTGTGTGTCGAAGAGTGGGGCAACCACCGGGATGGATTCGAGCACAACGTGATCCTGAGCGAGTATCTGGACCCCAGTTCTATCGAGGTTCTGGCGAAGGGCGACGGTGATGGCTGACCCTCGCTTCAAGGACGGCTCGGCCGCCGGGCTGCGGTTGCGCCTTTACGACGGCCCGCTGGACAGGAACGGCATTGGGGTGCTCGCCACCGGGAGTGCCGGCGGCGGCGGCGTCCGGCTTGAGGCGGCGGTCATTGGCGCAAGCCACCTGATCGAGGTTCGTACCGGTGGGTCCGTATTCACCGAAATGCTGGCCTGCCGGCCGGCTCCCTCTGCGGCGCCCGCTGCGGAGGTCGAACCGGGGAGAGGTGATGTGGAGCGGACGCTGCCCTGCGGGGCGCGTTACCGGTTCAGGGCGCGCACGCTCGCGTGGCCACAGCCGCAGGAAGATCTCGAGCGGCTGCGGGAACGCATTCGCCGCTGCGACGCGGAACCATCCGAAGTGGGCCTGACCTACCGATTCCCGGGCGGTCCCGACTCGGCCGAGTATCCGGCGGAGACTCTCGTTTTTGCCGCAGCGCGCGCCGATGCAGTGGTCGCACAGACGGCCCATTGCTATCCTTCTGAGGGCTTGGTGGTTCTCAGCTCCAGCCGTATCGCTCTGCGCCCGGTCGAGTCCGAGAGAAGAGCAGAAGAGAGTTCGGTGCCCAGTGCCTGACCTGCCCAACAACTGCGCTAGTGGCCGGACCGACCGGGCTAACATTGCGCTGTTTGCGGTCGTCGCGCTGTCGCTGATCGCGTGTCAGCGGCTGCCCTCGGATCTGGTGGCCCTTGCGGACCAGGTTCCGGCCCGCATTGAGGCTGAGACGGCACGCACGTCCGGCTCGGAACGGGCCTTCGACGAGTATAAGGAGACTGAAGACTTCGCCGTCGTGCAACGATATGCGGAGAGCGAAGGCTGGACGGATCGGTTCTCCGAGGCGCGCGCCAAGATTCGGGCTGCGGATGCCGTTCTGCGCCAGGAGATCCAGCCCTTGCTGGAGCGCGACCAGACCAGTGAGGCGGAGCAGTTGCGCGCTGCGCTCTCCAAGATCAATCCGCTGCTGGCCGCCGCCCGAGATGCTGCGGGGCACTGGACGGCCAGGCGGGACTTCCTCCAGCAAGTTGCCAGTGACCCGGCGGCCGCCGCGGACCAGTGCACGACGGCTTTGGCGGAGATGCATCGGACGGAGCCGGACCTGCAGGCCAGGGCCAGTCGCGCCAAGAGCGACCATGCCGCACGCGCGGCGGAGATTGACGAGCTCGTGGGTCCACTCTCCGCCCTGCTCGCCGCAGCCGAGGAGGCCGCCTCGTCGGCGTCAGCTGAGTTCGCCAAGATTCGCGGTGGCGATGATGGGGATCTGGCCTTGCTCGGGGATTCGTGCCGCTTGGCTGCAGCAAGTCGAGACAAGTTCGTCGCGGGCGCGGCCGAGCTAGGCGCCAAGCTCGGGGAATTGGACCGCAGCTATTCGCGGACGCTGATCGACATGCGGGCCGACTACTCGCTGGTGCTCCGTCGTCAGACATGGAACGAACGATTCGACTACCCAGCGCTGCACAACCTCGAGTTCCGAGTCGACCCGGTCAGCTCCGAAGTCTTCGAAGGAGTGGCAAGTGTCGGCGGTTCCTTGGCTTATCTGTCGCGCGGCTGGAGGGGCCTGAGGATCGGGCTGGCTTCGGGACTGGACCGCCAGCACTGGGACGCCTTGTCGATTGACCCCTTCGTGCGCTGGCCCGACGGGGACACGAACGGTGAAATCTGGGTGGAGAGCGGCGATGTGAAGTACTTCCACAAGTACCTGATTCAGGAGGACGGTCAGACTACGGAGTCCGACTGGACTGCGGTCAATGAGGAGTTCTTCCTGGCGAATCTGGACAACCTCGGGATGGACGTTGAGTCGAAGGCGTATGGGAGCTTTGAGTCCGAGAGGCTTGCGCATGCGGCCCCGCCCGGTATGGCCTTTGTGGGCAATCCGCACTATGGCAGATGGGTCTCGGACGGTTCGGGCGGCACGTTCTGGTCGTGGGCTGGGCCGTACCTGTTCTACTCGAGCCTGTTCGGCTCGCCGATGCGGTACGGCCGCAGCGATTGGGACACGTGGTCGCGGGACTATCGGGGAGACCGGCCGTTCTACGGCGGGAGCAGTGCGGCACCCCGATGGGGCTCGCGGAGCCGATCAGTGCAAACCTCGCCCAAGATGCAAGGATCCACGTTCGCGAGAGGCGGCGGCTTCCGGCGGCCGCCTGCATCCGTGCGCTCGGTCGCCTCTAGGAGCAGGGGCGGTATGTTCGGCGCGAGCGGCAAGTAGCGCGGGAGAGTGCCAATGGCAGGAATCGTGGAATTGCTCGTGCAGGGCGCGGTGGACACCTTTTTGGTGTTTCTGGTGCTCGTCCTCGCAAAGCGGCTCGGGGACTGGGGGTTTCGCCGGTCGCTGCTGAAGTCGGGCGCGGACGACGGGCCCGAGCAGACGGTGAACCACCAGATAGAGGAGTGCAGCAACCTCGCCGTCGCGTTGCGCCAGTCCGGGCTCGGCATTGGATTCGGGCTGGGCCTGGCCGGGGTCGTCAGCGGTGGCGTGACGCGGTTCTCGACGGGCTGGGAGGCGGTCTTGGCCGACATGAGCACGATGCTCGAGTACTTGGCCGTGCTGTTGGTCTTCTTCTTCATAGCCCAAGTCGTCGCGGAGAGGGTCGTGCTTGCCCACGTTCACAACGTGCAGCAGCTGCATGGGCGCAACGAAGCCGTGGGCTTCGCGGAATTCGGCATCCTGGTGGCGACCGGACTGATCGCGTACGGCTCCTTCCACGGCGAGGGCGGGGGCTGGGAGACCTCGCTGGCCTTCTTCGCGATGGGACAGGTGGCGCTGGTCGCCTTCGCGCTGCTCTACGAGTGGGCGACGCCCTTCAACTGCTTGGACGAGATTCGCAAGGGCAATTCGGCAGCCGGGCTCATGCTTGGCGGCACTCTGGTGACTCTCGGGATCGTGCTCGGATTCGCGATTTCGGGGCCGTTCACCGGCTGGACTGAGGGAATAATCGGATTCTGCGTCAGCGCGGCGATCGGGATGGTCCTGCTGATTCCGTTCCAGTGGCTGATCGACAGGGCATTCCTGCCGAACACCACCCTCAAGATCGAGGTCGAACGGGACCAGAACGTGGCCGCTTGCGCCGTCACCATCGGCACACAGATAGCCTTGGCCATCATGATTGGCGCGCTCGTGGCCTGAGCTTGTGTGGCCAATAGGGCGCCGTCAGGCCTCCGCGTACTCGAGGTCGCGGTAACCGAGGCGCGTAAGGACTCTGTCCGCCGCACGCACCCCTCGGAACTGCGCTTCTTCGAATATTGAGATGCCGCTCAGATCGGAGTTCGCGAACTGCACGGTGCCCGAGCCGTCTGCCAGTCTCCGCAGCGCTCCCGAGGTCAGCAAGCCTGGTACGGGCCGGATCATTGCATGCGCAAGGCGCATGATGTCCACTCTGGAGACGCACTCTCGGATGTCGGGGTGAGCGGTCTCAAGATCCCGCAGCACCTCCTCCTTGCGTTCCTCCCAGCTGGTGGTCAGCAGCGAGGTTCGGGCCTGGCTGGGATGCGGGCGCGTCAGGGCTCGGTAGTACGTCCAGACGGACGGCGAGTGCGATGCGGAACCCGATTGGTGGGTTGCGATCACGTACCCTAGGCCCGGCGAATCGTACAGGATGTTCTCCCAGGCGGGCGGTGCGTCCGGCTCGCGCGGCTCCCGGTCGACCGTAAGGTTGGCCGTGTACCACGGCGAGTACTGCAATCGGCTCCGCCCCGGCAGCTCCGCGGCGAGGAACGGCATCAGATAGCCAGCCAAGAATGTCGGCGCGGCAAAGATGACGGCCTCGCACTGCAGCACGGAGCGTGGAGTGACGACCTCAAGATGCCCACCTGCCTTGCGGACATGCCGAACAGGCATTCCGGTGCGCAGCCGAGGCCCCACGCGTTCGACCAGGCGCTCAACGATCCAGCCATTCCCTTCCGGCCAAGTGAGGTAGCCGACGTCATTCGCCGGTCGCGCGGCGAAGTAGTGGATGCCGGCCCAAGCCGAGGCTTCGTCGTACGAGCAGCCGTAGTCGTCCCGGCAGGCATAGTCCGCGTACCAGCGAAGCCGCTCGTGGAAGAATCCTTCCTGAACCATCCAAGCCTTCATTGAGAGGGTGTCTAGGCCGGTTGTCGCGCCTGGTTCGCGAATCGGAATCGTGAACTCTCCCCCTTTGCGGAAGTAGTCCATGCGATCCCAGAATCGGTCGAACTGGTCGCGCTCGGATTGTGGCGCGGATTCGCCAGGCTCGATGCCGGGTCTCCACGAACCGTCGCGGAACAGCCGGCTGAGGGGCTCTCGCGCCAAGTGAGCCCCGTTCCAGCGGCCGTTCTTGAGCACGCCGAGTTCCGAGAACAGCTCTTCGACCAAAGGGATTCTATGGTCCGGGACCGGTACGTAGTGCGCGCCCCACGGGTAGGCGGAAGCCGAGTTCTGGCCGGATCTGGAGTTCCCTCCGGGGCGTTTCTCCATCTCGAGGGCCACGAAGTCTCCAAATCCAAGCCGCAGCATGCGCCAGGCGGCGGACAGGCCGGCGATTCCGGCACCCACTATGACGACCGGGATCCGCTCGCGGGCCGACGGCGTGCGGTGGGGGGGGGGGGCCGCGGGGGGGGGGGGGCCCCCCCACCCGGGGGGGGGGGCCGCAACCCCCCCCCCCCCCCCGCCCCCCGCCCCCCAACCCCCCCCGGGGGCATTCGCCCCACCACCTCGCCGGCGGGGTCCCGGGGGGGGGGGGGCGGGGGGGGGTGGGGCCCCCTCTGGGGGGTCCGCCCCCCCCACTTCGAGGCTGGTGTCGACGAACCTGCCCTCGACGGGCCGCGGACGCCGGAACAGGAACGCCGCGGTTGCCGCGCCTCCTGCCCCGACGGCGGTGGTGGACAGGAGCCGCCTGCGCGTGATGGTCGCCGCCACGCCCCAATCTTACGGAACCCTGATTCCCTACTAGCCGCATCCTGCCGGCCGAGAGACCCGCTTGATGCTGCGTGGATCAGACTCCGGCTCCATCGGTTGCGTGGCCTCCAAGCCTCGACGTTGCGGGCCAAGAACCAGTCCCAGCGGCGCTGTACCCCACCGAAGGCAAAGACGTTCAGCCAGCTGGCTTCGTCGGTCACAAAGTCATGACAGTCGGAAATGGTCGTTCAGTCTGCCCCATCGGCCGCGTTTTGCGAAGTCCGTTCCAGCGGTCTTGAGATCCGAGTCCGTGTTGGGTCCGGAACGCTGTCGCTCAGGAAGACGAAGCCACGCTAGGTGGCCAGCTGGAGTGGGCTCTTCCTGTCCTCCTAACCGACTCCGGTATGCTGTCCGGCAGCAATACGCGTGACTGTGACGTGAACAAGGAAGTCGTTCAAGAGCTGACCGATGCGATTCAATCAGATCGGTTGATCGAGACCGCCATCAGGTTGATCGAAGTGCCCAGTCCGACGCGATCGGCAGCAGATGTGTCTAATCGGCTGGATGAAATTCTCCGTCGCGACGGCTTCCCGGTCGAACGCCCGGAAGCTGGCTGGCCAGAGGCTCCGGCTGTCGTCTCAAAGTTCGCAAGCGGGTTACCCGGCCGGATACTGCAATACAACGGTCACCTCGACACAGTGCATCTGCCATTCGTTCCGCCGCGGATCGAGGACAGCACACTATACGGCAGCGGTTGCTCAGACATGAAGGGTGGCATCGCGGCGTGCGTCGAAGCGATGCGGGCTCTGCGCGAGACAGGCTTGCTAACGCATGGAGCAGTCATGCTAACCGCGCATGACCTGCACGAGTCGCCATGGGGCGATGGCACGCATGTCAATGGGCTGATAGACGAAGGTTACGTTGGCGATGCCGTTCTGCTTCCGGAGTATCTCGCCTCGCCACTGCCGGTGATCGGTCGAGGGATGGCGGTGTTGACGATCAAGATCACCCGCGAAGGCCAACCAGTGCATGAGATGTTGGGCGGACTCGAGCAGCCCAGCGTCATCCGAGCCGGGGCCGAGATCATCCGTCGCTTTGCGCAACTCGATCAAGATCTCAAGCAACTGAACCATCCCATGGCTGGCCGCGAGAGCATGTTCTTCGGGCGATTCGAGGCGGGCGAGATCTACAATCAGTCGCCCATCGAGTGCAACGTCGCTGGTACTCGCCGCTGGTTGCCGGGAACAGCACTCACGGAAGCCGAAGCTCAGTTTCATGGGATCCTGTCGGAAGTCGCCGAGCGACACAGCGTTCGGATCGAGGGTGGATTCCACCTAGCTCGCGATGCCTATCGGATCAATCCTGATGATCCTTTCGTTGCTGCGTTTCAATCGGCTCATTCAGCCGGAACGGGCGAGGTGCTGCCAGTCGGGGCAAAACCATTCGTGGATGATGGCCATGAGTTTGTGAATCGGGCGGGAATCCCCGCGATCACTCATGGCCCGGACGCGAAGGGCGCTCACACGCTGAACGAGGAAGTGGCGGTCAGCGAATTGGTGCGGGTCGCCTTGGTCTATGCATTGACAGCCGTTGCATACTGTAGCGGACAGCAAGGTTGATCGGAGCGAATCACGGCCACTGATCACGGTTGAGAAACAATCGAGTTCTTTCTCGAATCCTCGGTCGCAGACGAACATTTCCTGTGACACATCCTCATCCGGGCTCAAATGCTCGACATTGAAGGCCAAGCGGCGGGCCTGTGCGTCGGCCTGGGTGAAGGACGGATGGACAGGCTGGGCAATGTTCAGATTGAGAAAGCGACGCCAGTCAGAAGTGAGACCCTACGGCGGGCGTCACACTTCGCCAGTTCAGGAGGCTTGAACCTTTCTACCGCCTCTCGTATATGTCAACTATCTCCGGTCGTTTGCCTTCTGTCGAAATGCCCGCCGCCAGCATCAGCTTAGTAATCGCGTGGATCGTCCGGACATCGGGTTGCGGGCTGCGATCGGCGTACCCTTCGGCGATGAACAGTGGCGTCCCGCCAGCCTTGTTGGGGTTCTTCCAGACTTCCGGATCGGCTCCACGCTCCGCCAGCAAGTTTGCGACTAGCGGGTAGGCGTTGTACGCGGCGCCGTGCATAGCTGTATCGCCGTTGTTGTCGACGGTGTTGCTGTCAGCACCCAGATCCAGCAGCAGCGTTACGGCTTCCAGCGCTTCGCTTTCCTCGCCCGCCTCCTGGTCCGGCGACGTCGTGCCGACCCCGGCCGCAGCCATTAGCGGTGTGGTGTTGTTGAAGTTGGGCAGTAGCGGATCGCCTCCCAACTCCACGAGCAGGCGCATCAGCGGAACGTCGGAGCGATCAGCGGCCAACAGAAGCGGTGTCGCCCCGGCCGCTCCCACCGTAGCGATAAGTGAGGTTGTACCGGGCAATCCCTGTGTGCCTCTGGGCAGGCGGGAATTGACATCAGCGCCGCGCTTCACGATCTCGCGCACAAATTCGGCGCTCGACAGTAGGCCGGCTCCCATCGGCGGCGCGCCATCGTTGATGTCGTTTGAATCCGGCTTGCGCACTCCGGGAATCAAGTGGAGAGCCGTGAATCCGGTCCGAACGTCGTTGGGATTCGCACCCGCCTCGACCAGCGCAATCGCAAGCTCGAAGTGGCCGTTCAGAACTGCTATCTGCAACGGACACATGGCCGACGCTCTCCCCCTGAATTTCCAGCCCTCGGCGGGCTGCATCATCGCATTCGCGTCGACACCCGCCTCGAGAAGAGCCTGCGCGGCGTCGAGGCGGCCCTCGCGGACAGCGAGAAAGAACGGCGTGAACCCGGAATTGAGTCGGGCGTTCGCGTCGGCGCCTGCCTCAATCAGAACGCGGACGACCTCCGCGTGGCCCTCCGCCGCCGCCCACATCAAGGCCGTCTGGCCGAGCCGCTCTCGCCGGTCGATGGCAGCACCGTATGCGAGCAACGCCTTCACCGTTGCAGCATTCCCGGACCGGGCAGCCAACATGAGGACTGTCTCCCCACCCTTCATCTGAGTATTCGCGTTGCCGCCGGACTCCAACAGCAGCTTCACAATCGCGGCGTTGCCGTTGGTGCAGGCTTCCGCGAGGGCCGACGCGCCATAGCGGTTCACAGCGTTCACGTTGGCACCCGCTCGCACGAGCAACTCAACCATCTCGGCATCATCGTGATACGCAGCCCAATGCAGTGCAGTGGTCCCATCCAACTGCGCGGCATTGACGTCGACTCCCGTCTTGAGGAGGGGCCGGACACTTGCCCAATCGCTTTGCTCGGCGGCATCGGGGAGCGATGCTGCGACAGTGAGACTCGCGAGCCACAGCTCCAAGAGCACGATTCCAGCGATTCTAGGCCAGCACATGGGTTTGTCTCCTATGCAATGTCGGTTAGTTCGAAGAGGTCTTCGACCTTCCCGGTGCTGTCCACGAACGAATCCATACGGATGCCGACACGATCGAGCAAGGTGAGGTGGAGGTTGGCCAGATTAGTTCCCTCCTCGTACTTGATATGGCGACCGCCCCTCAGGCCGCTTGCAGCGCCGCCGGTCACCAGGATCGGAAGGTTCTCGTGATCGTGAAGGCTCGGGTTTCCCATGCCGCTGCCGTACAGGTAGACCGAATGATCGAGGAGCGACCCGTCGCCGTCCGGAGTGGCGTCCATTTTCCGGAGGAAATCTGAGAACAGCGATACATGGAATGTGTTGATCTTTGCGATCTTCAATACCTTTTCCGGATCGTTTCCGTGATGACTGGTCGGATGGTGGGGCTCCGGGACGCCGATCTCCGGATACGTCCGATTGTTGTGCTCGCGCGTGAACTGGAAACTGACTACGCGGGTGATGTCCGCCTGAAACGCTAATACCTGCAGGTCGTACATGAGCCTGGCGTGGTCGGCGAACGCTGCGGGGACTCCTACCGGCCGATCGGTGTCCGGCATCTTGTCTTCAGCTACCGCTCGCTCGGCGCGCTCGATTTCGCGCTCGACTTGGCGAACGCTCTCGAGATACTGGTCCAGGCGCAAGCGATCGGGAGCGCCCACCTGCCCTTTGATAGTTGCGATGCTCCCGGTGAACGAGTCCAGTAGGCTTGAACGGTCGCGCAGCGCCGCTCGGCGCTCGGCGGAATTGCCGCCCTCGCCGAACAGACGCTCGAAGACGACACGCGGATGGGCCTCGGACGGTAGGGGCGTCGTCGGCGACGACCACGAGAGACAATTCTGATACACGCAGGAGTACCCGTTGTTGCACACACCGGCGAGCGGGGTCAGGTCCATCGCGAGTTGGAGTGAGGATACCTGGGTATCGCGGCCCATCTGCTCGGCCGCGATCTGGTCGGCTGTCGTGCCCAGATAGTAGTCCGAGCTCTCGGTGTGTTTGGCGACCGCCGCACTCAGAAACGCTGAGTTGGAGGTGTCATGCGTACCCGGATAGGCATTTGGCAGCCGCATATTGGTGATCACGGTCACCTGATCCTTGACCGGCTCCAGCGAGCTCAGGATGGGGGAAAGCTCATCGAGCCTTCCTTGGCCCGGCGGGGTCCATCGCGAATGATCACATCCCATCGGGACAAACACGAATCCGAGCCTCGCCACCGGTTTCGCGGGTGTCTTGGCCCATGCCGTGGCAGCGGGAATCATGGCGTCTAGTAGCGGCATGGCCAGACCAGCCTGCGCACTCTTCAGGAGCGCCCGCCTGGGAATCGCCTTCTTGGTCAGAAACGTCATGATTTCTTGCTCCTATAGGTTGCCTGCGATCGCACGAGGCGCGGTCGGTTCATTGCCTTGCGTGCTTCTCATTTGAAACGGTGGGCTCTGGACAATCCCGAGAATCAGCGAAGAGAACCGGAAATCGTTTTTTTCAGCGTCTCTCACGATTCTCCGAACGGCCGGCGCGTCGTAGTACTCCACGCCTCGCCCCAGCGCGAAAGTCAGAAGTCTTTCCGTCAGCGTCGCGACAAACAACTCGGGACGGTCCAGAAGAGCGTCTTCGAGCCCGTCAGGCCCTCGAAAGTCCCCCGCGCCGGGGAGACTCCCCGATGCATCGAGGAGTTTCCCGCCTAGTTCCCGGTCGCGCCACTGTCCGACTGCATTGAAGTTCTCAAGCGAGAACCCAGCAGGGTCGATCGTGCGGTGGCAGCTCGCGCACACCGCGTTGCTGCGGTGCGCAGCCAGGCGCTCTCGCATCGGGAGATCGGCCGCCACCGCGCTCTCGTCGAGCACGGGGACATTGGGTGGTGGAGGAGAAGGAGGCGCGCCCAAGAGATTGCTCAAGACGAATACTCCGCGCAGCACAGGTGATGTCCGGGTCGCATACGAGGTGACTGACAGAACGCTGCCGTGCCGCAGCAGGCCGCCGCGTTCGCTTCCGGGGGGAAGGGTCACCCGGCGGAACCGGCTTCCGTAAACTCCGGGAATTCCGTAGTGCTTGGCTAAGCGTTCGTTGAGGAACGTGTAGTCCGATCGAATGAGAGTGAGAACGCTGCGATCCTCGCGCAGCACGCTATCGAAGAACAGCTCAGTTTCCTTCCTGAAGGCTTGCCGCAGATTGTCGTCGAAGTCCCGAAAGACGTTGGCGCTCGGAAGGACCGCCTCGACATTGCGCAGCCGTAGCCACTGTCCGGCGAAGTTCGTCGCGAGGTTCATCGAACGGCGATCGGCGAGCATCCGACGCGTCTGCTTCTCGAGTTCCCCCGGCTGGCTCAGTTCACCCTGGACGGCCGCGTCGAGCAACTCATCGTCTGGGATGCTGCTCCACAGGAAGAACGACAATCGCGATGCCAGATCAACATCGGCGACCCGGTAGATGCCGCTTGCCGGCACGTGTCTTGGGTCGCTTTCGACGCGGAACAGAAACAGCGGGTTGGCGAGCACAGCACTCAGTGCTTTGGCGATGCCGGAGTCGAAGTCGCCTTCGGCTCGTCCTTCGCGATAGAAGGCCATCGGGCCGTCGAGCTCTGATTCGGCGATTGGGCGTCGATAGGCACGCCGCATCAGTTTCGACAGAATCTCTCTCGCGCATTCCTCTTCCTGCGCCCGCTCCGGTCCCGATGGTCGGCAGACAAACAATCGCCTGCGGCTCGGCGTGTTCCCGGGGCCTTTGGGACTATATGGCCCGGTGACCAGAACCTGATCGATAGCTGGCGCAGTGCGCGGATACCGATTGTCGTTGAAGCGGGCTAGCGCGGGCTGCCGCAGTGTCTCGGTAAGCGAAGACCCCTCTTTGGCAAAGGTGACGGCGAGGTCGTGCGGACCGGCAGTGACCGCGAAGCGCGCTTTCAGATCCTTGTCGACCGCAGCGACCTGCCTGAATAGGGAGTCGTCGCCTCTGGCCGGTCTTTGGATCGTGAAGGTCTTGACAGGCTCTCGGTCGAGCAGGACCAGTAACTCGTGCGGACGGTCATCGCGCATCCCGCTGACGGTCCCTGTCAGATTGCGAGCGAGAAGGATCTGGACCTCGTACTCGCCGTCCCGGGGGAACGTATAGGAGGCCGACAAGCCACCTCGCGTGCCAAGCGGCAGCCCATGCAAGTGACCTTCCTGTGTCAGATCCGGAGCCACTCGAATGATGTCGCCCTGCAGAGACTGCGTCGTCCCGACCGCGAGGCGGCTGATTTTCTGGGCACCTGAGATATAGCGGTTCAGGAGCGTCGGCGACAGATCGCCGACGATGACGTTGTCGAACCCGTGACCGCTCTCATCGGCCGGCAGTAGCGAGGCGACGTTGATGTCAAGCGCCAAGAGGTCCCGAATCGCGTTCTGATACTCGGTGCGAGTCAGCCGTCGCAGCGTTTCCGTGCGGCCAGGATTCAAGCTTGCCGCAGCCCCCGCATCCAGCGACCCTGTCAGCCATGTCAACATCTTGCGACGATGGGCCTCAGGTGGCTGCAGCGCTTGGGGAGGCGGCATGAGGCCCGTGTGCAGCTTGCGCACCACCTTCTCCCATAGTTCCGGTCGCGTCGCGGGCCTGGACACGTCTAGGTGCTCCAAACTCAGTCCCCCGGTCTTCAGGCGCTGGCTGTGGCAGGTCGCGCAATAACGATCGAGGAATTGACGCTGGTCCAACGTCGGAGAACTCTCGGAGGAGGTCACATCAGCCTGCTGTGCATGTAGCCTCCCCTGCACAGAGAGCAAGAGTGCCGCTGCCAGCCCGGCAACGACTAGCTTCACCGGTACAGGAAAGTGCACCGGCCCGTTCATCTGCTGTGCCCCGCCAGCGAGCAACACGGTTATATCCTAAGCAGATTCTCGCGAGGCACGGGCCCCTCCCTGCTCGTGGCAATGGCTGAGGGCCCTGTTGTGAGTTCAACTCGCGTCATTGTGTAACCAAGTCGCACTGCATCCGTGCTCCGTTACCAATCCTGATTCCCTACTGGCCGTATCCCGGGAGACAACCGGGAGGGGGTGGGATCTTCGTTTGTTTGGTGGCGGGCAGGGGCACGTCAGGCAAAGAAAGTGACCGTAAGCAATAGGGGCTGAGGTGGCTGGTGGCAGCGTTCGCCGCCGGGCACCTTGGGCTGTCTCTCCGCGGGCAGCGGGCCGCCCGGATGCGCCGTTGCATGCCAATAGAGGGCGCTGCACGTTCCAGGGGGGCCAGCTCCGGCCAGTCCCCGCTTCCAGCGCGGGATCGGCAGAGGCAGCGGCATCGCCGTCGTCTACAGCAGCGTCGGGAGCATAGCGGTCAAGTCCTAGCGGCGATTCAACCAGTGCTGGAACTCCGCCGAGCAGCGCGCTACACAGCTCTGCCTCAGCCCGCGTTGGTTGGCACTGAATGCGGACAGTAGGGAATCAGTTATGGAAGTGTGCCCAACTGCGGTGGTAGCATGAAGCCGCGCGGAACTGGACGCCGCGCCCCCTGTCACAGCCCCGTGCAGGGCCGCCAAGTGCCGGCCCCAGAGTCGCCCGGGGCATCCTAGAGCGTTGCCGGCTACAGCGAAAGTCCAGCCGCGCGTGGCCACCGCCCTGCTGGCACTGTCCATGTTCCTGACGGGGGCGAGCGGCTTCGTATTCGAGTGCATCCTCAGCACCGTCGCGACGTTCATCCTCGGCAACAGCATCGAGCAGTTCTCAGTCACGATCTCGCTGATGATGCTGATGATGGGCGTGGCTGGGGTCTGTCAGCGCCTGCTGTCGGACGCACACCTAGTCGAGAAGTTCCTGATTGTCGAGGTTTCCTTGGCGCTCTTGGGTGGCTTCGCTCCGATCGCCGTCTACGGCTCATACGCCACGATGGAGATGCACTACGTGGCCGTCCAGTACTTTTTCGTGCTGGCGATCGGATTCCTGATCGGGCTAGAGATCCCGCTCGTGCTCCGCATTAATCGGGCATACGTCCCGCAGCTGAAATCCAACATAGCGGCCGTGTTCAGCACGGACTACTTGGGAGCGTTCATCGGAGCTGTGGTCTGGGTGTACGTTCTGCTCAGGCACTTCCCGCTGACCGAAACCAGCTTCTTCGTCGCAGGGATGAACTTTGCGGTCGCCTGCATTGCCTATGCCTACTTCTCCTTCCACGGAGCGGCGTCGCGGAGAATGGCCGCGATCGGCCTGATCGCGGCCACGGCAGGTGCCCTGACGTTCGGCTATGCACGCAATCGCGACTGGAGCCAGCTGTTCGAGCAGAGGTTCTACACCGAGCCGATCGCCTTCTCGCAGACCACCAAGTACCAGCGTTTAGTGCTGACCGCGTCCCCCAACCCGGTCGACTATCGGCTGTACATCAACGGAAACTTGCAGTTCTCCAGTCTGGACGAGCACATCTACCACGAAATGTTGGTGCACCCAGCGCTCCGCCTTGCCCGAGATCCCAGCCGTGTCCTGATCCTGGGCGGAGGCGACGGGCTGGCGCTGCGCGAGGTCCTCAAGCACGACGGCGTCAAGCACGTGACGCTGGTCGACATCGACCCCGACATGATCCGGTTCGCGGCTACTCACGATGTGATGACGGAACTGAACGGTGGTGCATTCGCTGACGCCAGGGTCTTGGCTGACGTCGCCGCTGAGCCAAGCGTTCGTTCCGGGACTGTTCCGCTGTACGGTTATGCCGGAGAAGAGGAGGGCGCGGTCGAGCAGGCGGCAATGGTCGGCGTGTACACCATCGACGCGGACAAGTTCCTCGCCACCGCAGAGGGGCTCTACGGGGTTGTCCTGATCGACCTTCCGGACCCTAACTCCGTGGAGCTGGTCAAGCTCTA
This sequence comes from Bryobacterales bacterium, assembly GCA_028819235.1. Taxonomy (GTDB): domain Bacteria; phylum Acidobacteriota; class Terriglobia; order Bryobacterales; family UBA6623; genus VXMF01. The sequence goes on from JAPPMC010000109.1 coordinate 37,727, forward strand.
CAGCCGGGAGTTCTACCTGAGGCTCGCCGGGTCCTTGGACGCTGGCGGCGTGATTGCCATGCAGGCGACGTCCCCATACCACGCCAAGGAGTCGTTCCTTTGCATTCTCAGGACGCTGCGCAGCGCCGGGTACAAGGTTCTTCCGTTCCATGAGAATGTGCCGAGTTTCGGCGACTGGGGCTGGATCCTGGCATGGCGATCGCCAGAGTCCGTGCCTGCCGTGCTAGATCGCATCGACTACCTGCAGGACTTCGGAGTGCCGGACCAGGAGCTGAAGTACTTGACTCCAAGGCGGTTCCGAGCCTCGACCACCTTTGGGAAAGGGGGGCTTGAGGCCGAGAATCATGATGTCAACACGCTGATGCATCCGGTCCTTCTCCGCCTCTACCTGACAGAGAGCTGGCTACGTTGAGCCTGGCGTCGACTCGGCTGGAGCACCGCAGCCTGGGTCGGGAACGGTTGGTATCCTAGGCATTCTGGCCCTCACCGGGCCGGACCGGTGACGTAATGAGCAAGATCTCCCTCGATGGCCATATCGCCGCCGTAACAGGCGCAAGCAAGGGCCTCGGGCGAGAAATGGCCGAGGCGTTGGCCGCCGCCGGAGCAAAAGTGCTTCTCATTGCCCGAGATGAAGCGCTGCTCAGCGAAGTCGTCCGTGGGATCCGCGCACGAGGCGGGGTCGCAGAGTACATGACCGCCGATGTGACGGACGAGACGGTTGGAGACGAAGCCAATCAGTTCGCCAGGGAAACTCTAGGGCCTTGCGACATCCTTGTCAACAATGCGGGCATCAACAACCGCAAGACGATCGAGGAGATGTCCTTTGAGGAGTGGAACGAGATCATCGCGGTGAACCTCACAGGCCCGTTCGCGATGTCGCGAGCTTTGGTGCCCGGGATGAAGAAGGCCGGCTGGGGCCGGATCATAAACATGACGTCGATCATGTCGCACGTCTCCCTCCCCAGCCGCACAGGCTATTCGACAACCAAGGCTGGATTGCTAGGCTTCACCAGAGCGCTGGCCCTCGAGCTGGCTCCCCACAACATTACGGTCAACGGAATCAGCCCGGGCCCGTTCGCGACGGAAATGAACCGCCCGCTGATTGAAGATCCGGAGAAGAACAGTCAGTTCTTGGCCAGCATCCCTCTAGGTCGTTGGGGCCGACCGAAGGAAATCGGGACACTCGCCGTCTACATCTGTTCCGACGATTCGGGCTACTTGACGGGCACAGATATCGTCATCGACGGCGGTTGGCTCGCCCGCTAGCGGCTTCGCTGCGCAGGGCCACGAAGCGATAGCCACGGTCCTTGAGCGCGGGGACGATCTCAAGAACGGCCCGTAGGGTTTCTGACCGATCCGCGGTCGGCTGGGCGCGGTCCCCGTCATGTAGGCAGATCACGGCCTGCGGGCGCGTGCGCCGCAGGACACGGCGCACTATTCGAGCGCTGTCCCATTTCCAGTCGTTGCCGATGACGGTCCAGCCGACCGCGACTAGTCCCTCCGTTGTGAGGATCCGTTCGAGGCCGGGCGCCGCCAGACCGTATGGGGCGCGAAACAGGTTTGGCCGCGCACCCGTCGCAGCCTCGACCTCTTCTTGCGTGCTCACCACCTCCCGGGCAATCCGCGGGCGGGAGCACAGCGGAAGGACCGGATGAGAGAAGGTGTGGTTGCCAATCGTGTGGCCCTCCTCTACGATGGCGCGGGCGACCTCAGGCCTCCGCCGAACGTTGCGGCCGCAGACAAAGAACGCGGCCTTCACGTCCATCCTGCTCAGGGCTTCCAGGAATGCGGGCGTCTCGTTGCTCGGCCCATCGTCAAACGTCAGTGCAACCGCGTCCGGCCCAAGGGGAAGCAGGGAGCTCGAGTCTCCCGGCCATAGGTCCTGGGCTGGAGAACGGTCGGGGTGGTCGCCATTCCCCACGCCACGGGATCCCGATCCGAAAACCCTCGAACCAATCGTCGCGCCAGGCCGTGCGAGAAGCCCAAGTTGTGGCGATTCCTGAGACCGACCGAGTGCGGCATCGCTTGCGGGCGCGGCCAGTCCCGGGTCGTCGTTAGGCGTCCCGCGTGCACCGATCTGGGCAATGCCATCCGTAGTGTTGATCGCCGGCGGTTCGTGCCAACGCTGAGCGGATCGTGTGTTCGTGCCCTCCGACGACCAACCTGGCGTATCGATCACGATTAGAGTCCGGCCCCTCTGGCGCTCTGCAAATCGGGCGGCATTCGCAGTTCCCGCAGCACAGTGGGCATGTCGCTGGTTAGGAGACAGTGGCTGGTGTTGAACTCTTCCGCCAGTTCTGTTTGGCGGAGATGTTTGTGCGGCGTGCGTACCCGCATCCGAAGGGATTTCAAGACTTCAGATGCCGACTCGGTGGGGCATCGTTGTGGGCGATTCCCATCCAACGCGGACGACTTCCTCCCAGTGCCTCTTCTCACTCTGTACCTGAGCCACGACTGTACATCGTTGAGTCCGGACACCCAATAGTCAACCTCCTCAACTGCAATCTGGGCCTCCCATGGGCACTCCGTTCCTACACGATCGGCTCTGCAGGCCTGCATGGGTAGCGGATAACAGTCGGAGCAAGATCACAACCTAGACCAGTGTCGCCTAGCGACGACCGGACACATCTTGCGGAGACGGGCCGTCTGCGTCCGTAGTCGTTGTCGGCACGGTCGTCATCCGCGGACGCCCTTGCCGCCACGTCGCTGACGGCCCTGCGAACCGGCGTGGCTGTCGTCCTTCCTCACTGCGGCTTCTTGGCCGCTCGCAGCGCCCGGAATCCGGGAACTCCTGAAGGGGTCACCTCGGTCAGGCGGAACGCCGCTCCCCCTCGACCCCCGGATTTGCACCGCGTCTCTCGGCAAGTGAATCCCTCCGCGCGAGCGTCATTTCACGGCTTGCCGCGGACCATCCGAATCCTGCTCGGTTCGGCGGGGCCAAACCCCTATACTGTTACCTTCGGTTGCAAGCCGACGATTGGATGGACGGTCGTGAAGCTCAAGCTCGAGCGCGAATTCCGGTCGCCGCAACGGGAGGCTGCGATGTTCTTCGGGATGTTCCTGAGGGGCCAGCCGGTCGAATCGCTGCGCGCCCAGATCGACGTCCCGCCCAAGGTGTTCATTAAATGGATGAGGCTGCCCGAGTACGATCCTGACTTTCGCGACCATCTGCGGCGCACCTACGTCTATCGGAAGCAAGTTCTTTGGATTTTTGATTCGTTGGTGACGTCGTCGCAGTCCAGCACGCCCAGCCAATGAAGCGACCGCCCGCTCGCGTTGCGAAGGGCAGCGCCCGCCCCGCAGCACGACCGAGCATGGGAGACACGTGATGGACCTCTACCACCCATCGAAAGAGTTCGCCGAGCGCGCCAATCTCAGGGCCGGAGCCGACTATGAAGCCCTCATTTCCGAGGCGGCTTCGGACCCAGAGGGCTTCTGGGAACGGCTGGCTGAGAGCGAACTGCGCTGGTTCCGCAAATGGGATAGCGTGCTGGATGATTCAAAGCATCCCTTCTACAAGTGGTTCGTCGGTGCGCGAACCAACATGTCGTTCAACTGCCTGGACCGCCACTGCGAGACGGAGCGGCGCGACCGTCCGGCAATCTTGTGGGAGGGCGAGCGCGGCGATCGGAGGGAGCTGACATATCAGCAATTATTGGAGGCAGTCCAGCGTTTCGCGAACGTGCTGAAGGCTCGGGGCTACCGCGCCGGCGATCGCGCCATCCTCTACATGCCGATGGTGCCTGAACTCCCGATCGCAATGCTGGCCTGCGCGCGCCTCGGAATCATCCACAGCGTTGTATTCGCGGGTTTCTCGTCCGAGGCGCTGAAGACCCGAATTCTCGACCTTGACGCCAGTCTCGTGGTCACGGCCGATGGCGGATGGAGGCGCGGCAAGGTCGTTCCTCTGAAGCAGGCCGTGGACGAGGCATTGGAGGACTGCCCCGGAGTCCGGGACGTGATCGTCTACCGCCGCACGGGCAGCAAGATCACCATGCGGCAAGGCCGGGATTCCTGGTGGGATGACCTGTACGCAGGCGTGCCAGCCGAATGCCCGGCCGAAGAGCTGGATTCGGAGCACCCGCTCTACGTGCTATACACCTCGGGCACGACGGGCAAGCCCAAGGGCATCGTCCACACGACCGGCGGATACCAGCTGCAGGTGTCAATGGCGATGCGCTGGGTCTTCGACATCAAGGACGACGACATCTACTGGTGCGCCGCCGACATCGGCTGGGTTACCGGACACAGCTACATCGTCTACGGCCCGCTGCTGGTGGGGACAACCACAGTGATCTACGAAGGGGCGCCGGACTATCCCGAGCCAGACCGTTTCTGGAGTTTGGTCGACCGCTACAAGGTGAACGTGTTCTACACTTCGCCAACCGCCATCCGGGCCTTCATCCGTTTCGGCGACGAGTATCCGGGCCGCCACGATCTGTCGAGCCTGCGGCTGCTCGGGTCGGTGGGAGAACCGATCAACCCGTCGGCCTGGGAGTGGTACCACAGCGTGATCGGCGGCGGGCGTTGCCCGATTGTGGACACTTGGTGGCAGACCGAGACCGGCTCGATCATGATCTCGCCTGTTCCGGGCGTCACGGCCCTGAAGCCGGGCTCTGGGACGTTTCCCCTGCCGGGTATTGCTGCGGACGTCGTGGATGGCGAGGGGAGATCGGTCAAGCCTGGTGGCGAGGGCTACTTGGTGGTGCTCAAGCCGTGGCCGTCGATGTTCCGGACCCTTTGGGGCGACCCGGAACGCTTCATTGAGACCTATTGGAGCCAGATGCCCGGCCTTTACTTTGTGGGAGATGCCGCCCGCAGGGATGAGGACGGCTACATCTGGGTGCTTGGGCGGGTCGACGACGTCATGAATGTCAGCGGCCACCGCCTCTCCACGGCAGAGCTGGAGTCCACCCTCGTGCGCCACCCGGCTGTGGCCGAGGCGGCGGTGGTCGGAATGCCGGACGAGCTGACCGGGCAGGCTGTGATCGCCTTTGTCACGCCCATTCGGGGGAACGACCCCACGGACGAGCTCGCTGCGGAACTCAGGGACTGGGTCGCGCAACAGATCGGGAAATTCTGCCGGCCAAAGCAGATCCGCTTCAGCGACGCGCTGCCCAAGACCCGATCGGGCAAGATCATGCGCCGGCTGCTTCGCGAGATCGTGACGACGAGTCGAGTGACCGGTGACATCACCACACTGGAGGACCTGTCAGTGATCAATCGACTGGCGGCGCAACAGGACGAGGAACGGGACGGAGACTGAAGCCTCGAGCCCTACTCCTTCGGGTGAGGGCACTTCCCATGCGCAATTGCGGATGCTGGCCGGACGTGCCGGTCAGGCTGCCCGCTTCCGGCTCGTCCGCAACGACGGTGTTTTAGCGGAGCGGTGCGCGCTGCGGAACTCGCCCGGTCCGCCTGAGCGCGGACGTTGGCCTATGCCACCAGCTGCGGGATGGGGTCGCCGTGCACGTCGGTCAGGCGCATGTGGCGTCCATTGAAGAAATACGTCAGCCTTGTATGGTCAATGCCCAGCAAGTGCAGGATCGTCGCATGCATGTCGTGGTACGTCAGCACCTGCTGTTCCGCCTTGTAGCCGAACTCGTCCGTCGCTCCTACGGACTGGCCGCCGGGCACGCCCGCGCCGGCCATCCAGGTCACCATGGCGTGAGGATTGTGGTCGCGCCCAAGCCCGCGCTGCGAGATCGGCATCCGCCCGAACTCTGAGTGCCAGACCACGAGCGTGTCCTCGAACAGGCCAGTGCGCTTGAGGTCCTTCAGAAGGCCGGCGATGGGCTTGTCGACCTCTCCGGCGTGGAGCGTGTGGTTCTCTATCAGGTTGCTGTGCGCGTCCCAAGTGTCGATGTTCTGCTGGCGCAGCGCCCCGCTGTAGAGCTGGATAAAGCGTACGCCGCGCTCCACCAGCCGGCGCGCCAGCAGGCACTGCCTGCCGAACGGCTCCGTGGTGGGGTCGTCCATGCCGTACAGGCGCTTGGTTTCCTCCGACTCTTGGGCAACGTCGACGGCTTCCGGAGCGCATCCCTGCATTCGGTAGGCCAGCTCGTACGAGGCGATGCGCGCCGCCAGCTCCGACGATCCTGGGTGCCGTTCCGCGTGCTCGCTGTTGAGCCGGGCCAAGTGGTCAAGCCGGGCCCTCTGTTGCTCGGGCGAGATGAATTCGCTGGGCGGGCGCATGTCCAGAATGGGATCCCCCTGTGAGCGGAACACAGTGCCCTGGTATGTGGCCGGCAGGTAGCCGCTGCTCCAGTTGGCGGGGCCGGAGAACGGCCCGCCCCGGTGGTCGTAGATCACCACAAATCCCGGCAGGCTCTGGTTTTCCGAGCCCAGGCCGTATGTCACCCAGCTGCCGACGCTCGGGTGTCCCATCAGGACCGAGCCCGTGTTCCATTCGTAGTGCGCCAGCACGTGGTCGTTGGACCGGCCCTTGCACGAATGCACAAAGGCGATGTCGTCAACCATCGCTCCGGTGTGGGGGAACAAGTCCGAGACGAGCTTTCCGCACTCTCCGTAGGGCTTGAACCCGAACGGGCTGCGCATCAGCGGCCCCGGGAATCCCTGCCGCACCCGCACTTTGCCCTTTCCGGTGAGCGGCTTCCCGTGGTGCCGTTCCAGCATCGGCTTGTGGTCAAACGTGTCGACATGGCTGACGCCGCCGCTCATGAAGAGCGATATGACCGCCTTCGCGCGGGGCTCGAAGTGCGGCTTGCGCGGGGCGGTGGGCGACTCGATTCCGGCAACGTCGCACGGGTTGCTGGCGGCCAGCAGGCCGTCCTGCTGCAACATGTGGGCGAGGGCAATTCCGCTGATGCCCTCGCCGGCTCGGAACAGGAAGTCCCTTCGGGACAGGAAGCGATTGTCAGCCGGCATATACGAACTCGTTCAGGTTCAGGATGACGCTGCACAGGTCGAACAGCGCCGCGTGGACGTCCCCGTCGTGGAAAGCGCGCTGGCGCTCCAGGAATTCGAGGTTCGCCTCCATCTCGCTCGCCTTGGGCTCGCGGCCGAGGGCAAGGCGGTAGGCCTGCCGGACGCGCCCGCGGTCGTCTGCCGCCAGTTCCTCTAGGCGACTGGCGAAAGCGTCGGCCTGGCGAAGCGAAAAATCGTTGTTGAGCAGGGTCAGTGCCTGGGTCGGCACCGTGGTCGTCGTGCGTCGCTCGCACGTGACGTTCATGTTCGGCTGGTCGAAGACTTCGAACAGCGGGTACCGCAGTCCGCGCTTGGCGTACGCGTACACGCTCCGCCTCCAGTTCTCGGGTCCGGGATCGCTTGCCTCCCACTTTCCCTTAGGAAACCCTTCCCGCACTTCCTCAGGAATCGGCGGGAAGAAACCCGGGCCGCCCGCCTCGAAATTGAGGTTGCCCGCCGCTTGCAGGATGGCGTCGCGGATCACCTCGGCTTCGAGTCGCCGATGTCGGAATCGCCACAGCAGGTCGTTCTCAGGATCCGCCTTGGCCGCTACGGGGTCGTGGTGGGCCGAGGCCATCTGGTAGCCCTCCGAGGACATGATCAGGCGGTGCATGCTCTTGATGCTCCAACCGCTGCGGACGAACTCGGTGGCCAGCCAGTCGAGCAGCTTCGGGTGGGTCGGATGCGTGCCCATGGCTCCGAAGTTGCCGGCCGTCTTGACGATGCCGGCCCCGAAATGGTGCATCCAGATGCGGTTGGCCATGACGCGCGCCGAGAGAGGGTTGTCCGGCGAGGTGATCCACTTGGCCAAGGCAAGCCGACGCCCGCTGGAAACGCGGTGCGAGGGTAGGGCCGGCTGGAACTCGGTACCGGTTGCCAGTGCTTCGATGAAGCCAGGCTGGACTGGATCGCCCAAGTTGCGGTAGTCGGCATTGGGCATGAAATGGGCCTGCGGCGGCTGGTACCCGGCAACCGGGAGCCATGTCCCCGTGATGCCGCTGAAGTCCTGCCGGTCGCCCTTGCCCGGTTGCGGCTCGTCGCCGAGGCCGTCGGGGGCGAACCGATAGTCCCCGTCACGGATGCCCATCGCAGTGGGCAGCGGGGCCGGGAGTTCACCCTCGAGGCGCTCGATCTCGCGCTTGAGGTGTTCCAGAGTCTCGGCATCCTCGGCCGACACGAACTCCTCATAGCCCGTGACGCTCATGGTCGTCACCTGCGCAGCCAACAGCTTCTGCCCCTCCGTCCGCTTGTTCTCTGGTGTTCGCACGGCGATGCGGATGTCCTCCGGGAAGTCTTCTAGAGCCCGCTCACGGGCCATGCGTCGGTACGGTGCTTGGATCTCGGCAACCCGCTTTTCGAGCGGATCGATCTTCGCCGTCAAGGCGGCCGTCGCGGCTTCGTGGCGGCGGACGGTCTCGGGATCGGCCAGCGGGAACTCGTACCGGATGTAGGGAAAGAACACCGCCATGGTGCGGTAGTAGTCCATCTGCGAGATGGCGTCGAACTTGTGGTCGTGGCAACGGGCGCAATCCACGGTCAGGCCGAGGAAGACCCGGCCGGTGGTCGCGATCATGTCGTCGAGGTAGTTGTACCGGTACTGCGGGTTGTCCTTCTCGCGGAACAGCACGCGAGGCCCCACGCGCAGCATGCCGGTGGCCGTGAGGGAGTCGAAGGTGGGATTCTCCACCTCGTCTCCGGCCAGCTGTTCCTGAACGAAGCGGTCGTAGGGCTTGTCGTCGTTGAACGCGCGGATCACGTAGTCGCGGTAGCGCCAGGCGTGGGGCTGGTCGTAGTCGTGCTCGTAGCCGGAAGAGTCCGCATAGCGCACGGCGTCAAGCCAGTGACGCCCCCAGCGCTCGCCATAGCGCGGCGAGTCCAAGAGCTCGTCCACGAGCCGCGAGAACGCTTCCGCGGATGGGTCCGCGGCGAATGCGTCGACGACTTCTGGAGGCGGAAGCAGCCCGATCAGGTCGAGGTAGGCCCGGCGCACCAAGGTCCGGGGATCTGCCCTCGGTGCGGGACGGATTCCCGCTTCTTCACGGCGCTCCGCCAAGAAAGCGTCTACGGGGTTCGCTTGCCCGTCGGGCGGGTCCCAGCGTACGGGCTGATTGAATGCCCACCAGACCTTTTTCTGTTGCGGCTCAACCGTCCATTCCGCGCCGCTGTCGATCCAGCGCTGCAGCGTGGAGATCTCAGCGTCGGTGAGCTCCCCTCCGAATGGCATGCGCGGCTCCGCTAGGCCCGCCACATGCCGGTACAGCGGGCTCGCTGCAGAGTTGCCGGGCTCGATTGCCGGTCCGCGCGAGCCTCCCTTGAGGATCGCTTCCCGGCTGTCGACGCGCAGGCCCGAAACCTGCTGCTTGTCCCCGTGGCATTGGGAGCAGCGGTTTTCAAAGATCGGGGCGACTTCGTCCTTGAAGTTTGGCGGAGGTGTCGCCGCCGCCAAGCTTGCAGCCAGCAGTGCGGTCAGCGAGGTTAGGATCAGCGCAGTACGGGTCACGGATAGACTTCTCACCCGTTAAGCAGTGTACTTCGGGCTACGGTCGCCCGGCAAGGGGATTTGCACGGGGATCTGGGCCACAATGGCCCCACTTGGAGCATTTCGGGTATTCGTGGATCGGCTTCGCGGTCCGCCGACTCCGGGCCGTCGGCCCATGCCGAGCGCTTGATCATAGGCTGCGAAGAGCAAAAAGTGCTCTTCGTCTTTGCGGCTTGGGTCGTGGAATCGCTGGCTTGCGATGCGCGTGACGCGCTGCGGACACTTGTTCAGGTGGTGCTGACGGCGGAAAGTGATCTAGGCGGTAGTGCGGGCAGAGCTGTTGTTGCCGCTGGGGAAGGCGCGGCCGGGCACCGTTGCGCGACATTCGCAGGTAGCAGGTAGGTGGTGTGGCTGGCGAGCGCGCGGCAGTGAGCAATGGGTCCGTCCTGCGAAGCCATCCTGTCCGTCGGCCCACTTGCCGTACACAGAAAGCCGCTGCGGCTCTAGGCCGCTGATGCACGCCAGCACCGACGAGATGCAGTCAGAGCCATCAGACCCGGGCCGGCGCACGCCTATCACTCACTTGCGGTCAGATGTCTCCGTCTGGGCTCTCGACTACGGGGACTGCGCTTCCAGCAGTCGTACGATGGCTAAGAACCGGAGCTTACGCGGTTTCGGGTCCGATATGTCGGTCACGGCTATCGCAGCGCCTAAACGCACCGTCGAGGCTTCATCGGCTGCCGATGCGGCGTTGCGGGAACACGACGGCGTCGAGTACCCGGAACGGCACTGGATCGCGCAGAGCGTCTGGCACGGGGACGCTGTCAGGCAGGCGACAGACGCGTTGCGCAACCACTTCCGCGACCGCGAGGACGTACTCGTGGCCATGGAACTGGCGGTGTACTACAAGCGTGGCGACGACACGGTATGGCTGCAGCCGGACGTTCAGGTGGTCTTCGGCGTGGGGCGCGGCGGAAACCGCAGCTCACTGAGGGTTTGGGAGGAACGGAAGGGACCAGACTTCGTGCTGGAGGTAGCGTCGCCATCCACGGCGGAGAAAGACGCCCGCGACAAATCGCTAAAGTACGCCAGCATCGGCGTGCGCGAATACTGGAGACTGGACCCAGAAGGATCGCTGATGGGGACTGCTCTGGAGGGCTACGCGCTTTACAGGGGCAAGTATGGCCCGTTGGAGGTTGTCAAGCGACCGGGAGGTGGCAAGTACCTGCGGAGCCGGGTCTTGGGGCTGGATCTCCGCACTCAGCGAAGAGACGGCGCGACGGTGGTGGTGTTCGCCGACCCGCTGACGGGCGAGGAGTTCGACGGCGCGATAGAGGAAGCTAGCCGGGGGCGGCAGATCGCGGAGCAGCGCGCAAGCGCCGCAGCGAATCGGGTAGCTGCCGCTGAGCGCCGGGCAGCCGTTGCGGAGGGCCGGGCAACTGTCGCAGAGGGCCGGGCAGCTTCTGCGGAGGATCGGGCAGCCGCCGCCGAAGAGCGGGCGACAATCGCGGAGGAGAGCTTGCGGGCATTGGAGGAGAGACTCCGGAGCTTATCAAGTGGAACCCGTCCGCGCGGGCGAGATTCGTAGGGCCGAGTCCTACCTTGTGCGGCACGGTCGTCCGTAAGGATCGGGACTGAGCCGGGCACTGGCCCCAAGAAACCTTCGGCCCGTTCCTTGTGACTTACCGTATGGGCCCGACAGCCGCGTAACTTTCCGGCCTGCCTGTCTCCGCGAAAGGGTGGAGATCGCGTTAACGCTGGGGGGCCTCAACGGCGGTCCGCGTTGGTCTGAGGTGCAGCCTCCTCAGCTGATCGAGCGTGCGAGCGAAGCTCCCATGGGAGGTTAGTCAGCCATCCTGGCGGCAATGCTAACTTGCCCATTCCGACAACGCAAGATCGCGGATCTCTCGCCTGCGGGTGGGGTCCTGTTCAGCCGTTAGGATCCACTTCACCAAGCGCCATTGAGAGCCGCGGAGCATGCCCGACGTGTCTGGGCCTTCGGTAAGATGGGCGCCATGCTACTGCACAGAACGGTCGTGGCGAGCCTGGCCGCCATTGCCGCCGCGTACGGGGCTGACGTGCCAGTTGACATGGACGCTTACACCGCGGGTCCGGTCCAGGCCGTCGTCGAAGGCCCGCGGCTGGCGGTCGAGTGGTCGGACTCCGCAGGAGTGGTATGGCGCGCGGAGTTCAGCCGCGATCCGTCGAAGGCACTCTTGGCCTCCGTGAGTGCCGGCGGCAAAGCGATCCTGCGGGACGCGCGCCCCTTCTACCGCGTCGAGACCGGAATCCGGCGCAAGGGCTGGGACGCGTTCTTCGACTTTCCTCCGGCGCATCCCATGGGGACATCGGCGCACTTTGGAGCCCTGGACCTGGCTGGCTTGCGCGTGGAGGTCGCCGGCTCGCGGCTGCGCGTGCACTGCGCCGGCTTCTCAGCAGGCCCGTTCCGCGGCGAGGTCGTGTACACGTTCTTCGCCGGATCCAGGATGGTCCTCCAACAGGCGGTGGCGGTGACCGACAAGCAAGACGTGGCGTATTACTACGATGCGGGCGTTGAGTTTTCGGCGAGCGAGCAGGCGCAGCCTGGCCGCAACATGCTCACGCCTTTCGCGTACTACGACACCGAGGGCCGCCTGCAGACAGCGGAGGCAAACGGTCTGCAACCGGAGCGCGTGCCGTACAAGGTGCGCTATCGCGCCCTCGCCACCGCAGCCGGGCAGGGCAGCGTGGCGGCCATTCCGGCTCCCCACCAGTATTTCTTCCCGCGCGACTTCACCTCAAACCTTGGTCACAACTGGCACCGATCGTGGCGCGGGCGCGTCTCGCTCGGGATCCGCCAATTGCGCGACACGAACTGGCAGTTCTACCCGTGGGCTAACGCCCCGCCGGGGAGCAGACAGGCGATGTCGCTCTTCTTGGTACTGGGGGACGCCTCTCCCGAGGATGCCCTCAAGGATGCGCTGCGCTACACCAACAGCGACCGCTACCCGGAGCTTGCGGGCTTCAAGTCGGTTGCATCGCACTTTCATCTGGCGTACACGGTCCAGGCGGTGGAACAGGATCCGGACTGGGTGCCGCCCTTCAAGACCGTGCTGCAGGCAATGGGCGTGGATGCGGCAATCATCATGGACTTCCACGGAGATGGCCACCCGCGTGATCTGACCGAGTTGCGCTTGGAGGAGCTGGACAGCTTCTTCCGCATGTCCCGGCGGATCTCGGATCGGGAGTTCCTGCTGATCCCGTCGGAAGAGGCCAACGTGCATCTCGGCGGGCACTGGGCGCTCGTGTTCCCCAAGCCTGTTTACTGGTGGATGAACCGGCCAGAGGGCGGGAAGTTTGTCTCCAAACACCCCAAGCACGGGACGGTTTACAGCACAGCGGACGCTTCTGAGATGCTCGAGCTCGTCCGCCGCGAAGACGGCTGGATGTACCAGACGCACGCCCGCACGAAGGGCTCAACTGGGTATCCGGACGCCATTCGGGAGACCGAGCACTTCCGCGACGCGCGGTACTTCGGGGCGGGCTGGAAGCCCATGCCTGCGGACCATTCGTCACCGCGGCTCGGGGAGCGGCCGCTTCGGCTGCTCGACGACATGCAGAATTGGGGCCTCGACAAGCGACTGATTGGGGAGGTCGACGTGTTCCAGTTCGACCACACCCACGAGGTCTACGCGCACATGAACGTCAATTATGTGCGGGCGGACCGCCTGCCGCGGTTCAGCGAATACGGAACTCTCATCGACGCCATGCGCGAGAACCAGTTCTTCGTGACGACCGGCGAGGTGCTGCTGCCGTCGTGGAACATCGGCGGGGAGGAGGACGAGATCGAAGTGTCCGTGGAGGTGAAGGGGACGTTCCCGCTCCAGTTCGCGGAGATCGTCTGGGGCGACGGAGCCGGGACGCAGCGCCACGTATTCGACCTTTCTGGATCGGGCGAGTTCGCCGACGAGTCCTTCGAGTGGAAGGTCCGGGCGCCCGGCTGGCACTGGGCACGGCTTGCAGTATGGGACGTCGCGGCCAACGGCGCGTTCGTGAACCCTGTACGCCGGTAGAGGGAAGAAGACTGATTAAGGGTAGGGTCTGGCGGCGACTCGGCAGTGTCGCGCGACGCATGGTTCGTTGGCCCGCCCGTGGAGGAATGCCATGAGAACGACCGTCCTGACAGGCACCGGCCTGCGAGTCTCTAGTGTCTGCTTGGGGACCATGACCTTCGGATCCCAAGTCTCGGAGCCGGAAGCGGCCCAGATGGTCGACTACGCCCTAGACCGTGGCGTCAACTTTCTTGACACCGCCAATGTCTACAACGCCGGATTGTCGGAGGAGATCACGGGACGTGTCCTTGGAAAGCGCCGATCGCGGGTCATTCTTGCCACGAAGGTGCGCGGCAACATGGGCGAAGGCACCGGGGCGTACGGCGGATTGGGCCGTCCCGCGGTTCGGCGGGCTTGCGAGGAGAGCCTGCGCCGCCTCGGCACTGACTATATCGACATCTACTATCTCCACCAGCCTGACCGCGCCGTGGAGATCGAGGAGACCCTCGCCACCCTCGAGGACCTGCGTGCCGAGGGAAAGATCCGCTGGATCGGAACGTCGAACTTCGCCGCTTGGCAAATGGCGGAGATTGCCGCGATCTCCGCAACGAGCGCCTACCAGGCCCCGGCCGTGGCTCAACCGATGTACAACGTCTTGGCTCGCGATGTTGAACAGGAGTACGTCGAATTCACGCGCCGGTACAGGGTCGCCAACGTTTGCTACAACCCGCTAGCCGGCGGCTTGCTGAGCGGCAAGCAATCGCTGGGGCGTGGCCCGCTTCCTGGCACGCGCTTTGACGGAAACCAGATGTACCTGCGGCGCTACTGGCACACCCAGTACTTCCGTGCAGTCTCGGCCTTGAAGACGGCGGCTGACGGCATGGGCATCCCGCTTGCCGAATTCGCCCTCAGGTGGATCTGCAATCGCGAGGGGGCGGAGTGCGTGATATTGGGCGCGTCGAGACTCGGCCATCTGCAACAGAACATTGCGGCTTCGCAGGAGGATCCCCTACCGAGCGAGGCGCTGGAAGCGTGCGACGTCGCGTGGCAGGAGTTGCGGGGCCCGATCCCTCAGTACAACCGCTGAACGAGCTGCGCAAGCCGACCGTTTATGCAACGGGAGTGGATGGTACGCCCGGCAGGATTCGAACCTGCGGCCTCTTGCTCCGGAGGCAAGCGCTCTATCCAGCTGAGCTACGGGCGCCCGTACGCCTCCAATTCTACTTGACGGCTGCAGGACTCTTGCCAAGGTCCCCAAACACGGTCGCCTTTGGGCTTCCTGTCTTGCGCTGCCGGGCTAGTCGGGATGCGATAGCACCGTCCGGAGGATTGGCCAGGGCTACAGTGCCGGCGCGACGTTGAGCCCCACATCTTCGGCGGTAGCTGCCTGTGGGCAAGGCAGCGGGGACCTGAATGCCCGGGCCACCGAGGGAGCCGGTTCTTGACCGCGCTGGGGCTACGCCCTCGGTACCTCACGACACTTGCGATGCCTTGCACGGTGTCCGCCACGCGTTCATCCACGATCTAGGCTCAGGTCGGTCTTGGTGGCGGCTCTCACCTTCGCTCGGCTTGGGCTTCTCGATTGATTCAGGGAATCCTTGCGCCCAGCGATGGCAAACCGCCTTCAGCGCGACCAGGGCAGACGCAGAGGCGCCCAGCGGCCGGCTTGGCACAAGTCCGCACCCGCCTTGGAGGAAGGCCCACCGCCTGACTGCCCGGGTCGGAATGCGGGGACTCGATCCGAACGGTCCATTGGCGGTAGAGACAGGCCGCACGACTGCTGCGGGGCGAGATTCCCGGCCCCAAGCAGGACACACACGGCCGGCACGGGCTCAGCCTCCTGACCAATACAAGTGTTAAGCCTTCGCTGGAGTTCGCCAAGAGACCACGACATATAGGGGTTGATGTTCCGTTACACACCA
>JAPPMC010000128.1 GCA_028819235.1 Bryobacterales bacterium
CCTTTGGGACTCTCATCACGGGCGGATAGGGTCTGCTTGTGTGGCACGGGCAGGGCGCGGCTGCGAGCGCAAGCAGCCTAAGGATCAGAAATAGACCGCTAGAGGGCCCTGAGAAGAGGGCCTGACGGGGGCAGTGCGCACGCAGATCGGGTCAGGCAGCACCGAGGGCTCAAGATTCAATTCTGGGGGCTTCAATCGCACGAACAAAACACGAAAACTCCCGATTCCAGAGGATCGGTGGCGCTACCAGTGGGCCGCCGGGCCCGTCGTGGCAGGGGTTTTGGCGCGAGCACTAGCGAAGAAACTCACCGAAGAATGAGGCCATCGCCTCGAACGCCTCTGCGCTGAAGCTGTGTCCGCCCGGCGGCTGAAGGATTCGCAGCGCTGTGCTGGCCCCTTTGCTGTCGTAAGCTGGCTCGGCCCGCGCCCGGAAGAGGTCGACCCCGTGTCTAGGCATTCCGACGTCGGAGGTAGGTGCCCAGACCAGCAGTGGCCGCGGTGCCATAGCGGCGGCGAATTCCCCGTGGTCTCCCCACTTGAGCATGTCCGGGATCCACCAGTAGGTGCCGTGATAGGACAGCCGGCCCTGTCGGACGAACGATCTCACGGAGCCGACGCCGCCGCAGATAGGGGCGGCTGCCGCAACCCGATCGTCCGCGAGCCACGTGTAGAAGGCGGTGATTCCCCCGAAGGACATTCCCGTAATGCCGATCTTTCCCGCGTCTCCGCGCTGAGTCAGGTACGTCAGGCCTTGACGAATCTCGCCGATGATCAGCCCCATGGCAGTGTGGCCTTGGACGAGCAGTGCGTTGGCCTGCACGTTGATTGGCGGATCGCGGACGTCAAGCCCTCGCTGGGTCATGGCCAAGACCATGAAGCCCCTGCGCGCCAGCTCTCTCGCCCAGCCCAGCATCCTAATGTGCGGACCGTCCCGGCCAGGGCGGGTCCACTCTCCCGTCCCGAACTCCTTGGTCGTCATCGAGTCGCGGCTACCGCTGGAGCCGTGAAGGCAGACGACGGACGGCAGCGGCCCTTCCTCTCCCACGGGCCTGATGACGTAGGCCGGAACGGATTCGCCGTCTGCTGCTCTCCAGGACACGTCCTCGACGTATAGCCCCTCTTCGGTCACCCTGCCGTGGATTTCGGGCTCTACGCTCGGCACGTCAGGCGAGGACTTCAGCAAGCCGAACAACGCCTGTCTGGCAGCCGCCTCTCCTGGCTGCTGCGCCCAGGCCGCGATCGCTGTGACTGCGGCGAGCCAGGCCAGTCGCGTCGTCATGGGGAGCGAGGCGCCTCGGGCCGGTCGGAGCCCGAGCGCTGGTGCGATTGTAAGTGGATCGGCGGTGTCACTACGAGGAGGTTCCATTGCTGTCACGCATTGCTGTTGTTCGCTGTTGAGGACCTGACGCTACACGCGGCAGACCTCTCGCACATGCCCATAGTCGTGGGTCCGAGCAGGCATGCACCGGGACAACACGACGGCCGACGGGGGCCTCCGCTTCTGCGGTGGCTCGGCGGGTACGTTGTCGTAACCTCGCTACCTGGGCGAGGAAACCAAGAGCCAGCGATAGCGTAACTGCGCACTGGTCCTGCTGGCGGCAACCTCGCAACAGACGCTCAATCCGCGGCGCTCCCTTTGGGGCAAGGGGCCACAGCCCGTACTTTGGACTAGTAGTGCCGGAGCTTTCGGGCATTACTGTGCAGGTTTCACTAGGAAGCATGACAATTGTCGGCCTATCGCTTCGTCGATTCTGAATCCAAGGCTTGCGGTATGTATCGTTGCAAGCCCATCTCGCCTCTGATCGAGACCACCAATGGACGACTGGTGGATGACGGCCATCCCCCTGCAACCATTGAGAAGCCCAGTTCGCACGGAGACCGCCGCTCGCTCCTCAGAGGGCGGATCGGCGGTCATGGAGCGCGTTCGGTCAGTCTCGTGCACGACGCACGAGCGCAACCCAGTCCTTGGCGGCATCGCCTGGAGCCGGCCCGAGCTGAACCATTCCCGGTCCAGACACAGAGACGCCATTGGTCAAGGGCCCCCCTTCGGCCGGGTCGAACCAAGATACTGTGAACTCGCCCTCTTCGGCGTCCAAGTCTAGGCTTGCGCTTCCGCCGGAGGGAATGTAGACGGCGTAAGTCTCGGCGGATTTAGCGAGCACGTAGGCATCGCTGTTCGGCGCGAGATGATCGGCTGGGAGCATCTCATGAAACGGCAGGTGGCCGTGGAAGAACTCGATGGCATGGCGGGTCATCGACCAGATTCGAGAGCGTGAGCGAAAGTCCTCCAGATTGAGGTCATTGTGGGGATACATGTATCCGAAGTACCATTCGATCCCCCAGCTTCCGGCCATGAGAGTCGCCCAGAGATGGTCGCGACGCTCGTCGTGCCGGGACTCGTCTTCCGAGTCGGGTGCCACGCCATCCTGACCCGTGCGCTGCTCGTCGAAGGACACCAGCCATGGCCGGCCAGCCTCGCTGGATCTTCGCATCCATTCGATGAGCACGGTGTGGACGATCGGGTCTTCTCGGATCTGCATTGACGCGCCTTCGAAATCCTCGAATCCGAGCAGGGGCGCGTAGTGCCTTTCGTGGTGCTGGACGGTCGCGTGTGTGTGCATGACAACAGGATGGTCGTATGGATCAAGCCGGTGCAGAGCGGACGCATGGGCCTTGCGCTGCTCGGTGGAATTCGTGTTTTCTTCCCCGAGGTTCCAGATCAGGGCGGGATGGTGGGCGAAACGGGCGACCAGTTCTCGGTAGTAGAGTTTGCGATCAGGCCCCAGATCGCCATCGTCGAGGAGGTGATCGTTCTCCGTCTCCGACGTGACAACATGCAGCAGTATCCCCAATCGGTCAGCGTGCGAAAAGACAATCTCCCACTGCTCAAGCTTGCTCACGTCGAATCGATCGAAGGGGCCGGGGTCGATCCAAGGCCAAGTGTCGTCGCCATCTCCGGTGACGTTCTGCGGCAGGAAGTAGATCGAGTTCACACCCTCCGACGCCAGGTAATTCAGCGCCCCGATCAATCCTCTGCCCTTTCCGTCCTGCCATGAGGGATGGCCTTGCTGCCAGTCGCGGAGGTGCGGCTCGTAGCGGTGCAAGAACGCCGCTCGGCGCCCCGTTTCGGCATCGCGGTCGCGAGTCCCGTCGAAGTCTGCGTAGGCCAACAGGTTCTCCGGGCTGTCCGCGCCGCCCTTGAGGAAGTAGCTGCCGTCTCCAGAGAACCTCGGGTAGCGCTCGCCGACGTACTCGAGTCGTCCGCGTGAGCGGAAGTCAGGAGGCTGCTTGTCGGACGGTGCAACCATGAATTCGCCGGTCGCTCCGTCGAATGCCGTCGACTGGCCGGCTCCGCGGTCGTCGGAGAGCGCTACCCCCCGGCCCGTCCGAAACGACGCGCGGTAGCGCCACCTGCCTTCGGCGTCGGGTGCAAACCGTACCATCCACTTCGAACCTGACTCAGCGGATGTTTCCGCGGACCTGCCGTCGGCGGCGAAAAAGCCCGGTACGACTAGCTCGGCGGCAGGTCCGGTGAAGGTCACGTCTAGGCGATAGTCCGTGAAGGGATTCGGCTCGCTCGCTTCGGAGGTTTCAGGCCCGTCGAAGGCGAGCGTGACCGTATGCCAGACTTTGAGCTCGCCCGACACGTCTGCCTCCGGTCCGCCGCAACCCGCGAGGACGAGCACAAGACCGGATAGAATCCAAGTTCGCACGTGCCAATTCTAGTGGCAATGGGGCCGAGTAGCCGAAGACGGCGGTGATTGGCCACGAGGAAACCGTATTCGCTATATGGTTCGACCGATGGCCCCGGCAAGCTGAATCCTCGGATCGGCGTTGAACAGAACTATCGAACGGTCCGCATCGTCAGAATCAACCCCGGATCAGTGCGGCTGGGCGGCTCAACACACTGCGCTAGGGAGGCCGACAGAGGTCTGAGGGGTTAACTCTCGTAGTGACTGCGGCCTCGTGCACTCTCGGCCCTGCAGGAGATCACGGACGACTTCAAACCAATGAGCTGGGAGCAAAGTTTGGACACGGCTTGCGAACCGCTCCTACCCGCACTTCCAGTCGATCGCGCGAGTCTATCCCGAAGCCACAACTGAGTCTGCCGCGCCCGACCATCCAGAGGCGAGGGGTTGGCAGCATTGCACGGTGCACGACGAGCCGAACATCAGCAACTACTTCGGTGGCCCCGCCACCCGCCCAGTCCCAAACGTCACACCGCTGGCATTCTCGATGTTGCCGCCCGACGCGCCCGGAAGGGAGATCGTCGTTTGGGGAGGCGACCGGGCCGACGGCGGCCGCGCATCCGGGATAGTGATGCCGCACTGCTACAACAACTGGGCAAACGACGACCTGCGACCCTGATCCTAACAATGGCATCGTCTGGCCGGTGGGCCTCGACATCCCGCATCGGAGCGTGGCATCTGACCGCCCGGACTTGCCGGCCTTCGCGCCTGAGACATTGGATTCCCCCCCGCCGAAGGCACGTGCGGCCCCCAGGCCGGCCTGCCGCGCGCAGCCGCTCGTACAGGCAGGGACGGAGACGCAGGCAGATCAGGCCTCGTGCTTCAGCGGTGGCACAGAGGGCCTGCCGAGTGCTAGGATCCGCGAAATTGGAGACTGGATGACACGCCCGCCCGCAGCGGCTCTGGCGCTTCTGACGGTGTCGGGCCTGACCGCCGGGGACCCGGACCTTGGCGGCATGGCCCGCCGGTTCGCCGACGAGATGATCGTGGCTGGCACGGACCGTTGGGGCCGCGAGCACAGCCCCCAATTCGCGTCGATGCTGCTGCGGACCGATCCGCCCGAGCTGCTGCCCGATGCCGTGTTCCCCACTGAGGGCCGCCCGTTTCAGCGGATGCCCGTCACGAATCTGCCCAACATCTACAAAGGAAACAACCGCGCGCACAAGATTACGTACAGGGGCGGAGACGTGGGTTCCGATGTCGCCCTGTACCAGCTGCTCTACTCGCTCACGGCTGCCACCGGCGAGTCGCGGTATAACGACGCGGCCGACGCGTCGCTGCGCTGGTTCTTGGCCCACGCTCCCCTGCACAACGGCCTGCTGCCTTGGGGCGAGCACTCCGGCTGGGACTTTCGCCGTGAACGGGCCGACTACGGGTATCCGTTCGACCGCAAGCACGAGTTCGACAGCCGATGGCCACTGTGGGAGCGTTTCCTGGCGCTGCAGCCCAAGGCGGGCCCCGGGGGATGGACCGTGCCGGAGCGATTCAGCCGCGGCCTATGGCGGGGTGCGGTCGCTTCTCACGGCGATCGCCTGCTCTACGGTCGGCACGCACCCATGTTTGAGTTCGACCGTCCCGACATCGGCGACTGGGCCGACTTCGGAATGTTCCCGCGCCACGGCGGCTACTACTTGGACGTGTGGTCGGCAACCCTCGCCGCGACGCAGAGTGCGGAATTCGCGAAATGGATGTCCCTTCGGGTTGAGCAGTTCGTGACGGCGCTTGAGCGACAGACCGACGAGCACGGCTTCGCCGCATACCTGAGCAAGCGGGATGTAGTCTTCAACTCCCGGCAGGTCGCGTCGCTGGCGGTCGACCTGGAGGCGTCCGCACAGCGCCTCGGCCAACGGTATCCCGAGTTGGCGCGACGCATGAGTCAGCTCGTGCTCGCGCCAAAACCCCTGCCACGACGGGCCCGGCGGCCCACTGGTAGCG
>JAPPMC010000158.1 GCA_028819235.1 Bryobacterales bacterium
GCAGCCGGCTGGAACGTTGTCAGTGCGATTTATGACTACTCGGTAGCCCTAGCCGGTTATCGGTCATGCAGGCGAAGCGCAATCTCGCAGGGCGGGGGCCGCTACTGCTGTCCCGGCTTGCTCACGGATTCGCATGGAGCCCCCTTCCGGAGCGCCTTATGTCGCTCCTCGCCCCTGCTCGAAGGGGATCTCCTCCGAGTTGCCGGAGCCGTGCGCCCGTGGGGCAAGGCTGGCCGCTTGCGGACCGCCAACGGCTCTTCGCAATGCTCTTCCACGCAGCTTGCCGAATGGTGGGGCCGTGCTGCAGCTTCGCAAGCGGACTGATGTGAGAGCCGGATTGCGGCAAGGCCCCGTGCTGCTAGATTGGTTGCACGGGAATGACTGACTCCTTTGCCTTCAAGACCGACCGACCCTGGCCCAACCCGACGCTGGAGGTTGGGGCCATCGTGGGCCACACTACCCCCGCCAGCGCGCGGCTGTGGGTGCGGACCGGAAGGACCGGGCGGTTTGCGCTGCTGGTCTTTCCACAGGAGGAGATCGCGGATGCCGCCGAGCGGGCGGCGATGCGCGAACGCCTCGGCCAGGTGCCCCTGAGCGTGGATGACGCGTCCGCCCTGGTCCCCGGCGCCAGCCGGGAGGACTTCGCCATCGAGAGTCTCGATTCCGACACGACAGCCGTCGTTGACCTTGACGGCCTCGCTCCGGACACGCGCTACGGGTATCTGCTGCACTTCCGCGACGGGGAGCGCGTCCTGCTGGGCCACAACCGTCTGCGCGGGTTCCGCACGCCCCCTGCGTACGACGCGCGGAGGCCGTTCCAGTTCGCGCTCTTCTCCTGCCACATGCCCTACAGGAAGAGCGGCCTGTTCGGGAAGCGCACGGAGGTGCGCAATCTGGAGATGTGGGACTACCTCGGCGCAACGCTGCGGCGGCACGCCGGCCAGATCGATCTCGTCATTGCCGGTGGCGACCAGTGCTACACGGACGGCGTGCCGACGCTGGACATCTGGCGGTTCCTGAACCGCAGGATGTGCAGGGAGGGCGAAAGCCTGCTGCCGGACGAGGCCGCGATGCTGACCTGGTACGGGGACATCTACTGCGGCTACTGGGGCTTCGCGAGCGTCCAGGAGGTGTTCGACAGCTTCCCCACCTACAGGGTCTGGG
The DNA here is from genome assembly GCA_028819235.1 of Bryobacterales bacterium. Lineage (GTDB taxonomy): Bacteria > Acidobacteriota > Terriglobia > Bryobacterales > UBA6623 > VXMF01. The sequence goes on from JAPPMC010000158.1 coordinate 1,165, forward strand.
ACGACCACGAGATCGGCGACGGCTGGGGGTCGCACGATCTCGGCGAGAGCGGCGAGGGGGACGGCGTCGTGAAGATGCTGCCCGCTCTGGAGGAGAAGGGCCTCACCCGGGCCGAGGGGCGCGAGCTGGCCGAGCGGATGTTCCGGGCGGCGAGAAAGGCGTACGAGGAGTACGAGCACAGCCACAACCCGCCCACTGAGGACGGAGCGCTCGACTACTCCTTCCGCCGAGGGGGGGGCCGCCTACTACGTGCTGGACGGGCGCGGCCAGCGCGACATCGGCCGCGCGAGCTTCCGCATCCTGGGCCGGGAGCAGTTCGACCGGTTCGCGGCGTGGGCCGAAGGGCTGGACGCGGAAGAGACGGCGTTTCTGTTCGTGGTGTCGGCGGTACCCGTCCTGCACACGCGGGCCGGTCTGGTGAACGCCGACGAGCGGTGGCTGATCGACCAGGCCGGTCTGGGAGACGATCTGCGGGATTCCTGGGAGCACGAGCTGCACGACGAGGAGCGCGCGGCGCTGCTGGACGTGCTGTTCGGGGCGGCGGCGAGAGGGATCCGGGTGTGCGTGCTGAGCGGGGACGTGCACGTGTCGGCGGTGTTCTCGATCGACGACGGGGAGGGCCGCCGCATCTACCAGCTCACGTCGAGCGCCATCACGTACGGCATCGGGCGGCCGCTGTCGTGGGTGCTGAGCGCGGGCGCGGCGGATGACGGGGAGACCGCGGAGGGGCACCGGTTCCAGCGGCTGGCGCTGTACGCGGACAGCTCGTACGCGCTGATCAGCGTCGATCCGGGGACGGGGCAGGCCTGGTTCAAGCTCTACGGGGAGCAGAAGCTGGAGCCGCCGCCCTTCCTGCGCGATGCCGAGACCCTCCCGCTGAACCACTCGGTGGCCAAGATCCGGCTCTTCTAGTCCGCGCCGGCCGTTGAAGGCCTCGCGTTGCCTAGCGAGATGCTGCGGCGCCTCGCGCGGAACGCCGTTCGCGTCGTGTTGCGAGCAGGATGCCCGGGAACTCCCGGGCAGCGGCACGCTCCAGGCGGTCACGCTATTCCGGTCGGAACCCGGGTTCTTTGGTCGGATCGTGTTTTCGCTGCAATGACTGGAGATGAGGTGACCGCCTAGGTTTCCTCGCCCGCGAGATTGGCACCGATTCCTTGGAGTGTGTGGTTTGTGCAACCGTCGGAAGGTCGGTGGATCCCGTAAGCGGATGGCCGGTGCCGTGAGCCTCGGTCAGTATTTCGCGCCCGCCTGTAGGGCCTACGGCCCTTGCATCAGGACGTGGATGCGGTGCAGGCGCTGCTGCTTCGCGGTGGACAGCACGCTTCGCGGCGTGGCGAAGTCCCGCGCTCCCTGCTCGGACCGGAAAGTTCCTGAGATCCTCATGCGCAGCTTCATCCTCGGCAAGTCCTTCTCGGCCTGGTTGTTCGTGAACGGCACACGCGCATCCCGCAGGAAGCGCAGCGCCGACTCTCGACGCTTGCGCAATAGCAGTGCCGGATTCGCCCTGGTGTTGAATCCCGCGTCAGAGCCGCGTACTGGCCGGCGCTTGGAGAGCCTCGAACGCCTGCCCATGCGAGCCCCCGGCCACGAGACGGTCAATCAGCAGCTGGCCGACGCCTGTTCGCAACAGAGACGCTGGGCTTCACGAATTCAGGCGCGAGTCCTGTGTTGGCATGCACGGGCGAGGTTGCAGGCAGTGTGGGAACTCATCCGGACAGGTGCATTGGACCTGCCTCCGGGCCTGGATGCGCAAGGCAGGCCGGGAGAGGTGCAGGATCTGTACCTTCAGTACTCGGTCCGGCTGTCGGCGGAGCACGCCCCATCCGTGTCCTATGATCGTCGTCGAGCGATGGAACCGGAGCCGGTGGTTCCGTCGTGCGAGGCAAAGGTACCGGCAGGCAGGAGATTGAAATGGATACTGAGAATTCGCCGGAGCCCGCAACCAGATTCATCACTGACGACAGCGGCAACGTGTCGTCGATGCGGTTGATGTCTCTCCTGGCTCTGGCGGTCGCTGCGGCCTTGGCGGCCGTCGAGGTGTTCGGATGGGGCTCGGGCGAGAGCAAGACCGAACTTGTTCTATACTTCCTCGTCGCAGCTTTCGCTCCGAAGGCGATCCAGAAATTCGCCGAGAAGAAATAGTCCCCTGCCGGCCGCCGCAGGGCCAACAGCGACGGATCGCCGCGTATGAGGCCAGCCAGGATCGTACCTGTTCCAGCCAGTGCACGTCAGCAGCGAGGAGGAACGATCATGCCTGTGCTACCCACAAGGGAGCCCTTGTGCGCAATGCGTCTGAACGGGAAGGCCGAGGCGTTCCGTCGGCGGCTGGAGGATCCGGGGTCGGCAGTCCTTGTGGCTCCTGCCGACGCCACCCTCTTGAACCTGCGATTCTCTCTCGCTGCCGGAGGCGCTGGGAGGATACGGCGGAAAGGGCCTGCCCCACGGAGCCAAGCCCTCCCTCGACCCTGCTACAATCGCGCCGGTCGGCAAGTGCACGAAGGCTCGAAGTCCACCTTAACTTTGTCGATCCGTGGTCCAAACAAGTAGGACCACCTTAGTGTGTGCGCCTCTCCTCGACTCTACCGGAATTCAGCGTACGGTGAGTCGCTGGAAGCACGTGACGAGGATTTCACTGCCGGTGGAAGCGCTAGAAGGACATCACTGCAACGTCCCGGCAGGCTTTCTCACGCAGGATCTGCGATCGCGTCTCAATCTCCTTCGGCATCCACCAACCTGTACCTTCCTCGTGCTACCTTCTCGAATCTCTCAGACGACTGTAAGAATGTCCAGATAGCATTTGCGCTATGAGGTCCAGTGAGAATCTCTGACGCCTCAAGAAGCTTCCGGGCGGTCGTGCTTCTCAACTGACCGTTGTTGTGTTCTGCGATGTGGATCAGAGCGGAGCCTAGGTCCATGCCTCGCAAGTGCTCTGGATCGATACCAGAGTCAAGGTTCGGCTGGACTACATTTTGTGATTGATCCGAAAAGTGCTTGATTACAACCTGCATCGCATCATGGGTGTGTTCTGCCTCTGTCAGAGCTTTCCTGAGACGCTCGATTTTTCGCCCCAAAGAGTCAGACTCCGCTACGAGGGCTTCCAGGGGGAGTTGCTGCATATTCAAGATTCCTTCGCTTGTTGCTTTGCGTGATCGAAATGGTATGATGAGTACCATGCTGAGAAGGGAATGGTGGACCTGAAGGGAGTCGAACCCTTGGGGAATCGCATCAGAACTCGCTCCCCCCTCCTAGGCAGGCCCATCTTCCTTCTCCATGACATGGAGGCTCAGACCGGAATCGAACCGATTCATATCACCGTTGCAAGGGGGACGCGTTCCCATTTCGCCACTGAGCCTCATCAAGGGCTGGAGGGTGTCTCCTCCAGCCCTTATCACGTTTATCATAACACGATCGACTTCCAACGCCATCGTCGCGCGCGAGAAATTTTATCAGAATCCCTGTCATATGCGCAGATAGCCGGATTGGATGATGGTGTCAGGTCGTGCTAGGCAGGGGCGACGGGTATGGCACATCTCCCTAGATCATCGTGCTCTGACTAGAAACGCCTCGCAGACGTGCCCCGGTCGGAACGTAGTCGACAGCGATCAGATGTTTTTGGGGTCGAGGCGGTTCTTGTCTCTATCACTGTGCATGTTCGGCATCTGGCCCACGGTGTCCAACTCGCAGATATGGCTGGGACTGCTTGTCAGGCCTTGTGACCGGTCTCTGATGTCAGGATGCCGGAGTTGCAGGGGGGCGACCAAGGCCCATCAAGTGTTTTCTTGCCTGGAGGAGCCCTGGGTACATTCGGCGGGCGCGGCTGCAACCTCAGTGGAGGACTGATACGGGTCAACTCAGGCTCGGCGATATGTCGCAGTTCCACCAGCATGCGATCTCCCTGCAAGTGCCGGCGCAGAGCGTTGACCTTGGGCTCCACACCCTCGACGCGCGCCGGATACAGGGTCAATCGATGGTCAGGAAGCTGGACACCGCCCCTACGCGCAGCCCGATCCATCGCAGCCCGCCCTGCAGCCCGATGCCCTTCTGGAAGGTCTTGGCTGACGGGCATGATGGCGTGGTTGTGCTTAGGTGGCCTAGGCGCGACGCAACAGTAAGCCCCGGAAGTTGATCCGTCAAGCCGACTACGCCGCCCGCGCCCCCGAGTCCCGGCCATTGCCGACGATGAGCTGCTTGTAGGTGAGGCGCTGTCGTCTTGCCCGCGGTTCGGGCGTCAACTGATCTGTTTCGATCAGTCTGGCTTGACGCCCGAATGGTGTGCAATTCAACACGGAGGGGTGCCCGGCGCCGACCGCGCTCTTGCCCACCGTGCGCTTCGTGCCCGCACGAGCGAACAGAAGAGTCCAGCGATGTTACGCCTCCCCGCACCAATGGCATGGACCAAGGGTGCGACGCATCCACCTCTTATATTGGCAACGGTGGTAGGGAGCCAAGCCAGCAGGCGTCGTGCAGACA
>JAPPMC010000276.1 GCA_028819235.1 Bryobacterales bacterium
ATCCCTCTCCCACCATGCTCAGCTCTGGCCTCTCAAAAAAGAATCGCCCTGCCTTAAGCCCCCAGCGGCTGGCGGCTTCCGTTCCGGACTGCCTCCCCGAGCGATCTTGGAACGGACACGGCAAGGGTCGGGCTCGGCTTCCCGCCGCAGGCGACGGGCGAATGCGGACATCTGGGGGCCCGTGGCGGGTGAGATGGCGCAGGCGAGCGCGGCAGGGAACGTTGCCGGGTCGGCATGGCAAGCCGGCCGCGCAGCCTCCCGGAACTGAACCAGGCTTCCCGGGGCAAGCATCGACGGCGGTCCCAGGAGTGGCGTGCCGGTGGTTCGCGCTGGTCTTCGCGGCTGGGCTCACATGCCCCACACGGTGATCGGCGCCTGGCCCGGCTCCGGGCCCCTCCTGAAGATGCGCTCCTTCCAGGTTCTTCCCGGGCGGATGTCGAAGACCACCAGGTGTCCCGACTCCGCGCCGCACAGGTCCATGTAGGACTCCGTCTGCCGCAAGCCCTCGCCGATGACGCGCTCCGGCCCGGAGCGGTCGCCGACCACCTTGCACTCGACGACGTGCTTGCTCGGGTTGGAGTGCAGCGTGCCGCCGGGCCGCGGCCATTCGATGAGCAGGTCGCTGCGCCCGCGGGCGAGGGCGTACTCCCGAGTGATGCGCCCGCCGCCGTTGACCACGCGGTGCAGGTAGGACTGCAGCACCAGGTGAGGCCCGGCTTCGCGGTGTCCGTAGCGCTCCAGCCACGAATCGGAGTTCTCGCGGAAATAGCCTTGGAACGCTTCAAGGAGCTTCGGAAGGTCCAGGCTGCCGTCCTTGCGGACATACCAAGTCGGGGAGATGAGGCTCTCAAGCACCGACTGCTGGGTGAGGGTCAGATCGCGGGGCACGACCTCGGCGTAGATCGGGTTCGCCATGCGGACGGGGCCTGCGGCTGCGACCAAGCCGAGGTCGCGGACGTACTCCAGATCGCGAGGGGTATAGCGGGCATCATCGGAGCCGGCGATCATGGGCAGGATCACGCGCCGGACGCGCTCCTCACCGAGCTGGTTGGTGAGTTGGTCGAGGTGGGTGACGCGATTGAGGATGAGGGTCTCCTTGGCCTTATCAATGGCCGCCAGGCCGATGGGCCGGGTGCGGTCGCGGCCGGCCTTGTCCTCGAAGCAGGCCTGGAGGGCCAGGGCGTTGACCAGCCAGGGCTGGCCTTGGGTGAAGTGCCAGATTCTGTCGATGACGCCGGGTGCGAACTCTTGGCCCCTTTCGGCGGTGTGCTGGCCGAGCAGCGAGCGCACTTCGCCCTCGGTGAAGTCTCCGAGCCGCAGCGACTTTGCCTTGATGTTGAAGGCGCTGCCCCAAGTGACGTTTTCCCCTAGCGAGGAGGAGAAGATGCGGTAGTCGCGGGGGTCGCGCACGCCGCACAGGATGATGCTCTGCGGGAAGCCGCGCGGTCTCTGGTCATAGCCCGCGCGGAGTTGTCGCAGGACGGAAATCAAGGAGTCACCCACAAGGGTGTCGATTTCGTCGATGAGCAGGACCAAGGGTTTTTCGCTGGCTTCGGACCAGAGCGTGAGCATCTCGTCGAGAACGCTGTCCGGGCCGCAGGCGGTCAAGAGGCCGGGCTGAGCCGATCTGACAAAGGTGTCTCCCAGCATCATGCGAGCGCGATTCCCCATCTGGGTCAAGATCGCGCGCATGGCGCGTCCGACATCCTCCCGGGCAGTCTGGGCCGGTTCCACGTTCATGTACACGCAGTCATACTCGCCCGTGGCGTTGAGCTTGTCGGCGAGGACCAAGAGGGTTGACGTCTTTCCGGTCTGGCGGGGGGCGTGGAGGATGAAGTAGCGCATGTCCTCGACAAGTTCGAGGAGTTCGTCGAGATCAACGCGGCTGAGCGGTGGAATGCAGTAGTGCCGCTGGGGAATCATGGGACCCTCAGTGTTGAACTTCCTCACGCTGGACTGAAGTATGGCATGGGGCGTGGCCGAATGGGATCGAGGGTGTGTTTCCCTGCCGGCCCGATCCGCAAGGGCACTGGGCGGAATGGCGAAGGGGTCCATCTCCGACGAAGCGCCCAATTCGCCGTCGGCGGGGTGCTTGGCTTGCGTGACCATCTGGGACACGCACGCTCGCCCCGACCGTCCCGGGCGCGGATTAGAGGTCGCCAAGATTCCCGACTCCACTCCGCTGGGGTCGATGTTCTGGTGTACTTGCCAGTGTCCTTGGCGGATTGCGGCTCTTGAGTCAGGCCGCTGCCCGGCCACCTTGGGATCGATGACGGGCTTGGAATGATCGGGGCAGACAGCGGAGCGGAGAGGTCGGGCTGTCCGGGCGGGAGGCGCGCTGCGAGGGTGGCCTCAGATCGTGTGCTGCACCGCTCTTGTATGCGCATTGCGCCGGAATCCGGGCGCACGAGGGCTGGGAACAGGGGGTTGGCGGACCAGCGATCTGGACAACAGGTCGGAATGATGAACACCGCCCGACGGCGGCAGCAAGGTCGGCAGACTAAGGGCCGCCGCATCCGCTCGGGCTGTCCGGCGCAGCGTCGCACCCGCCGATAGCGCATGGATCAGTCGGAAAGCAAGAATCAATTGGGGTCTGTTGGGCCAAGGCTCCCGAGCCCACCCAAGGCCCAGAACTTCGCCAGATGGGATGTTTGGGTCCTTGATGACCCCCGTACGGTGAGTCCGAGCCGTGTCGCCGGTGTCTCTTCCGGCGGGTCTCGCGTCGCTGCTGGATGGGGGCGGCAGGCCTCATGTCAGTGCGGGCCGTCCCCGACCCGCTGATTGACGGTGGATGGACTGCGCGTGGTAGACGTGCCGTGGAATCGGCCGCTGTGACCGCCCAGGGGGAGGTGTGCAGACAGGGACGCAGGACGGGCCGGCAGGGCTGTCCGAGGGACAGCGTAGAACGGTTGCGCGGCGTTCGCCGCAGGCCGGCTGAGTCCGGTTAGGATCCCATATACGCAATGCGTAGGGACATCCATGCTCGCTACAGGGCTACAGGAAGGTGGAAGTTGGGCTACGGCCGGCTGCCGACTGCTTGAAGGGCGATCAGGGAATGGGGTCGCGGACGCGTTTGCAGGTCGGGATTCCCAGATTCGCTCTTGGTGTAGCTGACAGTTGCCGACGGAGTCCGGGAGGCTCGGGATCCAGGATTGACTAGCGCCATCAATCCGACGACTTCAAACGCGGCGTTGGCGGTCCGGTGTCCAAGTTGAGTGGCCCGTGCCGCCTGTCGAGAGACTGGTGCTCGGGATCGCCACCGTCAGGAGTGGTGCCACCGGAGCCTGCGGGCCAGCCGAAGCCTAGACTGTCAGAGAAGTTGAATTGAGGCCCGCACCTGGCTTGCTGGCAAAGGCGGTCGACACTGCAATTGGGGCCACTTTCTTCCTGTCCGCGAGCTACTGGCCCGGTTGCAGCAGCGAACGGCGCGTCGAGAAGACCAAGAGAGTGCGGTCCGGGTCCTTGGTGGACTCTTAGAATCAAGTTCTAGGACGGTCGGCACGACGCAGGTGCCTGTCCCATGCGTCTGGGCCATGAGAGGGTGATGCGGCCCCGTCCCTGCGAAGGGTGGCGTGTGCCAAGCCATTGAACGCTGGCTTGGTCTGGATGGGCTGGCGCTACCACAGCGTTTCGACATGGTGGACTACCCGGCACCTTGCCGGGGCGCTGCGCTGACCCCGACGGTCGATTGCTCAACCTAACGTCCGCCGAAGCCAGTCGAGAAACTGGCTGGCAGTTCGGGCCTCCGCATCCAGATCGCCGATGTTGATGGCTGCGCCCATCAAGTGAGGCTCCTCGCATGCTGCCAGCCATGCGTAAACCATTGCGCGTTGGGTCTTCGCGGGTGAGAACTTGCGTTCGGTCGCAGGGATGCCATTGATGTAGCGCTTGGCTCTTGGCCAAACGGGATCACAGGCAGGAATCAGAGTCCGGACGAAGTCTTCAAGTTGGCCTGGCGAGGCATTGTCCGGCATTAGCCAGACTCCTACCGTAGGGCTGCCTTGGATGACTGTCCCATTTGGTTGCATCTGGCGAGGCACATCGATAGGTAGAGGCTCGAGTTGGTGCCTGATCTGCTGCCACGGCCGGTCTGGGTGGCTATTGGCATCCACGAGGATGCCGAGTGCGGTCCTTCCGGGGACCTTCAGTTCTGGGCGGATGGCTGCCTTGAGAGGCTCGAAGCCGTTCTTGACAATAATCTCGAATGCGGTCGAGTACTTATGCTTCTTACAGAGGTGCAAGACAACGTGCTTGTCGTCAGGACCTTCAACCAATAGGGCTCTGGGCAGAGGTTCGTCGGGCAACTGCTACCTCACCTCGATGTCTTGCTCGGCGGCGGTCTCGATTTCCTCCTCCGAATACTCGACTGCACGGACCGACTCGCCGTGATGTTCCAGGCGCAAGTAGACACCTTCCACCTCGGACATCCCATTCGCGGCCCGCGCGAACCCTTTCACACAGTCCCTGCTATGGGTGGTTGCGAGCACCTGCACTTCGTATTCATACGCTGCTCGCAGCACCATGTTCCAGAATCGCGTCTGAACAGAATAGTGGAGTCCATTCTCCGCTTCGTCCATCAGCAAGAAGCCACCTCGACTGTTTGCAAGTGCTAGGGCGGCCGCGAACAGCCGGACGGCTCCGTCCCCAAGCCTCTTGAGCGGAACCGGTCGCCTCTGGCCCTGCAACCTAGCGAGAACGCGGCGGCCAGCCCCCGCAAAGGACCGCGAATCCTTGTCACTTACCAAAGCGACGCGTTCGACGCGCGGATCTGCCAAGCGCAGGGCTCTGATGGCAAGGTCCTCTTCGTCGGACAGCGCGACTCGGTCCCACATGCGCGTGACAGTCCTGTTGGAAGGAAGTCCTGGCCCCAGCGATTCGCAGGCGACAGTCGGGACGTCTGGATTCTTTGCCCGGTCGCGCAGCTGTTGGTGGATAAGCCGCCTACGAGACCAGTTCGACTGCTTAGCGGGTGCAAGCAGTGTTACCCGACCGCGGTACACGATCTTGATCGCTTGAAGGACGTCTTCGGTCGAGAAATCCCCCCAAAGCTGCTCTTGTTCTTCGGGTGAAAGGTCGAGTGCTGGGAGCAACTCGATGCGCAGCCGGTCCTCGCCAGAACGCGTGCCTATGGCGATTGTGCGCCTCGGTTCAGCGGTGTGATCGAAGAACAGGGAACGGTAGTCTAGGACGGTGGTTTTCTCGTTATCGCGATCTACCAAGGACTCGAATTCCTCGCGCCGGTCCAGCAATTGGCTCAGGGCGCTCAGGCTGCCCCGTTCCGCAAGGATGCGGACAGCTTCGAGAATGGTCGTCTTGCCCACACCGTTCCTGCCGCCCACTAGAGTGACGCGGCCTAGGCGCCCTATCGAGAGAGACCGGATACCCCTGAAGTTGGAGACCGACAGGTTCGGAAGCCTGACACTGTGCGCTGCATTGCCCGACACGGCATTTAGCACTCTACATCATGGAGGTTGAGGTTGCCGGACGACTGCACGTCGAGATCCGCCCCGGACCTGACGCCTTCCCGCTTGGCAGACCAGCGCACCTATCTGGAGTTCACCAAGCGCTTGGTCAGAGACAGGGTAACGCTCCCTTGGGTGAGCG
>JAPPMC010000187.1 GCA_028819235.1 Bryobacterales bacterium
CTTCTGGCGACCAATCAGTACACTCGTCCAATACCACCCCTGATTGAATGCTTACATGTGGGCTACCACGGGAGCGAGATCCGCACACCGAATATCGACGCCCTGGCGCACGAAGGCGTGCGCCTCCACCGCTACTACGCCTTCCCGCTGTGCAGTCCGACGCGGGCCGCGTTCCTGACCGGACGCTCACCTATCCGGCTGGGTGTCGACACGCCAATCGGGCCCCGGGGCGCGCTGCCACTCTCGGAGCACCTCTTGTCCGAGACCCTAGGTGCCGCTGGCTACCAGACTTTTCTGGTTGGAAAGTGGCACCTTGGGATCGACCGGATCGCTGCGCATCCCTACCGGCGCGGATTCGACCAATCCTACGGGCATCTGGGCGCGTCAATCGACTACTTCACGCATGTGTGGATCAACAGTCTTGACTGGCACCGGAATGGCGTCGCCCTGCAAGAGGAGGGCTACTCCACCGACCTGATCGCCGCCGAAGCGGTTCGGCTGATCGAGGGACGAGATCCATCCCGGCCGTTCTTCCTCTACCTGTCTTTCAACGCTCCTCACGCACCGCTCCAGGCGCCGGAAGAGCAGATTCGTCGGCACCCGGGGATCCGGAGTCCGCAGCGACAGGTCTACGCGGCCATGGTCAGCGCCATGGACGACGGCATCGGCCGGGTTCTCGCGGCCCTTTCGGATGAGGGCATCGAGAGGGACACCTTGCTCGTGTGGGCAAGCGACAACGGCGGTGGCAGGAATCAGGGCGCGAGCAATCGCCCCTTGCGCGGAGCCAAGGGGTCGGCCTTTGAGGGAGGGATTCGCGTGCCTGCGGTCGTCCATTGGCCTGGGGTCCTCAACGGTGGAGAGCGATTCGAGCAGATCTTCACAGCGATGGACTGGTTTCCGACGCTGACGACAGCGCTGGGGGTCCGGCCGGAGAACCCTCGACCGCTCGACGGGCTGGACCTGTGGGGTGCACTGAGAGAGGCCCGGACGACCGTCGAGCGACGGTCGACCGTCATCGGGGTCGACGGGAGCTATGCCGTGTTCCAGGGACCTTGGAAACTGGTCCAGTTCACGCCGCGCGGCGCACGAGACACCCAAACGCTCCTATTTCGAATCCTGGAAGACCCGGAAGAGTCGCAGGATCTCGCACAAGCCCACCCGGAGATTGTCGACGAGCTGCTGGCCGAGCTCCGAGCAGTGCCCCGTGGCCCGTCGGTGAGCTCCCGGCGGCCACCCGGCCCTCGTCGCGGCCGGTCTGCGGGGAATGAGCCGGCCCCAGCATTGCTCGCTCCTTGGGTAGAACGGGCTGCCAAGGACTGACAGCTGGCCCGGTGATCAACCGAGCGCTACTCTGACGGTCCCTAACCCGGCCGGGCCGCGAACTTGGCTCGCTCCTTCGGGCTGCAGCACGGCCTGCGAACCGTCGACGAGTTGATGCCGCCTGGCCCGGTGGCCCGGCTCACAGTGGCGGTTCGGTGACTCCGTACGCCTCGCGCAGCCGTGCAAGCTCAGACTTTAGCTTCTCGGTGACCTCTTCCGTACCGCGATCACCATAGATGCTGTCGGTCTCCTCCGGATTCCGATCCAGGTCGTACAGTTCCCACTCGTCGCTCTCGTAGAAGCGGATCAGCTTGTGCCGCTCGGTGCGGACGCCCTCGTGAGCCGGCACTCCGTGGGCGGTTTGGCTCTCGTAGTAGTGGTAGTAGAACGAAGTTCGCCAGTTCCGCGGGGGGGTCCCCTGCATCAGCGGGACCAAGCTGCGCCCTTGCATGTCGGGCGGCACGTCCACGCCGGCAATCTCAAGGAATGTTTCCGCGAAGTCCAAGTTGGATACCAGAGCCCGGCTGGTGGAGCCTGGTTCGATCACGCCGGGCCAGCGTGCGACCAGCGGCGTGCGCAGAGACTCGCGGTACATCCAGCGCTTATCGAACCAGCCGTGCTCGCCCAGATAGAAGCCTTGGTCGGAGCTGTACACCACCACCGTGTTCTCGGCGAGGCCCGTCTCGTCTAGGTAGCGCAGCAGCCGTCCGATGTTGTCGTCGACGGACGCGATGCAGCGTAGGTAGTCCTTGATGTACCGCTGGTACTTCCAGCGGATCAGGTCCTTGCCTTGCAGGTTCGCTTCCAGGAAGGCCTTGTTCTTGGGCTCGTAGACGGCGTCCCAGACAGCTTTCTGGGCCGGGTTGAGCCTTCCGTAAGTGTTCATCCACTGGCGCAGGACCCTGTCGTCTTCCGGCGTTCCGGGCGGCGGATTGATCTTCAGGTCGTGCGCCGAGATCATGTGGCGCCCGATCTCCATGCGGTTCTTGGCGGCCGGCGACGCCCGTCCGGAGTAGTCGTCAAACAGCGTGGGAGGCTCCCACATGTGCTGGCCGTCGTACAGCGTGAGATGTTCGGGGCCGGGCATCCAGTTGCGGTGCGGCGCCTTGTGCTGGCTCATCAGCAGGAACGGCTTGTCCTGGTCGCGGCCCTCGCGCAGCCAGTCCAGGGACAGGTCCGTGATGATATCCGTGGTGTAGCCTTCGTGCCGCCGGCGCTCGTCGTCGGGGCCTACCCGCATGTCCGGGTTGTAATAGGCGCCTTGGCCAGGGAGCACCTCCCAAGCGTCGAAGCCAGTCGGCGCCGTCTTGAGGTGCCACTTGCCGAAGATCGCAGTTTGGTACCCGGCGGCCTGCAACAGCTTGGGGAACGTCTGCTGGGAGCCGTCGAACGGCAGTCTGTTGTCCAGCACGCCGTTGAGGTGGCTGTACTTGCCCGTCAGGATCACGGCCCGGCTCGGCGCGCAGATGGAATTCGTGACCAGCGCCCGGTCGAATCGAATGCCCTCTCTGGCGACCCGGTCGATGTTGGGCGTGTGGTTGATCATCGAACCGTAGGCGCTGATGGCTTGGTACGCGTGATCGTCCGTGAAGATGAACAGGATGTTGGGCTTGTCCGTCGCCGCTGGCATGGCCGAGGCGAGCAGGAAGCCGAGTGCCGCTAGGGATCTCATGTCTCAGAGCATTGTATTCGAGCCGAGCTAGTGCTCTGTCAATTTACAATCTAGGCGTACGCGGAACTGAGCTGTCGGCGGGCGTTGACCAGTTGCGAATGCCACGTGCCGAGCATAGGATGGTGAGCATATCCAATCTGCGCCGAGAACTGACTGGTATGCAAGTCGGTCACGGACCGCCACGCGCAAGAAGCCAGCTTTCTCCGGCGGCACTTTGCGTGCCGGCAAGGCTGGATCGAACTACCCGAACTCGCGCAACCTTGTCCTGATCTCGCTAGGCTCGCTGCAGTCGATGATGAGATCGCCAATCCCCCACAGCCGAGCAGAGTCGCCGATGTTCCGGATCCGGTGCGCTAGGTCTTTCGCCGTAGAGTCCTCGAGTTTTCGCTGGGCTAGGCGACAAACACCGACCCTATGGTCTTTCAGGCCCTCGGCACGGGCCTCGGCGCGCAGCTTGGCTCGATAGTCTTGGACGCATGCCTTCATGTACGTCAACATCCTGCCCGACCTCTGCATCTCCTACATCTTCTCCGCGTCCTCCGAGACGCCCAAATCGACGCCTGTCTAGGGGATCGTCAGCCGTGCCCAGCCCCGCAGCAGTTCCAGCACCTTGCGCTGGTCCAGCGATCCCAGCAGTCGGCCCTGCGCTTCAAGAATGGAATGCTCGGCCGCTAGATCCAATCCCTTGCTTCAGACACCTTCAATTCGACTGCTGTATCCTAGAGCCGGTGGGTAGTCTGTTTGTTCGGTGAGAGCGTCGTCGTAAAGGATCGTCGCCGCTTGAGATTGACGACATGAGCAGGACACTTCGGTGCTATGTCTATGGTCACGGGACCAGCTGGCAAGGGATCTGCATAGACTTTGACATTGCGGTTCACGGTCGGTCGCAGGAACACGTCAAGGACCGACTCAGAGACAGTGTGGAGTTGTTTCTGAGCGATGTGCTCGAACTACCGACGGCGGACCAGCGCCAACTCTTGAAACGCACATCGCCATGGTACGTTCGGGCCAAGCTTGCATGCATGGCTTCGCTCCCATGGAGTCCTCTTGGCCGTGCCCGGTTGATCGGATTCCCTGTCACCGTCCATCGGACGGCGCACGCCTAGCGAAACGCTCCCGTCCGAGCCCGGACTGACGGCGGATCGCCCCGAGTGTGCCTCTGGGAAGGTCCTCGGACATTTTTCCGCTAACAGTTGCTGACAGTGATCGGCCCCGCACAGTCTTTCGGTAAATGCGGTGACTTCCCTTGTGGCGTCGCTGAACAAATCCGTTCTGGGTCAGAATGCGTATGACTTCGCGAACCTTCACCACGCCACCTTTCGCTCATTCTTGTTTCGGTGGCCACTCTGTATCGACAACATCACTCTACTCTGCAGCTTCACCCTCCGAGTTACGGCCTGCTCTCGAAGGGCACTCACATCTTGCCGACAGTCCATAGTCCAGTTCCTTCGCGTCGAAGAATTGGTGTTCGGAGCGCTCTCTCTACTGTTGTTGTACGAAGATCAGCTTCCAGAGACCCAGAGTTCCTGGCATGCGCCAACAGTCAATGTCGCAGCCTCGACCTTTAGGGAGCCTTGACATCGGCGAGGCCAACGGGCTGGAGCGACCGAGTGCAGGCCTTCGCCTTCCCACCTAGGTCCCCCGCAATCCCCTCGACAGTGAGGCTGTGGTTCTCCGCTTGCCGCACTTCAGGAGCGGTTCTTACGTTGAAGCTGGCTGCCTACGCTGCTGCGGCATGCATCGGCTGTGAGGGGGTGACGGCTTTGGGCCGATTGATTCGGGATGATGTGTGGACCGGAGGGAGACGATTCTCTAGGGCCAGTGCGGCTGAGTGGCCCTTGGCGGCTCGACCGGTCGTCCATGCCGGTCCGTTGGCGTCGACTTGCGGCAGGATCCTAGCGTGCCGCGCCAGCTGGCTGCTGCCCCTCAGGCGAGCGATTGTGTCTTCGCAGACGTCGCGTTCCTCGTCTTTGGAGCGGACGACGTACTTCTCCATGCAAGCTTCTCCCAAGCATGGATTGCCTCATTCCTAGTGAACATAACCAGAACAGAATGTAGGATTGGCGGGGAACTGGGGCCAGCAATGGGTCGGGTCCGCCGGGCGCTCCCCTTCACCGTGCTGGCGAGAATCCATACAATGGGCAGCAGTGGGCGACCTGTTGATCGAGGTGCGGGACTTGGCGTTCCGCTATCCGGGTGGTGCCCAGGCGCTGCGCGGGGTCAACTTCAGGCTGCACCGCTCGGAGACTGTCGCCGTGCTCGGCGCGAACGGGTCGGGCAAGACCACCTTCCTGAACCACCTCGTCGGGCTGCTGAGCGGCGAGGGGTCGGTTCGGGTCTGCGGCCTGCCGGTAATTTCCGCGAATCTGGGACGGATTCGCCAGCGCGTCGGGATGCTGTTTCAAGACGCGGACGACCAGATCTTCATGCCGACGGTCGAGGACGATGTCGCATTTGGCCCGCTCAACCTCGGGCTGCCGGCCGATGTCGTGAGGGAGCGCGTCGAGTGGAGCCTTGAGCAGGTCGGCCTGAACGGCCAGCGCAGGCTCCCCCCGCACAACCTTAGCGCCGGAGAGCGCCGCCGCGCGGCACTGGCGGGGGTGTTGGCCACGAATCCCGAGATTCTGCTTCTGGACGAGCCCGCCACGTTCCTCGACCCCCCCGCCAAGCGGGCGCTGGTCCGAACGCTTGGCTCGCTCCCGCAGTCCAAGATCCTGGTGACACACGAGGTGGACTTTGCTGCGGCCTTGGCCGATCGGGCGGTGTTCTTTCAGGACGGAACGATCATCGCCGAGGGGGCCGTCCTGGAAATCGCCGACCGCTTCGAGTGGCGGTGATCCTCCACCTTGCCGGAATGATGGCCGCTCGGCTGGCGACGTCCATAGGACCAGACCTCACCTCGGCCCGCAGAGGCTTGAGTACGGCTTTGCCTGTCAGGCCTGCAGGCCGCCTACGCGAGCAGTCCGGAAACCACTTCGCCGTGCACGTCCGTTAGGCGGAAGTCCCGTCCGGCGTGGCGGTACGTCAGCCGTTCGTGGTCCAAGCCCAGCAGGTGCAGGATCGTCGCGTGGAGATCGTGGAAGTGAACCTTGTTCTCCACAGCGTAGTACCCATATTCGTCCGTTCGCCCGTACGTGATCCCTCGGCGCACGCCCCCGCCGGCGAGCCACATAGTGAAGCCGTGCGGATTGTGGTCGCGCCCGTCGGCATTCTCGGCGGTTGGCGTTCGCCCAAACTCGCCGCCCCAGATCACTAGCGTCTCGTCCAGCAGTCCACGGCCCTTGAGGTCATTGATCAGACCGGCGATCGGCTTGTCGACCTTTTTGCACATTTCCCTGAGCTGGTTGTCCAGGTCGAAGTGGTGGTCCCATCCGTTGCTGTTGCACTGCACGAAGCGAACGCCAGCCTCGCTGAAGCGGCGGGCCATCAGGCACTGCCGCCCGAAGTCTTCCGTCAGCGGGTCGTCGATGCCGTACAGCGCGCGGGTGGCTGCGGACTCTGATGAGATGTCCTGAAGCTTGGGCGCTGCCGTCTGCATGCGGAACGCCAGCTCGAACGTCGCGATGCGGCTCTCCAGTTCGCTGTCCGGGCCGCTGCGCGCCGTCTGCAGGCTCGAGACCTTGGACAGCATGTCTAGCTCCAGCCGCTGAAGCTCCGCGCGCTTGCCCTCCCCGATGAACGGGAAGGCGGCGTCGCGGGCCTTGACGTTGCCATAGCCCAGAGGCGTCCCCTGATGGGCGGCCGGCAGGAAGGCCGAGCCGAAGTTATTGGCCCCGCCTTCGGCCAGCGCTTGGCAGATCGTGATGTAGCCGGGGACGTTCTGGTTCTCTGAACCGAGTCCGTAGGTCAGCCAGGATCCCATCGCCGGCCGGATGAAGGTGTCGCTGCCGGTGTGCCATTCAAGGACGGCGCCGCCGTGGCGTGGGTTTGTGCAGTGCACCGAGCGCACGATCGCGAGTTCGTCCACGATTCCGGCCACATTCGGGAAGAGCTCGCTGACCTCGGCGCCGCTCTCGCCGTGCCTGCGGAAGGAGAACGGCGAGCCTATCAGGTTTCCCCCGCGCCGCGGAAACGAGATCACCCGGGGCTTGGCGAAGGGCAGGGGATTGCCGTGCTCGCGGTTGAGGACCGGCTTTGGATCGAAAGTGTCGATGTGCGACGGGCCGCCGAACATGAACAGCATGATCACGCGCTTCGCCCTCGGGGCGAAGTGCGGATCGCGAACCGCCAGTGGGCTGGCTCCGTAGGCCTCGTCCGCAAGCAGCGCCTGCAGGGCCAGTGCGCCGAAACCGGCGCCCATCTGCTGCAGGGACTGGCGCCTGGAGATCTTGCGCAGCAGGTGGGTTCGCATGGTTGGCCTCATAGCACGTAGAGGAACTCGTTCGAGGACAGAACTACCCGGCAGAGTCCACGCCAGGCAGCGTCTCGGCTGCCAGCCGATTCAGCGTAGCGGTTCAGGAAATCCACCCACTCTGCGGTCTCGCGGGGGTCAGGCGATCGCGAGTAGGCGATTCTGTGGACGAGATCTATCCTGTCCCGGTCATTCTCGGGTGCCTCGCGCAGCACTCGCTCGGCGAGGTGTTTGGATGCATCCTCCACGAGATCGGAGTTCATCATGAAGAGCGCTTGGGGCGCGACCATCGTCGAAGCTCGCCTCCCGTTTGCCGTCGACGGATTGGCGAAGTCGAATGCGGAGAACACTTCGTAGAGAGCGCTGCGCAGAACAGGTAGGTACACGCTGCGACGTCTCGAAGCGTAGAGCTCGGGGTCCCGCGAATAGGCATTCGCGTTGAGATTCGTGAAGTTCTTGTGGGGCAGTGTCTTACCTCCCACTGCCGTGTCGAGTTGCCCGGAAATGGCCAGCAGGCTGTCCCGAAGGGCTTCGGCCTCCATTCGGCGCCGATTGGCCCTCCATAGCAGGCGATTCTCGGGGTCGGCTTCGTGCATGGCTGGAGAGCGCCGGTACGCCTGCCGATAGGTCTCCGAGAGCATGATCAGCCGATGCATGGTCTTGACCGACCAGCCGCTCTCCACGAACCGCGCAGCCAGCCATTCCAGCAAGTCGGGATGGTCGGGTCCGTCCCCTAACGTTCCAAAGTTGTCCGGAGTGCGTACGATCCCCTCGCCGAAGTGCCACTTCCAGATGCGGTTGACCATCACCCGGGCAGTCAACGGGTGGTCCCCGCTGGCGAGCCAATCAGCGAGCTCCCGCCGACCGCTGCTTCGTGGACCGATGGCTGGCTGCTGTTCTCCGGCCAGGACTGCCGGGAAGCGCCTCCGGGAAAGCGCCCCCGGCGTGAGGTGACTGCCGCGGATCATCACGGGCAGGTCTTCGACGTCCCCCTCGCTGACCGCCATTGCCTTGGGTATCTCGAAGTAGTCGTCAAGCGCGTCGGTCAATGCTCCTTGCTGGGCGGCCACAACTTGTTCGGGAGTCGTTGCGCGGTTGTAGTTCGTGACGAAGTCGCTGTGGTAGTCGAAGCGCTTCTCGATCTCGGAAAGTCGGCGGTCCTGCTCTGGCCCCCCTAGGGCCGTGGCGTTGAGCTTGGATGTGACCCGGTAGGACAAGACGGTCTTCGTGCTGGTGAACATTCCCAGCATCGAGTAGTAGTCCTCGCTGCGGATCGGGTCGAACTTGTGGTCGTGGCAGCGTGCGCAGTCGACCGTCAGGGCCAAGAACGCCCTAGATGTGGTCGCCAGCTGCTCGTCGGCGAAGTCAAGCTTTTGCTTGACCGGATCGTCTTCGCCGACCATCTTCGGGCCGAGCATAAGGAAGCCGGTGGCGATGAGGCCTTCCTGCCGGTCGGCCGCGCCCCAGCGCGTGATGACGTCCCCGGCAAGCTGCTCCTTGATGAACCTGTCGTAGGGCTTGTCCTCGTTGAAGGCCCGGATGACGTAATCCCTGTAGCGCCATGCGTCGCCGTGCACGACGTTGTCGTCCATTCCGTTGCTGTCCGCATAGCGGGCCACGTCCAGCCAGTGGCGCCCCCAGCGCTCTCCGTAGCGGGGAGACGCAAGCAAGCGGTCAACCACCCGCCTGAATGCGCCAGGCGCGAGGTCTCCCACAAAGGCCTCCACCTCGTGGACGGTAGGCGGCAGCCCATGCAGGTCAAGCGTGGCGCGCCGGATCAGGGTCCTCCGGTCGGCCGGAGGCGCAGCATCCAGCCCGGCGGCTCTCAGTCGTTGCCTGATGAACGCGTCGATCGCGGTCGGGCCGCCCGGCGGTCCGGACGGAGAACGGACTTGCTGGAAGGCCCAATGCCCTCGCTCCTCGTTGGTGAAGCCGCCCTTCGATGCAGCCACACGTTTCGGGAGCTTGGAAAGGGCTGATTCCGGCCAGTGGGCCCCCTCGTCAACCCAGCGGGTCAGCGTGGTGACCTTCGCGATTGGCAGCTTCGCCTTGGGCGGCATCTGCAGCGATGTGTCGTGGTTGACTGCGTGGATCAGAAGGCTCCGGCTGGCGTCTCCCGGAACGATCGCCGGACCCGAGCGGCCCCCTCGCAGCATGCCCTCAAGCGAGTCCAACCGCAGCCCGGCCTGCCCTTCGCCGGCAAGCGGCCCGTGACAGGCGAAGCAGTTGTTCGCTAGGATCGGGCGAACCCTTTTCTCAAAGAAATCGGGTTCCTGCGCGAGGGCGGCGACCGCCATGGGGATCGTCAAGAATCCGGCCAACCGCGTTGCGGCACCTAGCGCCATGGTCGCCTAACGAGCCTAGCATGAGCATTCTGGACTGGAGCATCGTCGTTGCCCTGAACGGCGGAATCTTCCTGTACGGGATGGCTCGCGCGAGGGGAACCAAGACCAGCCTCGACTGGTTCCTGGCAGGCCGGACGCTTCCTTGGTGGATGATTGGCCTGTCTCTTTACGCCACGGTCATCGATGCGGGGGATCTTGTGGCGGATTCGGGCGGCACCTACACGATCGGCATCGCCTACCTCGTGACGAACTGGGTTGGTGCGACAGGTGGCTGGGTCCTGCTCGCTAACTGGATTGCCGTGCCGATGTACCGCGCAGGGATGTACACGAATGCGGAGTATCTCGAGGCGCGGTTCGGTATCGAGGTGCGCGTCGCGTCGGCCCTGATCCAAGCCCTGTACCGGACGCTCGTACTGGGAATCATCGCGACCACGCTCTACCTTGTGCTGGCGATTGTCGGCGGTTGGGGCACGTACGCGTGGTGGGGGGTCGTGGCGATCGCTGTGGCGGCGACGGCATACACCGTGCGTGGCGGACTGCGGTCGGTGGCCGTCACCGACGCGCTGCAGAGCGCCGTGATGCTGGTCTCCTCCGTGGCCCTCTTCGCCGTCATTTGGAGCGCAGTCGATGGTTGGGCAGGAACGGCGTCAAGGCTTGAGCAGCACAGCTCCGGCTTGGCGGGTCAGCTCCTGCATGCAGGCGGGGACGACATTGCCCGCCAATCGGTGAGGGGCGAGTCGGCCAGCGCGGTCGACCGTATGCTCCTGACCGGCGGCTCGTACGACCCGGAGACCGACGAGATTGTTCGCACGACCCCCGGCTGGCTGGTGGCGCTCGCCTGGCTAATCGTTGGCTTCGCATACGCCGTTGTGAACCACACCCAGTCCATGCGCCTGTTCGGGGCCAAGAGCGAGTGGGACATGCGCATGGCCGTCGTGGTCTCCGGGGTGATCCTGCTGGGCCTTAACTTCACCAACCTCTCGATCGGCGTGATGGGGCGCGCCCTGTTCCCGGACCCGCAAGCAATGCCGCTGGAGGCATCGCTGCAGGTACGGGATTCAATCTTTCCGCTCTTGGTGCAGCAGTTCACCGACTCGGGGATCCGGGGGCTGGTCGTGGCGGGCATCGTGGCCGCGTGCTTCTCCACCTTCGACTCCATTGGGTCGACCGTGCCGTCCCTGCTGGTGCGGGACGTATACGCCCGGCTCTTCGTGAGGGATCGGGACGACCGCCACTACGTGCTTGCGAGCCGCTTGCTAACCCCAGTCGTCATCCTCGGATCGTTCGCCTTCGTGCCAATGTTCCTCCAGGAACGCGGAATGCTGCTGGTGTTTCTGGACTGGATCGGGGCGTTTGTGGTGCCGCTGCTGGCCGTCTATCTGCTGGGATCCATGACGCGTGTGCACCGCTCCAGCGCAATGATCGGCTTGGCGGTCGGCATAGCCTACGGTTCGCTCAAGCTGGCGGCGCCGATGGTTGCGGTGCGGTTTGGCGTGGCGATCCTCCCGCCCGTGCTCGTCAACAACTACTCCGGCACGGTTGCCAGTCTGCTGCTTACGGCCTTGGCGATGGTGGTGGTAACCATGTTTCGCGGCAAGGAGGCTTCCCGCGAGCCGCGAGCACTTGCTGGCCGTGGGTGGCTCGCCGCCAGCCAAGTTCCCGTTGCAGCGGCTAAGGTGCAGGGCCTGGCGCGTGGAACGCGGGCGCCCGTGGCGCTTGGTCTTCTGGTCGTGGCCATCGGCTGCCTGCTGAGCTTCGGCGTGTTCTGGTAGGCTGCCAAGGTCTCGCTGGCGGGCCGCGCACATCCCGTCGACGGGAATCGGCGTGCAATGAGGATTCGGGACATCCAGGTTGTCAACCTGCGATTCGAGTACGCGCCCGGGCAACGCTTCCGCTATGCGGGCGGTACTTGCACGGGGCGGCTAACCAGCCTAGTCGAGGTGCGGACGAACGCCGGCGTCTCGGGGATCGGGTCGGTCTATTCCCACCCGGACTTGGTGCGGCTCATTGTTGAGCGCCATCTGCGATCCGCCCTTGTCGGAGAGAATCCCCTCGATACGGAGCAGATCTGGGACCGCTGCTATCGGTTGACTCGATGGTACGGAAGGAAGGGTGCGGCGATCTCGGCCTTGGGAGGGATCGACATTGCGCTGTGGGACATACGGGGGAAAGTTGAGGGGAAGCGCGTTTGCGACTTGCTGGGGCCGGCGCGTGGCCGGGTGCCGGCCTACGCCAGCGCGCTCCTTTGGAAACGCGCACCCCGCGCCCTCGCAGAGGAGGCCCGACGTCACGTTGAGGCAGGATTCCAGGCCATGAAGATGCGCTTGGGCAAGTCTCCGATATACGACCGCAAGGCCTTACGGGCCGTCCGGGAAGCAGTCGGGCCGGATGTGAGGCTGATGGTGGACGGAAACGCGAGGTACAGCGTTGACGAGGCGAGATCCATTGCGCCACGGCTTCGGCGAGCCGGGGCATTCTGGCTCGAAGAGCCCTTCGCGCCCGAGGCTCCCGATCTCTTCCGGGCGCTCGCCCCGGATCTGGCCGGGATTCCCTTGGCAGCCGGCGAGAACGAGTTCGGTCTCCAAGGGTTCCGGGAGCTAATCGACCAGGATGTCGTCCAGATAGTGCAGCCCGACTGCTGCCGGTGCGGGGGACTGACGGAGGCAGCCCGAATCGCCAGACACGCGGCTCAACGGGGTATACCATTCGCTCCCCACACGTGGAGCGACGCGGTGGCACTGATCGCAAACATGCACCTTGTTGCGGCGATCCCGTCCGGGTTGACGGTCGAAGTAGACCGAACCGGAAACCCTTTCATCGACGACCTCTTGCTGGGAGGGCTACCGGTTGAAGATGGGCGCGCCGTGTTGCCGAAAGGGCCCGGCCTCGGAATCCGCCTGAATCCCGACGTCGTTTCCCGATACACCGTGCCGAAGGGTGAGCCGACACCTCCCGGCAACTATTCCGACATGGTGTTTCGTTAGTCCTGCTTGAGGCGGCTTCGGAGAGGGCGAGTCATGATTCCGCCACGTTCTCAGTTGCTGGGCGCGGTCTCAAGCACCTGCCACGCGGGCCTAGGTGGGCGGCTTGGGCAGTGGTGTCGGCGGGGGCACAAACCCCGACACACCGAGACTGCCCCACGTGGCGCAGGAGCCGGGCCCGCAGCACGTCGATCGCGACTTGCGAGCGGGCCGCGTAGTGGTGGCGGCTTGGGGCACGTTGCGGAACGCGCGATGGCAGCGGATGATCCAAACCGTCGCGTTGGTGAGGTAGGCGAGATTGCGCGACAGCGTTGTGGCCGAGGGTAGCCGTGGAGTATCGGTTCTACTCGCGACGCGTCCATTCCTCAATGTTCCACAGGTCCGACTCCCACCCGTTCACCCGGAAGCCTTCGATGTCATTCCCATGGGCGGCCACGGAGCCGCGGTGGATCAGCGGAATGGTCGAGTAGCTCTGGACCAGCAAATCATTCAGAGCAATCGTGATCTGCCGTCGCCTGTCCGGGTCAAACGTATTTGTCAACTCGCGATGGAGCCGGTCGAATTCCTCAGACGCAAATCGCTCCACGTTGCCGCCGCGGAACGAATTGGTCGCCCGCGCGATCTGGTCTCCGGTCCACAACGCGAGATAGCCCTCCGCGTCGACGCTACCGCCCCCGGTCGTGTACATCTGGACGTCGGCGTAGAACCTTCCGGCGGCATCCGGACTGGAGGCGGCATCCCCGAAGAACACAGACGCGTCGATGTGCTTGAGTTCAGTCTCGACGCCGACCTCCGCCCACCATGCCATGATTCGCTCTTGAGTGGCTTGGCGGACGGAATTCGTCGAGGTCTGGAACAAGACCTTGAGAGGGACTCCACCACTTTCCCGCACGCCGTCGCCATCCGAGTCGACGATTCCGGCATCATCGAGAATCGCATTCGCCAGTGCGATGTCCTGCACCAGGCATTCGTCGTTGTTGCTCGATGCTTGGCCGGGCGCAGGCCAGACATTACACGTGGGGCGGCCCGCAAGATCGCCGTAGCCGATTCGCACGAGCGTGCTGCGGTCGATCGCTAGGGAAAGGGCCCGGCCGACGATCGGGTCGGTAAGGAAGGGGTGGGGGTTGGTGCCGTCAGCATACTCGGACCGGAGGGGGCCCAAACCTGTGTCTGGATTGGTTTGATTGAGCAAGAGCCGCTCCACATTCGTGGCGAATCCCGACACGACAACTCCGCTCCCCGCGGCCGCGATCGCCGCTAGGGTGTCGGGGTCGACTTGGAGGTTCCAAGCGTAGTCGGCCTCGTCCATTTCGAGAACGGACCTTGCTGCTTGAATCGCGTCGCCACCGCCCTGGAGGACAACCTCCCGAAAATACGGCTTTCCGGCCCCGGCGCCGCGGTAGTGCGGATTGAACTCGTATCGAACGGAGTCGCCCGCGCGGAAGTCTGCCACTACGTACGGGCCAGTGCCGAGCGGAACTCGATTCCCATCGCTGCAAGCTGTTCCTGCGTCCAAGCAGTCGGCGAATTGAGACGCTTGAAGAATTGGGCTCTCACTGGTCACGAACGGCGAAAAGGGGAACGCAACCGGGCCGTCGAACGTGACGGTTACGGTTCGCCCGTCAACAGACTCGACGGACACAACACGATCAAAGCGCGCGGCACGAGCGCAGCCCGTCCCGCTTGCGGTGCAGTATCGCCAAGTCGAGACGACGTCATTCGCGGTGAAGGGCGTGCCGTCCGACCAAACCACATCTTCGCGGAGATTCCACGTCACGCTGGTGCGATCCTCCGGGATTCCGCCGTTGGTGGTCGAAGGGATACGCGCCGCAAGCGCGGGGACCAAGACTCCATCCGGATCGTACTCGGCCAGCGGCTCGATGGCCAGCGAAGCGGCCACTGCGTCTTTGCTCCCTCTGGAAAGGTACGGGTTGAGAGTCGTCGGTGCTTGCCACTGGATCAGCGTCGCGGAGTCGCCTCGCCCCGCCGTCGGCATGTCCCCGCCAGGCGTGCCTGTTCCTCCTCCGGGTCCCCCAATAGGCGGCCACGGGATCTTCTCGGGGTGGTCCGGATAGTATCCGGCGCCGACGAGAATAGGCAGCCCCTGCACCATCACCCGCTTGACAAAGGTCACCTTGCGTCCCGAAACCTCCGTGAACGGGTTCCGGGCCGTGTAGTGCAGCAAGGCTTCGCCAAACGCGTCCCCCACGCTCAACCTGTCCTGACCGCCGGACACTTGGCCGCTGAGGCTCAGTTCGGATGCGCGCATGGCGGACTGGCGGCCGCCGAGATCGCCCGAGAATACGGTGTTGCCGTGCATGTCGACGCCGAACACATAGACCGAATCGCTCTTCCATCGCGGATCGGTCGCCAACGTGACCCCCGCGAAGTACCCCCGGGATTCGACTTCGAACGCTGCACAACGAACGAATTCCGTCAATCTTTCTTCGCTCAGATTGAACTCCACCGCTAACGCATTGACATCCGTGGCGGGGCACGAGCCAGGCAGGTCGTGCAGGTAGATTCCGGTCCCGACCACGGCGCGGTGCCCTTCCCAGTCCACCTCAACGACGTACGAACTTTTCGGTTCTGACCTCCCCGCCACGAAGTTGGTGAAAGCGTAGTGGAGCCATCCGGAACGGCCGAACGTCATGATGCGGTGCAATTCGTCGAAGTAATCGGTCCCGAAATTGTCGACGAGGACCTGCGAAGTTCCTTCCCAATCAGGATTCGGCGGAAACACGGCGATATGGGAAAGCGGCTGTTCGTGAGGCTGCGCGATGAGGTCGACGAAAACGTAGTACTGGCCATGACGCCAGCGGTCGTCCTCGTGGAACGCCCGACGTGCCTCTGTGGGGCCGTTCTCTATCACATATTCAGCAGCGCACCTGACGAACGCTTGGACGTCCCGCCTGGTGCGGATCCCGCGAGCCGTTACGTAGTTCTCGTCGCAGCTCGGTTCCGAGAGCATCGGTTCGGCGTCCAGCGCGTACCCCGCGCCCAATATGAGGGGCACGCCGTGCGAGACGACGCGCTTGAGCATTCCGACCTTGGGCCGAATCCTGCCGGTTAGCGGATCGCGATGCTGGTAGTAAGTCAGGGCCTCGCCAAACACGTCTGCGACAGAGACCATGTCCCTTCCGCCGAATTGGTCCATGGGATCGCTCTTGCTACCGAATTCGTGCAGGGATCTGTCGTTGATCCGCACGCCGTTCCCGGTCAGGACTTGGTTTCCCTCCAAGTCCATCACGAACACGTAGCTAGAGCCGTCCCGCCACCGCGAGCCCCATTCGAGCTCTTCTCGGGCAGAGTAGCCCTTCTCCTCCAACAGCATTGCGGCACAGCGCACGAACGCCTGTAGCTTTGCCTCGCTCGGAGCAGCCGCCAAGTCGGCTGCGTTCACTTCTTCGGGTCTGCATGTGCCGGGCAGGTCGGGCGCATAGATGCCGGCCCCGACTACGGCGCGCTGGCCGTCCCAGTCCAACTCGATCACATACGAACTCTTGGGCTGTTGCGTCCCGGTAGACGGATTCCCGCTCCAGTAGTACATCCAGCCGGATTTGACAAGCTCCAGCATGCGAAAGTTCTCGGAGTAGTAATCGGTCCCGAATGCGTCGATATAGGTCCCCCAGACGTTGCCTTCCCTAGATGGATCGCGTGGATAGACGTAGACGAGTGCTTCGTCTGCGGATGGCGCTACCTGTTCGACAAACAGGTAGATGGGGCCGTGCCGCCACCTCTCGTCCTCATGGAACGCTCGCCGGGCCTCGGCCGTGCCGTGCTCAATCACATACTCCGCCGCACACCGGACGAACGCCTGAACGTCACTCGTCGTGCGGACAGCGCTCGCGCTGATTCGATGCTCCGCGCAGATGCTCGAATCACTCGCGCGGGCGGAAACAGCCGCAATCCACGCTATGACGGCTAGCAGGAGGAACCGGGTTGGTCGCTTCACCTTACGAGAGTATGAGACGCCGGTTCGGAGAGTCAATCTCTCTTTCTTTGTTGAGCGTATCGGCTTCCGCGAGGCGCCGGTGCCTTGCGCGAGGACACTTGGCCGCGTGCGGCACGCGTCGTTGCCGACGATCCGGGTCGCCGGGGTAGGCACACTTCCTTACGCCGGGGACTTCGGGAGGAGCTGGGGTGCCGTGCCGTGGCACGCGTCACCCGCTTGACGGGTGAGCGTCCAGCCCTGTGCAGAGCGCGGGCGGCCTTATGGGACCGCTATCGGTTTGGTGGGCAGCTGGGCGTCGACCCGGTCCAGCCAAGCCTCGAGTCGATTGAGCAGCGCCGCCGCGGCACCCGGCTTACTGGATGCAACGTTGACTCTCTCGCCGAGGTCGTTTGCTAGGTCGTAGAGCTCAACTCGCGAGTCCTCGTAGTAGCGCAACAGCTTGAGATCACCCTCTCGAACTGCGCTGACCGGCGTCGTGGTCTGGTAGTAGTGCGGATAGTGGAAGAAGAGCGCCGCACGTCCCGGGTCGGCGGTGGGATCCCGGAGTACCGGAACGAGGCTGATTCCGTCGACGCCCCGGTTGTAGTTCCGGTTTCCCTCCACGCCGGCGATCCCGAGGATTGTGCGGTAGTAGTCGATCGTGCTGATCGGGGCGTCGCTGACGGCGCCCGCCGGGGTCACGCCCGGCCACCGGACCACTGCGGGCACTCGGATGCCTCCCTCGTACAGCGATCCCTTTCCCGACCTCAATGGCGTATTGTCGGTCACCTTCAAGCCGTCGTAGCGGTTCACGAAACCGCCGTTGTCGGATGTCAAGATCACGACTGTGCGATCAGCTACCCCAAGTTCCTCGACCGTGTCCAGGACCCTCCCCACGTTCTCGTCCAACGAGTGGACCATTGCAGCGAGATGGGCGTTGCGGTGCTTGGCGCCTTCGCGGATCCTCTCGCTATAGCGCTCGACAAGTTCCGGCTTGCCCTCGATCGGCGTGTGGACCGTGTGGTAGGAGAGGTGCAGAAAGAACGGCTTGTCGCGCTCGGCGCGGAGGATGCGGATGGCCTCCGTCGTCAGGCGGTCCGTTAAGTATTCACCTTCCCGACCGCCGCCAAGGTGGGGGACGTAGCGGAATCCGTTGAATGGCTCCGTTCCGCTGTATGGGTAGAAGAAGCTCTGTGGCGCACCCCAGAGCGTACCGCCCACGTTGTAGTCGAAGCCTTGGGTCTGCGGGTAGTACTCGGCCGTTCCGAGGTGCCACTTCCCGACGTGCGCCGTGGTGTAACCGGCCTCCCTCAAGACCTCCGCCAAAGTGACTTCTGCGTGCGGCAGGCTGTCCAGCGTAGTCGGCGGGATGAGGCTGCGGGTCAGTGGGGGCTGCTTGGCGGCCTCCCTCCAGACCGTCATGTGGAGCTTAGCCGGATGCTTGCCCGTCAGGATCGAAGCTCGCGTTGGCGAACAGACGGGCGAGGCCGCGTAGGCGTTGGTGAAGCGCAGCGCTGTGGCAGCGAACGCATCGATCCGCGGAGTCTCGTGCAGGTCGGAGCCGTACACGCCGAGATCGGACCAGCCCATATCATCGACCAGAATGAACACGAAGTTGGGCCGGTCGGCGGCCGTAGCCGAGGTGCTGGCAAGGCACGTGCAGGCCAGCGCGCACATTGCGGTTGGCAGCCAGCCGGCCGTTGGAGTCCCCGCTGCGTACGAGACGGGCCCGTGGCCTGCGGCGCTGGGGCTTCCTTGTTCATCTGCAAGCCCGTGTCCGAGAGGCTCTTGAGGATGGCGGAGACCTGACATCGCTAGATTCCTGATTCTGGAGCGGGTGCCCCCGCCCGTCGGGTTGAAGCACACCCTGGGGACTGCGTTCTTGGCCCGGGCACGTAGGAATGGCCAGCCTCTCAGCTGCCTCCTAGCGATTCGGAGAATCCCGGACTGCGCGGTCCCCTGCCGCAGTCAAGGATTGTAGCGCCGGGATCCATTGCCAACTGGCTCCCGCACGTTAGCGGTCAGAGCCAGAGTGCCCGGTGCAGCAAGCCAGACTTGCGAGCGCCTCTGCCCCTTCAATCCTCTATAGTCTTAGTGCCGCGCCGACGTGCGGAGTTGGCGGGCGAGGGACTCGCCCGGCCCTTGCATCAGGCTCGGCCATACCCAATCTGTCATCAGTCGCAATCCCCTCCACCAGAGGTGAAGAAAGGCAAACCATGAGTCTCAAGAATTGTCTTGTACGCAGCGTCGCAGCAGGCTTGGCACTGTTTGTGCTGGGCTGGATCATTTACGGCTTCCTGCTCGAACCGAGCGGCGTGGCCGAGACCCCAATCATGTGGGCGATCGTTCTGGGATCGTTGCTGAGTGGTGCCCTGCTTACCATGGTGCTCGGTTGGAAGGGAGCATCGGGCGCCGCGGAGGGCGCGAAGTCCGGCGGCGTGGTCGGACTGGTTATGGGTTTAGCCGGCGGGTTCATGCAGCACGGGACCATGATGGCCGGACCGGTGCTCAGCGAAGTGTTTCGCGACGGGATTGTCGCGCTCGTGATGTACGGGGTCGCGGGAGCCGTCGTGGGCATCCTGGCCGCACGCGGCGGAGACTAGACAGGAAAGCTGGCGGCCCGCGATGGTCGCGGACTTGTAGCGATTCTGCTGATCCCTCTGGCCGGGTCACGGGATCTAGCACCGTGTGTCAGGCATGGAAGGTGGGCCTTCCCATGTTGATCGCCTGCAAGTGGAGAGGGATTCTGCAATCGGCCATGCTGGCTTGGCAATCGGTGTCGGCGGCTGTTGCGCCCCATTTCCTGCTGACCGCCTTCGCACCATCAAGGTGAAGTAGGTAGGCAGCGCGGCAATCATGCCAAATCGTCTTCCGACTGGGAATTGGGCGTCCATCCGGTTTGCGCGGGGCTGGTGATCGACACGGGACAGATCGGGCCATGACTTGGAGCGCTGCCAAGGGGGACAGGCGGGTCTCTGAGCTCCTCCGGCCGTTTGACGAGGCTCACCAGGCCACGCAATCTCCGTGTGCGCGCTTCCTGTCCGAGCTGCGACCGCTCGTGGATTCGGTGAGAAAGAATGAGAGTCAGCGGGACAGCCACCTGGCCTCCCGGTTCAACGCGTTCAACTACCTGCGTGTAGACGAACTCGGCCTGTCACGCATAATCGCGGACCTGCTTGATCCGACCGCCGAACACGGCCAAGGCACTAGGTTTCTGAAGGCGATGTTGGACGCCTTGCCAGAAGCGCGCGGTCAGTTCGCCTCGCTGCGCGCGACGGTCGCGCGTCCGATCCGAGTGGAGACCGAGCGCCGGATCACGACGGGTGGGCGCATTGACATCACCGTGGACATCCCTCTTGGCAGTCGTTGGTTTTGTCTGGCGTTCGAGAACAAGCCCTATGCTGCTGACCAGGCCGGGCAGTTGAAGGCGTACCTGGATTACCTCGTTGAGCAGTACGAAAGGCGCTTCCTGTTGGTCTACCTGCCGCCCGACCACTGCGAGCCCGACGAAGATAGTCTTCCGCACGAAGATCGCCAGCGATGGCGGCGCCATTTCTCGGTGATGCCCTATGCTGCGGGAGGCGACAGGTCGGTAGAGGACTGGTTCGCGGCCTGCCGAGAGGTATGCGATGCCGAGCGGGTGAGCTGGTTCCTAAGGGAAGCACAGCTCTTCTGCCAACGGCAATTCGGAGAATCGACGATGACCATCGACGCCGAGACCTGCTTGGTGCGCGAGTACTTGTCCAAGAAGCCGAAACACCTGCGTGCCGCTCTTGCTGTACACGACGCCTGGCGCCTCGTGCGGACGGACGTGTGCAAGCGATTCTTGGAACACGTGCGACAAACCGTTGAGAATCGATTGCGCGAAGAGGTGACCGGAAGCGATTCCGACTTCCATGTGCAGATTCGCTATGGAGGCGACAAGCGCTATTCGATCTTCCTGTGGATCACTCGCGACAGTTGGCCGCCGTACCACGACGTTCCGGGCTGGGTCGTCGATACACGCACCGCGATCATGCTGGAGAACCATCGACGTGGCCCTAGCGGCTGGTGCTGGGGAGTACGGAGCCCGAAGCCATCAGATCAGATGACCGAACCGGAGAAGAAAAGGCGCAATGAGCTAGTCGTTGCACTGAAGCACCATGGCCTGTTGCCCGGACGCCCCGACAATTGGTGGCTTCAATGGGGATGGCTCTCGCGATACCAGAACTGGTACGAGCTTGTCCCAGATCTCAATGATGAGTGCGAGGCTGGCGGTGGACCGATCACGAAGCGCTATGTAGACGGCCTAGTCGACATCGCCGCTCACGCGATTCCGGTGATCAACGACGTGGAAATGGCTAGCCGACCGAGATCGAAGGAATAGCCCGCGATACAGGCGACCTCGAGCAGCTTTTTTCGAGCGTCCTTAAGACCCTATGTGGGGCACAAGGTTATGTAAGGCAGAAGGCAGAAAGTTTTGCAGGGACGCCTTATTCCCCCAACATTGCCTAATATAATATTCCCCTTTCAGATGGCCTTCAACTGCTCCATCAGGCCCTTCTGCGTCTTCTATCGCGGTCGACCTCCGGCATCATCAGGAGAGGTGGATTTCATCGCTTCTTCCCTCGCTCTCAGGTCGACTTCGGCGTAGATGTCGGTGGTTTCGAGCGATACGTGGTCAAGCCAAGCTCGGATGGTATTGATATCCACGCCGGACTGAAGCAGGTGGCAGGCGCAGGTGTGCCGCAATACGTGAGGTGTAATCGCTGTTAGATTTCACTCTATTTCGGCCTCAGGGGGCGGTTGCTGATCACTTTGGCTTGACGCCGACTCGGTTGAGAAATCCGATTGAAATACACCGCTGCTCGGTAGGTGTGGCGGAGCTATAGGGCAGTCCTCCTAACTCCAGTCCCGGTCGCCGAGCGGAGCGTTCCCGCGTCGGAATCGGGTGTGCATTTCTCGTTCGAAACCATAGGTGCGCGGCTGTGACGCACGCTCACTCGCTTTGCGAACCAGAAGGGGGACTCAACCCATGACAGCCCTGCGCCGCCGCATGTCGCAGGACATGCAGCTCAAGAACCTGTCACCGCGAACCCAGGCCACCTACCTGGGCGCGGTGTCCCGCTTCGACCGTCACTTCGGCAAGTCGCCCGAAGTGCTCGGCCCTGAGCATATCCGCCAGTACCAGGTCCACCTCGTCACCGAGAAGAACCTCGGCCCCAGCGCCATCAACGTCAGCGTCTACGCCCTGCGCTTCCTGTACAACTTCACCCTCGGCCGCAACTGGAACTTCGACCGTGTCCTGCCGCACCCCAAGCTCCCCAAGAAGCTCCCGACCATCCCCAGCCCTCAAGAGGTCGCCCGCTTCCTCAACGCCGTCACGAGCTTGCCCCACTACTGCATCCTGTGCACCTGCTACGCCGCCGGCCTGCGCATTTCCGAGGCTCTCAAACTGCGCCCCGGCGACATCGACAGCCTACGCTCCGTCATCCGCGTGGCTCAAGGCAAGGGCGCCAAGGACCGCTACGTCATGCTCTCCTCCAATCTGCGCGACGTCCTCAGGCACTACTGGCACCAGGACCGCCCCGACAGCGAGTGGCTGTTCCCATCCCGCTCCGACCCCACCCGGCCCATCTCCACCGCCTCCGTCCGCGCGCGCTGCCGCCTGGCCGTCCGCGCCAGCCGCCTTCCCAAGAAGATCACGCCCCACACGCTGCGGCACGCCTTCGCCGGCCATCTCCTCGAGAGCGGCACCAACCTGCGCACGATCCAGCTGCTGATGGGCCACCGCAGCCGGGAGACCACAGCCCGCTACCTGCACCTCACGCCGGGCCAGACCACGTCCGGCACCAGCCCGCTCGACCAGCTCCCGCGACCCGCCTGCCTGCAAGACTCCCCGCGCACCCCGTGAAACGACCCGCACTGGATGTCGCCGACGTCTTCCGGCGCCACGGCGAGGCCTTCCTTGCCGCGTTCGGCAATGTCCTCTCCGAGCGCAAGCACCGCGTGATCTCCGCCATCCGCCTGTGCCGCACCGGCATTCCCGATCATCGATTGCGGATAGTACTTGCCAGTGGTCAAATCGCTGCTCGCCTAGCTCTGACCAAGCGCTTGGCGAACTCCAGTCGGGTTCCAGCCCGGCGGGCTCGACTTGCATCGTCATGCCATCGCATCCGGTCACACGGACGGGTTAGTCTGCTCGAAGCAGCGCTGCGCTCTCCGCACGCCAGACTTCGGGACCAATCCAGACATAGCCGCGGGGACACAGATCTTCTGTGGCCGTGCCAAGCGAGCTAATCATCGATTCCGGCCTGGTCGGTTTCGGGCCCTCATAGGCCGATTTCAGAAACGGGTACAGGAGCAAGTCCTTCACGACCTAATTGCCCAGCACGAACAGGATCGTCCAGGCAGGCAGATCGAACCAGTACGCTCCCAAGGCCACGAGGACCGCCACCACGCCAAGACACGAAAAATGGCAGAACCAACAGCACTACCAAGTCGTCATGAAACCTGAATGCCTCCCAGAGCCGGGCATTCAATGATTTCTCTGCGAAGTCAAGTTGAAGTGCCGGCCCTTATGCCTGCGTCCGACGCCGCGCCGGGGGGGCGAGCGATTCCGCTCTCCACCAATGAGAGCGCACTAGGTCCGAGCACTGGCGCTGATCCTCGTATAATAGAGGACGGCCCACGGAGCCGGAGGACGCATTGGCGCACCTGATTCTTCGTCGCGACATTCTTGGCAGGATGCTGGGTTCGGGCCTCGCCGCTCGTTTGCTCGCGCCCTTCGCCGCAAGGGTCCCAGACGCTGCCGCAGCCGAAGCAAGCGAGGGTCGCGACGGCATTTCCTCACGGGCGGCCAAGGGGACCTATACGATTCCTCCGGAACTCCGGAACTTCTGGAAGAAAACCTCGCCGCTGAAGCTTGTCAATGCCGCCGAGATCGGATTCAATCCCAAACGGTGGCAGGGAGACACAAGCCGCGTCATTTTCCACAACGGCAAGTACCACTGCTGGGTCATCGATTTCTCGAACGGCAGGAGCCCTGGACTGACCAACGATCCGTCGAAGGATTGGAGCATCTATGGTCCGCTCGTCAGGGATCACTCGACGGCCCTCTACATGACCTCCGAAGACACCTACCATTGGACGGCGGTCGACTATGTTCCCTTGGGGAGTCCAGGTATGTTCGATGACAGGGACCGGCTCCAGGTGAACGTCTTCCACCACCAGGGCAGGTTCTACATGTTCTATGAGGGATGCACGTCGAATACCGAAAAGTACGGTCAGGGACGGGCTGGCATCGGGTGCGTGGTCGCGGACGACCCGGCCGGGCCGTGGGAATACGTCTCGGAGGAGCTGATCCTTGGAGCCACCAACGACAACGGGAAGAGCTTTGACAGCTGGATCGTCACCAATCCGAGGCACGTGCACCTGGACGGCAAGTGGCTCATGTATTACAAGGGACTGCGGGGTGTGGGGATACCCACCAAGAACGGCGTAGCGGTGGCGGACTCGATCACCGGTCCGTACACGAAATACGAGGGCAACCCTATTCTGAACGGCCACGGCCATTTCTGCTGGCGCTACAAGCACGGGATGCTCATGATCCCGCACCACGACGGCTGGATCCACTGGTCGGAGGACGGCATCCATTTCGCGCCGATCTTCCGCGATACCGAAAAGATCTTCCAATTCGGCTCACTGTACGTACCCAACGACCCCTTGTTTGGCACGCCGGTCGCCGCGGACAGCGGCACCCGATTCTGGGGATTCGATAACCCCCTCGTGAACCCAGGCGAGACTCCCATGAGGCTGGATGTGGTGCGCATGGAGTGGGGATTCGGCGAAACCGATCCGCCAGGAGCCTGAGAGATCGGCAGCCGGACTGCAGCGGCGAGCTGAGATTCTCGAGTCGCTGGATCGTGTCCGACGGGTTGGGCCAGGTGGTCGCAATCGCCTTCGCGATACGTTCCGGGCCCTGCGATTTGGCTGTAGGGGCACCGAAGCCGCAGTTGCGTGAGAACGCTCAGACGGGCCTGCTGCCGAGTGGGCAGGGGCCGTCGGAGCAGAAGGCTTTCTGGCAGGCCCGGCGTCCGCAGTGGATTCCCGCGTAAACGGGACTGCGTGCTCCGAATCCCCATTTCCCCCGCCCCTGGACAGCTTCATGCGATTGAACCACGTGTGCCGCCGTGCCAGCTTTGGAGCCACCGTGATCAGCATGCGCACGTACTTCGCTCCTGTCGATGTCGGGCTGCTGGCGGCGTGCGCCCCGCCCCGGAACCGGCTTCGGAGCCGGAGCCGCAATTCTCTGCCTTGATTGTCGACAGGTAGGGCAACCACAGGATCTGGCCGACCACCACCGGGTACCTGAGCAGCTACGTTGAGGAGACCGGACTGTTCACGGTTGCCATTGCGACGACACCGCCGGCGGGCGAATCGCTCGAATCGTACAGGCCCGCTTTCTCCAACTACGACGTTGTCGTGTCCAAGTACAGGGGCGAGGGAGCGATGGCTGGTTTTGAAGCTCTGGTCGGAGGCGGCGGGGGCGTTCGTCCCGGTCCATGCGCACCGGCTCGGACGAACGCATCCCGGTGACGGCCAGCAGTGCCAGCATCTCGGAGTAGGTCTGTGCCTGCCAGCCGGTGCTTCTGCGCAGACGCTGCGCTGCGCCGAACAGATTGGCAATCGGAACGCCGCGTGCACCTATTGGGGCAAGGTCCGCACTTCCGGCCATCTCAAGACCGACCGGGTTTGGGGTGGGAGATCTGTCCTGTACCCCGTGCCGCCGAAAGTGCCCGCCGACTCACGAGATGGGCAAGCCCATAAAATGGAACTTCGGCGGGACTCCGCCCGGGCATTGCCGCCCGAGCTCCATGGGAAGGCCCATTCCTAAGCTTCCGAGAGCGGTGTGCCTGCTGGGGCTGTCCGGAGCGGCAGCCGTCCTTATCGCTGCCTACTTTGCCCGACAGCCGAAGATCCTGTTCTTCGGCTTCCCGGGGATGTATCGCTTCCTTCTGGCAGAGGCCGCCAGCCAGAGCGGCGTCAAATACGCCTATTGGGGCCCCGAGCGCGTGGACGATCCGGGTCTCGGGCAGCCGGATCTCACCGGGTACAAGGTCATCTACGTGAGTGGCCGTCGTTCCGACCCGCTGAGCCGACCTGTCCGCAAAGCGCTGGACGAAGCCGGCCAGGCGGGAGCGCGGGTGATTGTGCTCCCTGCCCACGACTCGGCGCGCTTGGGGGTGGGAAACGCCGACTTCGAGGGTGCGGACAAGTGGATCGATGACTACTGGCGCTTTGGTGGGGTGGAGAACATGTCTCGGCTGCTGCAGGCCAGTTCCACGCGCTACTTGGGCAAGGACCTCGACCTACTTGGGCCGATGCCGATGCCGGACGACGGGTACTACCACCCCGATGCACCGAGCTTGATGACGACCACGGCCGAGTACAAACGGTGGTACGAGAGCTCTGGCCGCCTGCAGCCGGCCGCTCCCAAGGTCTTGATCGACTTTGCGGACGGCTGGCGGCTGGGCATGAACAGGGCCACCGACGCAGTGCTGCGCGCCTTTGAGGACGGCGGCTTCAACGCCGCAGCCATCTTCGGTACGGCTCAGTCTGCTCCCTTCGCGCTCGAGTACCGGCCGGACGTTCTCGTCTCCCGCAGGCACGGACGCTGGTGGCTTGGCGAGCCCGGAGTGGAAGTGCTGGAGCAACAGCTGGACGTGCCGCTTCTCCGAGGCCTGTCGCTGCTCTTTACGGGGGAGTCCTTTGCCGACTACCGTACGACCCGGGCGGGCATCCGCGATGCCGGCCTGATCATGGGCGCGATGGTCCCGGAGTTGGACGGAGCCATTCAGCCCACCCTGATCGAGGGCTTGGATTCGGAGTGGTACGGGCGCCGCTTCGAGGCCTATCAGGAGGAGAGGATTGCGTTGCTGTTGGAACGGGCTCGCCGCTGGGTGCACTTGCGTGCCGCTTCCAATTCCAAGAAGCGAGTTGCGATCTACTATGTCTCGGGCATAGGCAAGGGCCGGATAACGGCGGCTAGTCTCAACGTTC
Source organism: Bryobacterales bacterium (assembly GCA_028819235.1). Taxonomy (GTDB): domain Bacteria; phylum Acidobacteriota; class Terriglobia; order Bryobacterales; family UBA6623; genus VXMF01. Next base: position 26,645 of record JAPPMC010000187.1, read on the forward strand.
CACGCAGCCTCGTGCGCTTCTTGGCAGCCATGGAACGCGCCGGGTATCGGATCGTGAATCGACCGGAGAGCGAGGACGTTCTTCTGGCCGAGATGCTGGAGAGAGGGCGCAATGTCAGCACGGGCCGCCCGCGGGAGCTGCGCGAGCTCGCCGACCGCCAGGGAGTGGTACTGTTGCCCGTCGAAGGCTACACGCGCTGGTTCGGCGCTTTGCCCGAGGAGATGCGGCTCGAAGTGATCGAGTCGTTCGGCCCTCCGCCGGGCACGCTCATGACGATCGAGCGCGACGGGGCGGAGTATTTTGTCGTGCCGACCCTCGACTACGGCAATGTCATCGTGCTGCCTCAGCCCGTACGGGGAGCCGAGATGGACTCCTCGCTGCAGCACAACGACCGGGTCCCGCCCCCGCATCAGTACCTGGCGGTGTATTGGTGGCTCAGGGAAGTCTGGAAGGCGGACGCGATCCTCAACTACGGCACTCACGGGACGCACGAGTTCTTGCCGGGACGACCCCTGGGCCAGCTGGCCGACGACTGGTCGGACCGTACGCTCGGGCCTCTGCCCAACCTATACGTCTATGTCATGGACAACGTTGGCGAGGCGCTCATCGCCAAGCGTCGCGGCGGTGCGGTGACCGTCAGCCACCAGATCCCTCCGGTCGAGGCTGCGTCGATCCTGCAGTCCGAGACCCGCGTCTCGGAGGTCTATCGGGCGGCCCGCCAGATGCTGAGCGCGGACGAGGGGGCGCTCAAGGAGGAGCTCAGGTCACAGATCCGCAGGCTGTCCGTGGAACTCGGCTTGGACCGCGACATCGGTCTCGACTGGGCCTCCAGCGACCCGACGGACGACGACGTGGAGCGCCTCTCCCGCCACATTCACCTGACTGACGATGACCGCATTCCGGTCGGGCTTCACGTTCACGGGCAGCCGAACACGCCGGGTGAACTGGCTCCGATGGTGGCAGTCATGCTCGGCGATGAGATCACCGTCAAGTCCGATTGCCGCGGCGTGGCACCTGCGGACTGCGAGCGCCGGAACCGCGAGCGAAGGGAGCGCATGGTGGCCCGTGCCCTCTCCCGGGGGGACGCCTCTGGCATCTCAGAACCGCTGAGGACCCGCCTAAACAGCATCCGCGATGCATTCGCGAAGACGCCCACGGAGATCACGCACACTCTAGACGCGCTAGAGGGCCGTTATGTGCCCCCAGGGGGAGGCGGAGACCCACTGCGAAACCCGCAGGCCCTCCCGACGGGCCGAAACCTGCACGGCATCAACCCTGCCGAAGTGCCGACAAAGGCCGCTTGGGCCATCGGAAAGCGCATGGCTGAGGAGCAGCTGCGCGCGGAGCGCGACCGGCTGGGACGTTGGCCCCGGAGGATCGGATTCACGTTGTGGAACACGGAGCTGATCCGCCAGCACGGTACCGACTTGGCTCACGTGCTGTACCTGCTCGGAGTCCGTCCGGTGTGGGACCATCGCGGCGTCGTCGAGGACGTCGAGCTGATAGGCGCCGCCGAACTCGGCCGTCCGAGGGTGGACGTGGTCGTGCAGGCTGCGTCTCTCTTCCGTGATACGTTTCCGGACCGCATGCGGCTGCTCGACAGGGCCGTGCGGCTGGCGGCCCGCGCCACCGACGGCGAGAACTTCATCGCCGAGCACACCGAAGAAGCAGTTCGCGAACTCAAGCTGGCCGGCCTGTCCGCCCGCGATGCCCGGACGCTGTCCGCCGCGAGGGTCTTCAGCAACTCGGCGGGCGGTTACGGAACGGGGCTCGTGGGATCGATTGAGCGCAGCGGCAGCTACTCGGGAACTGAAGCGCTGACCGATGCCTACCTAGCCCGCACGGGCGCCGTCTACACGGAAGGCTACGAGTGGGGCCGACCGGTTCCTGCCGCTTACCGCCAGCACCTGCGCCACACCGACGCGGTCACCCTGAGTCGTTCCACGAATGTCGTCGGTGCCCTGACTCTCGACCATTACTTCGAGTACCTCGGCGGGATGACGATGGCCGTCCGGGACACGAGCGGCGTGGCTCCTGAGACCTACATTGCAGATGTCCGCGACAGCGCCGCTCCGCGTGTCGAGACGCTCCGCGAGGCCCTCTCGAGAGGGCTGCGCGGCAAGTTCTGGAACCCGAAGTGGATCCGGGCCTTGCAAGAAGAGGGCTACTCGGGAGCTGTGGAGGTCGCCCAAACCGCCACGAATCTCTTCGGTTGGCATGTCACCAAGCCGGCCGCCGTGGACAGTCAGACATGGCAGCGCGTCCACGACGTCTACGTAGAGGACTCGCTAGGCTTGGCGATTCCGAAGTGGCTGGACCGCGAGAATCCGTATGCCCAGCAGGAAGTGATGGCGATCCTGCTCGAGTCCGCCCGCAAGGGGTTCTGGGACGCAAGTGCCGAACACTTGGTAGACCTCGCGGTGGACTATACCGAATCCTTGGAATTGCACGGCGCGTCCGGCAGCGTGCGCACCACAGGCAACCGCACATTCGAGGAGTTTGTGGAGGTGCGGCTCGCCCAGTCCGCACGACCGGAGCTCGCTGCCAAACTTCGCGAAGAGCTGCGGGACGGCTCGGATCCGCGCGTCGAAGGCCGCATCCTGCTGTCCGCCAATGACCGTGCCGGTGCCACTGACGCAGGCTTTGGCGACAACGCCGTGCTTGCGGTGGCTGGGCTTCTCGCGGGGGCATTCCTGCTAGGCTGGCGCAGGCTGGCGTAGTCAGTCGGGGCGCGCCAACGACACGGGCTCCGACCTCACGGTCGGCCGCGGCAATCGCCAAGTGGACGTCCAGTCGAGTGCATGGGTGAAGCCACGGTGGGGGGCATCACGGAGCCGGCACAGAGTCCTGCCATTGAGCAGGTTTCCGTCAAGAGCGCTGGTCGTCTGCTTCCCTTGATGCCGGGTCGCCTCTCGGTTCAAAGCCGATCGAGCTGGTGGCGCCAGGCATCTTGGTCTTCGGGACCGAGCCGAAGACAGCCTCAAGCTGGTCGTGACGGAATCGGAATATCTTGGCGAGGTCCCTACGCACGAAGAGCCGATCGGCCAGCCATCCGCCGGGGACTGAGTACTGCACGAGGTCTTCCGCGAGTGTCATCCCGGCTGCCTCTCGGAAGCGGTGTTGGTGGATCCACATCCGATAAGGACCGCGAACCTGCTCGTCCACGAAGAGAGTCGGGGGCTCCCATTTTGTGATGCAGCTCCGCCAGCGCACCGGGATTCCTCGCAGCCGGAGGCGATAGTCGATCGTCTGCCCTTCCGCCATGACGATCGGCCCCTCCGTAAGGATCTCAAACTTCAGCCACGATGGCGTGAGCAGCTCCAGATTGCGTGCGTCTGAGAAGAAGGCGAATACCTCGTCGAGCGGCTTAGGAAGCCAGACTGCACACTGGATCGAGAATTCCCTCATCGCCGCGACCTAGGTGACTCGGTCAAGCTTCGTTCCGGTCCATGTAGTCCTGGCGCGATCGTCTCGGCAATCGACGTCGCGATTGACGCGTCGATTCCCAGCCATCCCTGAGGCTACCGCCAGTCGGGCCATTCGAGCAGGCGACGTTCGGACCAATACAGGTCGTGATACGCCACGTCCTCTACCGGCGACTCGGGGTCCCGCAGGCACTCCGCGATCCGCCTTGCGATGGCGCCGGCATCCTCAAGGGTCATCACCTGCAGGTTGAGCCACAGCTCGCGGTTCCTGTCGTCTGCCTTCTGGACCCAGACTGGCGGGTCGCCCTCCCGCAGCGCATTGGCCACCGATGTCGCCGAGCACTCGAGCCGGTCTGGCAGCCGGACCCGCACGACGGACGGATCCCGGCCTTGAGCCACCTGAAGCGCTTCTCCGAGAATCCGTGAGAGGCGGCTCCATCGGTCTTGATGCTGGCGGGCGTCCTCCCCGTACCAAGCCGCCATCGCAGCCATGCACCCGACGATGCCCTCCTTGCCTACCTTCATCGCGCGCCCAATGCCGTAGTGCTGCAGGTAGCAGGCACGCACTAGATCCCGCTCGCCGCATATGACGCCAGACGTCGGAGCTCCCATCAGCTTGTGGGCGCTGGTCATTACGAGGGAGGCGCCTGCTCCGAGGAAGGGGCGCAGGTCGGGCGCGGCGGCTGCGTCAACGAAGACCGGAACACCACTAGATCCCGCGATCCTGACGCATTCCTCTAACGGCAGGAATGATCCCGCTGGATTGACATCGCCCGAGTCCACATACACAACCGCCGCCACGGGACCGCCGAGCACTCCCCTAAGGTGGAAGCTGTCGCAGTGGCTGGCCGTGCCGAACCGGACGATCTCGGCACCGCTGATGCGGACCATTTGCGCGACCGAGGCGCCGAAGTTGACGTCGTGCCCGTAGGGGATCGCAATGCGATTCCTGAACCCGTCTGTGTCCGGAAGTTGCGCGATGGCAGCCAAGTCCGACCCCGTCATCGCCGCGGCTGCCGCGACGGCAAGCGCGGCTGAGCACGATGAAGTCACGCAGCCTGCCTCGGCTCCGGTGCATCGACTAATCACCCTCGAGGCCGCCGCTTGCAGTTCATCAATCTCAACATTGACTTGAAGAATGCTGTCGACCGCCGCCCGAACATCGTCCGAAGCGGTGTTTGCCCCCAGTATCGTGGGCACTCCCATGGCATTCAGAACGCGCTTGAAGCCGAAACGTCGGCACGGATTGCGGTGGCTGGGCTTCCCCTTCACGCGCGACAAGCTGGGCTCCGGTACTGTGCACCCGGTAGATTGCGCGAATCTGAGAGACGGCAGAGCCGCAACATCTTTTCGGTAGGCGAACTCGTTTGTCCGCCCTGACCGTTCGCGGTCCGGAGTTCAGCAGGCGCACGGCGCAGCCGGGCCATCACCTGTGGATGCGCACATCGGCTAAGATCACGGCCATGCGCCCCCTGCTCAAGATTGCCGCCGCCCTCGTCCTCACGCATGGGGCTTGGTCGGCTGAACATCCGTCCGCACCGTTCGGAAACGAACTGGTCGAGGCGCGCGTGTACCTGCCGGATCCGGCGAACGGGTACTATCGCGGGACCCGTTTCGACTGGTCCGGGGCCATCCACAGCCTAGTGTACGCGGGCCACGAGTATTTTGGAGAATGGCAGCAATCCGACGATCCCTACCTCCACGACCGCATCACCGGGCCCGTTGAGGAGTATCGCACTGACAACAAGGGGCTCGGCTATGACGACGGCGGCGACCGTTTCCTGCGGATCGGGGTGGGAGTCGTTGCGAAGCCCGCGGAGGATGACTACCGCTGGAGGCACACCTACACGATCGTTGACCCGGGCGAGTGGACCGTCCGCCGAGGTTCCAACTGGATCGAGTTCATCCACGAAGTCGCTGAGCCGACTCTCGGCTATGCGTACCGTCTGACGAAGCGGTTGACGCTTACGCCGGGCCGACCGGAGCTTGTCATCGACCACACTCTCGACAATACGGGCCGCAAGACGATCGAGACGAATGTCTATAATCACAACTTTTTCGTAATCGACAACCAGCCAACCGGCCCGGACTTCGCGGTGACCTTCCCGTTCGAAGTGACGGCCGACCGGGAAATGGACGGATACGCCGCACCGAGCGGGCACCAGATCCTGTTCCAGAAGGAGCTGCCTCCGGACGAGAGCATCTTCTCCCTGCTCGGCGGATTCGGCGATTCGGCAACCGACCACTCCTTCACGATCGAGAACCGAAGGGTGAGAGCTGGCGTGCGGGTGACGACGGACAGGCCACTTGCCCGTCTGCAATTCTGGTCGCCGCGGACAACCGTGTGTCCCGAGCCTTTCGTCGACTTGAGAGTCGCTCCTGGTCAAGGCGACCGATGGACGATTCGGTACGAGTTCTACACGCTCGACTGATCCCGCGACAGGCCCAGCCGGTTGGGGAACGGCCTGAGCTCTGTGCGCGTTGGGTGCACGCCAGTTCGGAGTGGGGCCCGGTCGGCGTATCCTGCCCCAGAACGGATTGCCCGTTCCGGCGCAGCACCTACAACCCGAGGCGGCGTTTCGTGCCGAACTCGGACACGGTCGGACTGCGGACTCGCGTGGCAGGGTACGACTCGCGACGCACCGACCGTAGTTCCCTCAACTGCCTCGGGATTCCTCGGGATCGGTGTGTGGCGCGACAGTTCGCCGGAGATGTCCACAGCAGGCACCTTGGCACACGCAGCGGGTCCAGCATCACGTTTGCGGGCCGCAGTGCCGTGCCACAATCACTCGCCGCGCTGCAGGTTCGATCGCCTCAATTCCACGCCTGCTGAGGACCGATCCTTCAAGGTCGTTGAAGCCCCGGCCTATCTTCGGGACCAGGTTTGAGGAAGTCGTTGCGGACCGTCCTAGCTAGGACCGGTCCCTTCCCCTGTACCCGCAAGCATGGCCCGCAGTCTAGCCAGCTCTGCCTCGGCTTCTTGTGCCTGTAGCTCCGCCACCTGTCGTCGACGTTGGGCTTCTTGCGCCTTGAGCTTGGCTTGTTGCGCCCTAAGCTCGGCGTCTCGGGCGCGGCGGTCGGCGTCTGAGGCACGGCGGTCGGCATCTCGGGCACGGCGGTCGGTCTCTACGCGTGCCTCCGCCAGTTGAACAGGTCCTTGCAAGAACTTGCCGTTCTCGTAGTCCCAGAAACGCAGTCTGCCCTCAACCACGCAAAGGTCCAAACCGAGGACATCGCTCCGAAGTTCGCCCCCCGGCCCGTCCGCTAGCGGCCTGTATCTCTCGTCGGATCCCAGTCGCCAACCCATCAGGCTGTTCCCGGCATCTGCTGGGCGCATCAACTCCCCGGTCGGATCGAACCACCAGAACTCTTCGAAACCCAGCCGCTCGTAGATGTCGTACTTGTCCTCCTGGTCGCGCCTAAAGGTCGATCCCGAAGCAACCTCCATCACGAACTGAGGCACGATCCCCACTTCCCAGATCTTGTAGGACGACTCTGGAACCTCCACGTCGCCGATCACCACGAAGACATCTGGCACGACGCTCACGTCCGCGGGCTCCATTCCCTGAAGGAGTTTGCGGTAGTAGATGAACATGTCCCCCCGGACGTGCACGTCAGGTCGGTCACGGAAGTGAGTTCTCAGCGCACCAATGGCGTACACGATCTCAAGCAGCTGCCTATTGTTCTGCGCCATAGGCTCGCCGTCACTATCGGGGTATTCGGCTACCTCAAGGGCCGTTGAACCGACCTGTGTGGCGGGGGTGACCACGGACTGCTCAACGGTTCCGTTCAGCCGCGCCTTTCCCATGCAGTCCGCCTTATGCGTCGGACAAGGATACCAGTACACTGTCACGGCTGGTATAGAGGAAGCGCTCGCACACGCGCGCTGGGCAGGCCAACGCACGCCGCTCCTCAGCGGGACTAACACACTTAGCGACCTGCACTGGCGGATCGCTCTCGGCGAGACCTGGACCGGTGTGCGATCAGCTTCGCAGCCGCGTAATGCTCCAGGCGATCAGCCTCGGCGGCTGGGCGCTGCGTCTTTCCGAATTACTTGGTCTCAGGTTAGGTCTCACTTCGGACGAACCAATTGCCCAGCTCCCACAGACCGACCATGAACGATAGGGTCGGATCCGAATGCGCAGTACTCGAAGTGGGCCCATCGGCTCGGTCCTGGGACGCTCCAAGGAGCCGAGCGTCGGCTCGCGAGGCGATCCCAATAGCGCCTAGGCCTGTCCGAATCGAGGACGGCCGCTGGGCAGCCGGCTGGGGAAAATCGCGCTGTTTCCTGCCTACAGCGGTTGACGGCGGGCGCCAGCCGCCGTAGCCTAGTTTCTGGGGACCAACTGCAAATGAGGGAGCACGCAAAATGTTTCGCCTAGATGCCGACAAGACCGTAGAGTTCTGCGACGGGACCCGGCGCCGCGACTTCCTCCATGCGGGTTCGCTCAGTCTGCTGGGGCTCGGAATGTCGGACTTCCTCCAGATGCGGGCGCAGGGAGCGAATACGGAGGGCAGTGACGACATCAACGTCATCATGCTGATGCTGGTCGGCGGCCCATCCCACCTCGACACCTTCGACATGAAGCCAGAGGCCCCGATCGAGATACGGGGCCCCCACCGACCGATCAAGACCAACGTGCCCGGCATCGAGATCTGCGAGATCTTCCCCCGCATGGCGCGGCATGCCGACAAGTACGCCCTGCTGCGCGGTTGCTACCACAACGCAGCGGCCGTGCACGCGATGGGGCACCAGCTCTTCCAGACTGGCAGGCTTTCGCTGGGGGGCATGGAGCACCCCCACATCGGCTCGGTCCTCGGGTACATCAAGGGGTCACGGGGCGACCTGCCGCCGCATGTGCTGCTGCCCAAGATCATCGGCCCGACCGGCGGCAACTTCAAGCCGGGCCAGAGCGCGGGCTACCTGGGCAAGCGGCACGACCCGTTCGTGCTAAACGCTGATCCCTCCGCGGACGATTTCAAGGTCCCGGATATGCTGCCGCCTCCCTACCTTCCGGGTTTCAGGGTGGACCGCCGCCGCGATTGGCGCGGCATCGTAGACAGGGCAGTGAGCAAGTTCGAGACATCACAGGACGCGCGCCTGCTCGATTCCACTTTCCATCAGGCCTACACGCTGATGACATCGGAGAAGGCGCGCCAGGCGTTCGATCTGCAGAGCGAGAGCGCGGAGACCCGCACGCGGTACGGGGGGAACCGCTTCGGCCAGAGCTGCCTGCTCGCCCGCCGCTTGGTGGAGTCAGGAGTTCGATTTGTGACGGTCAACATGTTCGAGACCGTGTTCGATGAGATCACTTGGGACATTCACGGCTCGCCTCCGTTCAGCCCCATCAGCGGCTACCGCGACTTGGTGGGGCCGATGTTCGACAACGCCTTCACGTCCCTGATCGAGGACCTCAGCGACCGCGGCATGCTGGAAAGCACGATGGTGCTGGCGCTGGGCGAGTTCGGCCGGACACCCAAGGTGAACCCGGCCGGAGGTCGCGACCACTGGCCGCAGGCGTGGTCGATCGTTGCGGCCGGTGGCGGAATACAGGGTGGGCAGGTCATTGGCTCGACCGACAAGATCGGCGGAGCCCCGAAGGACCGGCCAGTGCGCCCCGCGGAGATCGTGGCGACGATCTACCACAGGCTGGGGATCGGCCTTGAGACTGAGCTGCCGGCTGCGAACGGCCGGCCGCTGCCCGTGGTGGACCGCGGCGTCGAGCCGATCCACGAGTTGTTCTCGTAGGAATGCGGTACCCATTGGCTCGTGCGGCACTTGAGGGCCGGGACGGCCCTGGCCGAATACGCAATCCATTCCCTATGACCATTCCTCGACTGATCGTTCCCGCCGCAGCAGCCTGCTGGACAGTGGCAGGTTTGGCAGCGGCCGATCTTCACATCTTGCCGCCAAGTGTCGCGCTGGACGGTCCTTACGCCCACCAGCAGCTGCTCGCGCAAGGGACGACGGAGGGCGTACAGGCCGATTGGACCGAGAGCGTCGAGTGGAGTTCTGATGCCCCCACGGTTGCCTCTGTGGATGCCGGCGGCGTCGTGCGTCCTGTCTCTGACGGCACTGCCCTCATCCGGGCGCAGGCCGACGGCGTCGAGGCGACCCGCATGGTCGAAGTCAGTGGCGTGGATGAACAATTCGCTTGGAGTTTTCGGAAGCATGTTATTCCCGTCCTGACCAAGAAGAGCTGCAACTCCGGGTCCTGCCATGGAGCCGCTGCAGGGAAGAATGGCTTCAAGCTGACCCTGCGCGGGTATGATCCGTCCGCCGATTACGTTTCTCTGACGCGCGAAGCCACCGCACGCCGGATCTCGCTCGCCGAGCCGGCGTCAAGCCTGTTCCTGCTCAAGCCGACCATGGCACTCGCCCACGGCGGTGGGCAGCGGATCGTCGTCCCGTCCTTGGAGTATCAGGTGCTGTCGGAGTGGATCGCGGCTGGCGCGCCGGGACCGACGAACGAGGATCCCGATGTAGTGGGGCTCGAAGTCTACCCACGGGAGGCAACCTTGGCCCCGGGTGCGAGGCAAAGGCTCGTAGTGCGCGCTCGCTACTCTGACGGTCGCGTCGAGGACATCAGTCGCTGGGCACGCTACAGTTCCACCAATGCCGCGGTTGCCGAGGTCAACGACTCCGGCGTGGCGACCATGGTCGGTCGCGGCGAGGCCGCGATCACGGTGGCATACGCGACCAGCGTGCTGTATGCCAGGCTCAGCGTGCCCCACGACGGCGAGATAAGTGAAGAGGACTTCGGCCGACTTAGCATCAACAACTTCATCGACGAGATCGTCCTGCGCAAGCTCCGCGAACTGCGTATCGCACCGTCCGGCTTGGCCTCGGACTCAGCATTCCTGCGCCGGGCCTATCTGGACGCGGCTGGCATTCTGCCCAGCGCCGGGGAGGTCGAGGAGTTCCTGTCGGACGCGTCTCCCGACAAGCGGAGCCGCCTCGTCGACCAGTTGCTGGAGAGGCCGGAGTTTGCAGACTACTGGGCGTACAAGTGGTCGGACCTGCTGCTGGTCTCCACCAACAGCGGACACCTCAATCGCACGGCGTTGTGGGACTTCTACAACTGGATTCGGGATGCCGTCGAGACGAATAGGCCCTGGGATCAGTTCGCCCGGGAGATCTTCGCTTCCAGCGGCAGCAGCCGCGAGAACGGCGCCCTGAACTACTTCGTGCTGCACAAGGACCCGATCGCACTGGCGGAGAACACCACTCAGGCCTTCATGGGCCAGACGCTCACCTGCGCACGTTGCCACAACCATCCTCTGGAAAAGTGGACTCAGGAGCAGTACTACCGCTTTGCGAACCTGTTTGCGCGAATCGGCATCAAGTCCGGAGACGAGCCGGGCGACTCCCTAATCTTCGCCAAAGACTTCGGGGACATCCCGCACCCACGCACGGGCGAGCCGCTTCCCCCGACGCCCCTGGAAGGGGAGGAGTTGCCGCTGGACTCCGCAACGGACCGCAAGGTCCATCTGGCGGAATGGCTATCGAGCGACGCCAACCCGCACTTCGCGCGCAACGTCGTCAGCCGGGTGTGGGCGGCCTTCTTCGCGCGCGGGCTCGTCGAGCCGCCCGATGACCTTCGCGCGACGAACCCTTCGTCCAATGAGGAGCTCTTCGAGGCGCTGGTTCGGGACTTTGTGGGGAGTGGGTACGACGTGAAGCACCTCATTCGCCGGATCATGAACTCGGCGACGTATCAGCGGTCGTCCGCGCCGAATGCGTCCAACGAACGGGACGATCGGTACTACTCGAGGTATCAGGTCAAGCGTTTGCCGGCGGAGGTGATCCTCGACGCCATGTCCTCGATCAGCGGCACGGAGTCCCGCTTCGACGGCTATCCGGTCGGCATGAGGGCAATCCAGCTGCCGGACGTGCAGATCGAGTCCCGCTTCTTGGAGTCCTTTGGCCGGCCCCCTCGCCTGGTCTGCGATGTCGAGGAGCGCTCGGACGACCCGAGCATTGCCCAGGCCCTGCACGTCATCAATGGCGAGACCCTCAACGGCAAGCTGCGAGCCGAGGGCAACAACGTGGCCGCCCTGCTGGCCCTCGGACTGTCGGACCGCAGGATCGTGGAGCATCTGTTCTTGTCGGCGTACAGCCGCTACCCCACGGAATCGGAACACTCGCGCATTCTCGATGAACTGAGGCAGGCACGGGACGATCGCGACGGGCGGCAACCCCGAGGCCGAGCTGGCCGCGAGGCCGTGGAGGACCTGATGTGGGCCATGCTTACCACGCGGGAGTTCCTGTTCAACCACTAGGGGCGTGGCTTGACGTTCTCCGGACTTTGCAAGGTGCGCGGGCATGGGCGCCCAATGCGAGGCCAGATGCAGATGGAGCCGCGACGGCCCACTCTTCGGCGCGGGCGACCGCTGGTTGCTTTCGCGGAAATGGCACCTGGACGGTCCGGCCGCGCGGTTATCTTCGCGACCGCCGCCCTCTGGGCCGCCTCGGCGCCTGGCTCCCCGACCTACACATCCGACGTTGCGCCGATCCTCCAGCGCAGTTGTGTAGGCTGCCATTCTGAGAACACTCGGATGGGCGATCTCGTGCTGGTGACGCGAGAGTCCATCGGGAGGGGCGGTACCCGCGGGCCGGCGGTCGTGCCGGGTGACCCCGAGTCGAGCCCGCTGTTCCTGATGGTCGCGGGGCGCTTGGACCCAAGGATGCCGTTTTCTGCGGAACCGTTGGGAGCGGCCGAAGTCGAGGTCCTCAGGCGCTGGATTGAGGCTGGAGCTCCGGGCCCGGAAGGCCACGACGACCAGCCCCTGAGTGTCCAGCCGGGGCGATTGCCGCCCATCAAGCCGACCGCAGATGTTTCACACCAGATATTCTCCGTCGCATACCACCCCGATGGGCGGCTACTCGCGCTAGGCAGACACGGAGGGGTCGCGCTCGCGGATGCCGATACGGGCGCGGCCGTCACCTTCCTGGACGGCCTCAGCGACATTGCGCGGACGGTCGCATTCTCGCCGGACGGGACCTTCGTGGCGGCCGGCGGAGGTCCCCCCCAGCAGTACGGGCAGATTAAGGTCTGGCAGGTGGCGGACGGTCGCGAGGCGGCGGCGATCGAGGGGCACACGGACACCGTCCAGGCACTGGCGTTCTCGCCTGACGGCGACAGTTTGGCGACCGCCAGCTACGACAAGGACATCAAGCTGTGGGATTTGGCGACCGGCGCAGAACTGCGGACCCTTAGTGACCACATAGACGCGGTCTATGCGCTGGCCTTCACACCGGACGGGACGCGCCTCCTCTCAGGATCTGCGGACCGCTCGGTCAAGGTGTGGGATCCGCTGACGGGAGAACGCCTCTACACCCTGAGCGACCCTACGGACGGAATCAACTCTATCGCAATCCACCCTTCGGGAAAGAGGGTCGCGGCGGGGGGCCAAGACCGGACGATCCGCGTGTGGGAGCTGGACGAGGATGGCGGACGTCTGGTCAACGTTCTGATTGCGCATCAGTCGCCCATTCTGCGCATCGCCTACGCGCCTGACGGCAACCGAATCGTGACATCTGCGGCGGACCGGACGGTCAAGGTGTTCGCCGCCGACACGCTGCAGGAGATTGCGACCTTGGACAGCCAGTCTGACTGGGTCATGTCGCTGGCCTTCTCGGGGGATGGCGACCGCCTAGCTGCGGGCCGTTATGACGGGTCCCTCAGCATCTACAAGACCGACAACTACAAAGACCTCCTGAGCGTCAACGAAAAAGTGAGGGGATCGCAATGATGAATCGAGCCCGAGCCAGCGCCGCCGCGCTGAGCATCCTGATTGCCGGAGGTTCGGCCACGGCCGCATCTCCGGACGAACATCCCACCGGCAGCCGCACGACCCCTCCGACCATCGAGTCGATCGCCCCAAGGGGCGTCGCACGAGGGGCGGTCCACACGATCGTGGTGGAGGGCTACAACCTGCTCGGTGCGGCCTCCGTGCACTTCGACGACCCGTCGGTCCGTGGCACGGTGCGGGACGTGGCCAAGATGCCGACAGTGCCGGAAAAGCCGAGGCTGGGGGCGGGTGGATTCGTCTCGACTGTGGACTTGGGACCCCAGCCCTTCCGGTATCGGGTCGAGGTGGACTTGACGGTTAGCAAGGAGGCCGACGTTGGTCCGGTTCGGTTCTTGCTAGCCACGGACTTCGGCCTGAGCCCGGCCGGCAAGATTCTAGTCGAGCCTGACTGGGATGTCGTGTCGGAGGGCGGGTCGGACGGACGCGACAGCACGGTCGATGATCACCGCAAAGTCACGCTGCCGGCCGTACTGTCTGGAGTGGTATCGAAGCCGGGCGATGCTGATTACTTCTCGATCACGGTGGAGACCGGTCAGGAAGTGGTGTTCGAGGAGGCCGGCGTGCAAGTCGGCTCCAAGATTCGCCCGGTGATAGACCTGCTGTCAGCAGACCACGAGCCCGTCCGGCTGGGCAGTGCCGGTAGGGGCCGTGCGGATCCCTTCTTTGCGCACCGCTTCGATACGCCGGGGGACTACATCGTTCGCGTAAGCGACTACGAGAAGAGCGGTAGCAGCGACCATTTCTATCGGCTCAGGGTGGGTGAATTCGCTCTCGTCCAGTCGGCCTACCCGCTCGGAGTGCGGCGCGGGGCCGAGACGTCGATTGCATTGGAGGGTCTCAACGTGGGCGATGGCAGGCTCAATGTCAAGGGTGAGCCTTCTTGGATGGACGACCGTCGGGTGGTCCTGCGTCCGCGGATTGGTCGGGAGCGCGCTTTCAACACGCTCAAGTTAGCGCTTGGAGAGCATCCCGAGGTTGAGGCGGTCGGCGGGAACACGTCGGTCTCGGCTGCCCAAGCGGTGAGGATTCCCGTGACCGTCAACGGACGGCTCACTACCACCGACCAGTACTTCCGTTTCATGGCCAAAGAGGATGAGATGGTTCTCGTGGACGTGACGGCCGCGCAGTTGGGATCGCCACTCGACTCAGTGGTGGAGATCCTCACCGCCGACGGGAAGCAGATCGAGACTGTCACCCTCCGTGGGGTGGCGGTCACGTACACCGACCTGTTCGACCACACATCCAAGCAGGCCGAGATTCGCCTGCAGCTCTCGAACGACTTTGATGCGGGCGACTACCTGATGCTTGGCAGTGAGGTGATGCTGGTGACGCGCATGCCGCGCCAGCCGGACGAGGGAATTGCGCTCGAGTCCTTTCCACCCATCATCCCGGGGCGACCGAGCGGCGGTGCAGTCCGCTTGGCATCGTTCGGGACCAGTCCCCAGGCCCACGCCAAGGGGACGCCGATGTACAAGATGCAAGTCCATCCTCCGGGTTCGAAGTTCCCGCCCAACGGCCTGCCCGCGGTCCGGCTCCACTACCGCAATGACGATGGCCCGTTTCCCCGTGGGAAGGACTCCTTCCTGCGCTTCACGGCCCCGGCTGACGGAGAGTATGTCGTGCGGATTCGGGACAGCCACGGTCGCAGCGGTGAGGCGTTTGCATACCGGCTTGACCTGCGTACACCGAGACACGGGTTCCAGCTGTCGTCCGAACCGCGTACGCCAAACGTCCCGCAGGGCGGCCGGATCCCAATCCGGGTCACGGCACTCCGGGAGGACGGCTTCGACGGCGCCATCCACGTCTCTATCGAGGGGTTGCCTGCTGGGCTTCACGCCGCGGACACCGTGATTCCTCCTGGACAGATGGTGGCGACGGTGATGTTGCGGGCCGACCCGCGCGCCCCGGTCGGAGAGGCATACCCGCTCACCGTCCGGGCAACGGCCGAGATCGGTGGCCGCGAGGTGTCCAAGGCTGCGAATCCCGCCGACAGGTTGCAGTTCGTGTCGGTGGTCGCTCCAGCAGACATCGCCATCACGACCGACACGCGCGAGGTTGTACTTGAGCCGGGTCAGGATGCGACGATCAGGGTCACCGTCGAGCGCCGGAACGGTTTCGCGGGGCGCGTTCCCGTCGAAGTCCTTAACCTGCCGCCCCACACGGACACGCCAGAGGTCGGCCTGAACCGAATCATGATCACCGAAGAGCTCGACACCCGCACTTTCTCAATCCGCGCTTTGGCCAATGCCAAGCCGCTCGAGCAGCTGATCTATGTGTCGGGCGTTGTGGAGACCCGGTCTCCCCAGGCCACGTCGTACCTTGCGGAGCCGATTGCGCTGAAGATCGTCGAGAATGGTGCCGGAGCATTGGCGGCATCGAATGCAGCCACCTGCAGTCAATGCCGGGAATCGGACCGTCCGGTTCGATGAGCGGAGAGTGGAAACGAAGCTAAGCGGGAGACTGAGGCACCGTCACGTGGCGCGTGCCGACGGCAACAGCTGTCCGCCAAGTCAGACGCGCCTCTCCTCGCCTCGACCGGACTACTTGAACTTCACCCCAATCCTGACGTTCTGGTAATCCGAAGAAACGGCCCGTACGACGATCAAGTGGTGAGACGTTCAACAGGAAGTGAGCCCTTGGTTTTGCGATAGGTGCATGGGCTGGATGCAGCCCCGCCGGAACGAGAGTAGGGGTAGCAGTGGCTCCTGCTGACGAGCCTGGCGGTCGGCAGCGCCAAAAAGTAGTGGGTTCCTTCCGGGTGCTGAAGCCGGAGTGCAAGGTGCAGGAGCAGCTGCTCCTGCCAGCGGAGCGGTTGCGGAGAGCGGCCGCGGTCCGAAGTGTGATCGCCTAGCGCTGATGGTGCTGACACTGCTGGCCCGAGACGTGCCGCGGGCGCGGCCGAGGTGCTGTTCACGGGGGAGGATGTGGAATTCTCGGTGGTCTGCGCTGAACTGCAAGGCAGGCCGGGACCGGGCTCTGGTGGCCCAACTGGGCGGCTACAGGGGACGCAAGCATGAAACGGCCCCGCGTGGCCGGATCGTGCGGGAAGGTCAGAATCGGCTCACGCTCGTGATCACGGGACACATGCTGCGAGACCGCCAGATGGCCGCTCAGTCAAACGGGTAGTCGGTGTTCAGACGGTTTGTGGCTACTCGATAGGTCTAGCGCAGCCGTTATCTCGTCCTAGGCCCGCCGACCTCAGCATTCCGGCGTGCCGTGGAAACCTCGGTGCCCAACTTCGTAGCATGGTAGTACTCAATGAGGATCCGCGTGTGCCAGGGGCGGCATGCACACCCGCGCAGCACCGGCTACGGACCCCCGGGCAGACGCTAAACGCCGTTGCGGCCAGATGGCCGACGTCCAGACCTAACGGGAAGACGTTGGCTCGGCTGAGTCCGGAATGAGTTCAGGCGAGCGAATGAAGCAACAAGGAGAAACCACCACCGACCCGCAAGGGCTCTTCATGGCCTACCAGAGCTTGCGGCGCTTGAATCGCGACCTGACAGAGGTGCTGGCCGTGCTGTACGAGCCGGCCTCGATCAGTGTGCTTCATCAACTGCTGAAGATTGCCGATACTCCAGTCGAAAGCGGCAAGCGCACCGGGATTAAGAGAAGTGCAATCACCCAAGCTGCAAACGCTCTAGTTAAGAAGAAGATCTTGACGAAGAAGCAGAATCGATTTAAGTGCAATCCTCTGGTTGTGGAACCAATAGCACGGCATTTAGCGCGTAAGGGCAGGTTCGAGATTTGGGTAGAGGTCATCGAACAGTCAAGATATAGGAACTACAGTCGCAGTTCGAGATACCTATACTTTTACAATGTAGACGACGCTATTTCTGTTGGGAGATGGGCAGTTTATCTTGACGACTCCCAGACGTTTTCCCGAGTCATGGGATCATATGTATGGAACGATGACGATTCAGGGATCTCGCAGATTGACTTCGCTCAGGCGATCTTCGACAGTCCCTTCGATCCAGAGTGGATATTCTCAAGAGACCCAGATATCCGGAATCCATCTCTCGGCACACTCTTAGCAACTCGCACTTCCGATCTCCGCCCGGCAGATGACATTCTGGAAGTTTGGAACCGCATCGAAGCTGAATCGTTGACCGAAGGACTGAATTGGTCCCGCGTCGCGGACTACACCTTACTGCAGGGCAACCTATCCGCAACACATTCAGCACTGAAACATCTACATCCGGTCGATCGCCACGCATTTCGTGGGAGAATACTGTGCATGCAAGGTGAGTATGAAACCTCACTTGAATCATTCAGGGAGTCGATAAGATTGGGAAAACGAGAATCGCTAAGACCCAAAGGCCTCCTTCATTGGAAGTGCGATTTATACTATGTTGTGTCATGTTTCGGAAGCGGCAAGAAACTGTCGATCAAAGAAGGACTTAAGTACTTGGAAACGGCGATCAGGACTCGACCTTGGAAAGAGACGTTCTACGGTACGCTCCGATGTGTGGGACTGTTGGTTGGTGGAAGAATACAAGAATCTAATTCTCTGTTCGAGAGCATCAAAGACGAGATTAATTCCCATACCCAATTTAGAGATCCCCAAGAAATGCTCATGATATTTCTCGTGTTGTGCTGGATTGATCGGAAATCGAGTCCAGATTTGTTGAGTGCCATTGAGATCTTGCTTCTGCACAGCAGTGAAGCGAACTACCGATGGCTTTCTGCTGAGTTTGACAGTGTATTCAAACACATCAGTAGCAAGGCTCACACACACGTCGAAGTTTCAAACCATGCGGAGCTTGGTTGTTCTCCGCTGATGATGGCAGTAGATACCCAATCTGTTTGGGAGCGCAGCTTGGTAGCCATAGAGCGGCTGGGCATCGAGTCAACAAAGAATCGGAAGATCGCCAAGCAGACTCGATTGGTTTGGCGGGCCTCCTACAAGAACGAAGCAGCTGATGTTTCTCCCATTTTGCAGACACGGCTCAAATCTGGCCGCTGGTCAAAAGGCCGTAAAGTTGCCCTGAAACATCTAGCTGGCGATGACAAGCCGGAATACGTCACGCTTGACGACGTCAGGGTATGTGCGGCCATCAAGTCCCGAGGACCGTCGCACTATTTCATCGATTCTAAAGACGCAATAGTGAGGCTGGTCGGGCATCCCTTGGTATTTCAGATGGCTAGCCCCACCGAACCGATGGAAGTGACCAAAGATGAGCCCCAATTAAAGGTTTCTTCGCGGCACGGTAACGTAAAGATTAGGCTCGTTCCAAAACTCCCCGAGAATGGAAGTGTCGTCATATCGCAGCCACATACAGGGAAAATTATTGGCACTGTTTTTGAAGACAAGCATAACCAGCTTATCAACGCGCTCGGCGGGGGAGACTTGACTGTTCCGGCATCGTCGAAAGCGATGGTCAACAAGGCTGTCGCGGCAGTCAGTGGTCTGTTGTCAGTCCAGTCTGACATAGGAGGGGATGGCGCAGGTGTAGTAGAACAGCCAGCCGATTCCACTCCGAAAATCCACTTGACTCCACATGGGAAAGGCCTACAGGCAGAAGCGTTAGTCGCCCCGCTATCGGAGGGCGGGCCGAGTTACTTTCCCGGCAGAGGATCCCGGGTGGTGTTCTCGGTCGTCGATCAGAAGCGTGTGAAGGTAAGTCGCAATCTGAAGCTTGAGTCCCGAAAGTTGAGTGAGATTGTGAAACGGTGTCCGGTGCTGAGGGATGCCGAGCGCGATGGCGATGCCTGGTTAGTTCCTGAGCCGCTGGATTGCCTAGAGCTGCTTGAGCAACTGTGGCAGATCGGCGATGGCGTGGTCGTGGGCTGGCCGAAGGGAAAGCCCCTGCGCATACTCGGAATTGCGGGAACGGACAGACTCGCCCTCAAGATTCGGAAGGCCCGAGACTGGTTCGGCATCGATGGGTCGATCGAACTGGATGAAGGCCTCGTGCTCAGCCTGCGGGAACTCATCGAGAGGTCCAAGAACGCAACGGGAAGATTCCTTCGGATCGGCGACCGCGAATTTGTCGCGCTCACGTCGGCCCTTCAGAAGAGGATCGACGATCTTGCCGGGTACGCGGAGCGGCACGGCAAGAAAGGCCTGCGCTTTCGACCGATCCGAGCGCACGCCATAGAGGGGATCGCCGAAGAGGCTGGCAAGCTGGATGCAGACGAGTCTTGGTCTCGGCAGCTCCGGCGCTTCCGCGACGCGGAGCAGTTGACGCCGACACTGCCAACCACCTTGCAGGCCCAGCTGCGGGACTATCAGGTGGATGGGTTCCGGTGGGCGTCCCGATTGGCCGCATGGGGCGCGGGAGCCTGCCTCGCGGATGACATGGGCCTCGGAAAGACGATTCAAGCCCTCTCCGTCGCGCTTGAGAGAGCGCCGAACGGACCCACTCTCGTGGTCGCCCCCACATCAGTGTGCGCGAACTGGATCGACGAGGCCCGCAGGTTCACGCCAGCGCTCAGCTTACTTGAGTTCCGGTCGAAGAACCGAGATCTGCTGCTGAGGGACCTAGGACCGTTCGACGTGCTGGTGTGCAGTTACGGCCTGCTGCACCAAGAGTCCGATCTGCTGTCGACGCAGCAGTGGGAGACGGTCGTACTTGACGAGGCCCAAGCCATCAAGAATCGGGAAACGATGCGGTCGAAGGCCGCGATGCGGCTTCGCGGGAAGTTCCGCATGATTACGACCGGGACTCCGATCGAGAACCACCTCGGGGAGATGTGGAACCTGTTCAACTTCATCAATCCCGGCCTGCTGGGCTCTCTGGAGTCCTTCTCCGCCAATTACGCCGTGCCGATTCACCGGGACAAGGACACCCGGGTCCGCCGCCGCCTTAAAGGTCTTCTCCAGCCGTTCATCCTTCGGCGCACGAAAGCGGCCGTGCTCGACGAACTCCCGCCCCGCACCGAGATCACCCAGCGAATCGAGATGAGCAAGGAAGAGCGGGCGCTCTACGAAGCCGTCCGCCTGACGGCAATCGCCTCCATAGAGTCCGGGGACAGCGAAAAGGGCGGCAAGCACTTGCGCATCTTTGCGGAACTCACGAAGCTCCGGCTGGCATGCTGTCACCCTCGGCTCGCCATGTCCGAGACATCGATCTCGGGCTCCAAGCTGGCTGCGTTCCTGAGAATCGTCGCGGATCTCAAGGACGGCGGCCACAAGGCGCTGGTGTTCAGCCAGTTCGTCTCCCATCTGGCCATCGTCCGCGAGAGCCTTGACAAGGCGGGCATCACCTACCGCTATCTGGACGGCAGTACGCCCAAGGCCGCTCGCAAGAGGGAGGTCGCGAAGTTCCAGGCGGGCGCTTCGGACCTCTTCCTGATCAGCCTTCGCGCGGGGGGCCACGGGCTGAACCTCACGGCAGCCGACTATGTGATTCACCTTGACCCGTGGTGGAACCCTGCCGTGGAGGATCAGGCCTCGGACCGCACCCACAGGATCGGCCAGACCCGGCCGGTAACGGTGTACCGGATGGTCATGAGAGATTCCATTGAGGAGAAAATCGTTGACTTGCACGCGACTAAACGCGACTTGGCCGACAGTCTTCTCGAAGGCGCCGACATGAGCGGAAAGCTCTCGGCCGACGAGCTGCTTGGCCTGATCCGGAAGGCGTGACCGCTACCTGCACGATTGACGGGCGGCGAAGGGGACGCCAAGGATCCGTACGCCAAGACCTGTTCCAAGAGACCAACGCTGTCCGCAAGCAGGCTATGGGAATGGCTCAGAACGAAGTCCAGCATGCCACGCGAACGGTCTAGGCTGAGGCGGCGCGTCTCCAGGGACCGGTCGTGCGAGCCGAAGACCCCCAGTTCCGCTCACAAGCACTGGGAGACCATTTTCCACGATGTTGGATCAGCGTCGACCGGAGCCCTCGGACAGCAGCAGTTCGAGGATCTCTTGGCTCGTGACCGAGCCAATCAGCTCGCCAGATGTCCTACGCAGCACTGGCAGTGCAGTAACCGAGAGCTCTTGCATCCGGTACAGGACGTCCTCCACTTGCTCGTCCTGCCAGGCTGACCCCGGCGACTCGCGCACCACCCTGCCCAGCGGTGTCGTTGCCCAGGCCTCCTTGGGGAGGTACCGGAGCATGCTGACTGACACCAGCCCGGCGAGCTTGCCGTCTTTGGCGATTACGTACTCGGGCTGGTCCGGAACTACCCAACGTTCGACGAAGTCCCTCACGGAGAGCTCCGGATGGGCAAACTTGCCGGGCCGGTCTAGGATTGCCTCCACGCTGATATCTGTGAGAGCGAATCGCACCAGGGATGCGGGAAGAGGGTCGACAGTCTCGCGGTTCTCGCGCGCCTTGGTGCGCCTGACCGTGAAGCCGATCAGCGGTGGCGACCCCACCACGTACGCGAACATGATCAGGATGAGCAGTGAGAAGAGGTCGTTTCCAATCATGCCGCGCTCGACGAGTACCAGCAAGAGTGCGATTTCGGTGATCCCCTTCGCGATCAGCCCGGTCGAGAGGGCAATGGGATCCTCCAACCGCGTCACCATCGACCCGACGAGGGGTCCGACGAACTTTCCGGCGAGGGGAACGAGTGCTAGGGCCGCGACGGCGCTGAAGGGCAGTTCGGAGACAGCGAAGCTCACCTGAAGCCCGCCTGAGGCGAAGAACAGCGGCACGAAGAGGCCATCGGCCATGCTTCGCATGCCCGGCAGAACGTCGCGGCGGACCTGATAGGGCAGGGGAGAGATGGAGGCGCCGAAGAGCAGTGCCCCGACCGAGCCGTGCAGGCCGAGCGCCTTCGCCCCGGCCACCGCAAGGAACAGCCCCCCAAGCAGCAGCCCAAACGACAGGTGGGGGACGTGCAAGACACGCTTTAGGGCCAACACCGCGGGAGGCAGGACTCGGCTTGATACCGCGTAGGCAGCCAAGCCGAATGCGCCCACCTTTGCGAAGAGAGTCAGGAGCGTGACCGGATCAAGATCATCCCCCTGCAAGTCGAACATAAAGCCTACGAGAGGCAGGCAGAGCAGCTTGAAGATAAGGATCGTTGTAAGAATCCTGACTCCTAGGACGTCCCTCAGGCACCCCTCGTCCGACAGAACCTTCGCAGCGATGCCTAGGCTGGTCAGTGAGAGGACCGTAGCGAGCGCAAGAGCTGCCCGGGAGCTCAGGCCGAGCCCGAAGTCGAAGATAGTGTCTGAAGTCACCAGATATGAGAAAGCGATGGGAGTTGCAATCGAGATCAGGGCAAAGATGAGCAGCCGCGTGCGCACGACGGTGGCGATCACCGAGACGTCGATCTCGTCTAGGCCCACCAGAAAGAAGAAGAGGTAGACTCCGATCCCGACCAAGATGCCGAGTTCATCGGTTACAGCAACCAGTCCGGTCAAGGGGCCGAGCAGCACACCGGCAGCCGTGTAGGCAACGATCGAGCTGATCCGGAGTTGCTGGGTGAATCCCTCCGCGATCTTGGCGACCACGATTAGCAGTCCGACGGAGAAAAGGGTCTCGGGAAGCGCCTCCACTTACGTGCCTTCGAGAACCTTCAGATGCCAGCGCTAAGTGGCCCTCGATTGTGCCGACCGTTTGCGTTCATTCCCGGCTACTGCGGACTGGGCTGCCCCGACGTGCCACGACGCAAGGAACCCGGTGGCTGCCAGACCAGCTTACAGTGTCGCCGATCACTCATGTTGTGCCACACGCGCAGTAGGTCGCGCTTGCCCCGTCGAGCGACCTGACCACCTTGCTCGCGACTGTCTTCGCTGGCGAGCGCCGCGTCTCTTTCGGCCAGCGCTACACTCTCGCCGCCGGCGATCTGCCAGATTCGATTCACGCGCGCCCACTTGCCAAAGGATGCTCAAGCGACGACGCGGTTCGCCGATTCGCCATGGTTGCTCCGACCTTGCCCAAAAACCTCTACATCTCAGTTCTAGCGAGACGCGCTCGGTACGCTTCCTTTCCGTCCCAGTAATCCCAGAACTCCATGTCGTCTTCAGAAAACTTAGTGTGCGCGTGAGCAACTGCATTACGCAGGCGGCGAATGAGCCCGTAACTTGTGTCTCTGTACCTCTCATCCGAATCGGTCGTGAGGATGTCTGCACCTTTCAGAGAGCATTGCCGATCAGTCTCGCTGCAGACGTGGTCGTTGGGTTCCATCCTCCACTGCTCCCTCGGGAAGACGACCAGCGACTAGAGGAGAGGCGAGACTCGCGTCTGCCAGTAGAGACGTGATCCCAAGGACCCAGCGCTCCAGCGGTACGCCCTCGCAGTCCTTCGATCACTGCTCTGAAGTTGCCCCAACTTTGCGGCTAGTCCCAGCACTTGCTGTTCGATCCATGCCATCGCCGCGATATCGTCTGCCATTCGTCGTTCCGCTGTAGCGGTTCAATGAGCTGCCCACCCCTCCGATAGCTGCGCCGCCTGCTCCAGCACCGTCCTTGTCGCCTTTTCCTGCTTGTCGGGTGGGTAGCCGTGCTTGCGTAGGACTCGCTTCACCAGACGGCGCAGGTTCGCGCGGACATTCTCGCGAAGCGTCCAGTCGATCCGGACGTTGTTGCGCACAGTCTCCACCAACTCTTGGGCGATTCCCCGCAGCTTCTCGTCGCCGAGCACCTGAACCGCGCTGTCGTTCGTTCCGAGCGCATCGTAGAATGCGAGTTCGTCCTCGGAAAGGCCCAGCATCTCACCACGGGCGTTTGCCTCGCGCATCTCGCGGGCAATCTGAATCAGTTCCTCGATGAACTGGGCGGCTTCGACGGCCCGGTTCCTGTATCGGCGGACGGTCTGATCGAGCATCTCGGCAAATGAGCGCGCTTGGACCACGTTCCTCTTCCTGCGAAGCGCCAATTCGCCCTTGAGTAGTTTCTGCAGTAGCTCGACCGCGAGGTTCCGCTGTTTCATGCCTCGGACTTCGGCCAGGAACTCCTCGGACAGGATCGAGATATCGGGCTTCTCGAGCCCGGCTGCGGTGAAGATGTCAACGACGCCCTCGGAAGAGACGGCCCGCGAGACGATCTGGCGGATGGCCATGTCAAGTTGCTCCTCGGAACGCGCCTCCCCGGCGGCGCGTTTGGCCAGCACGGACCGGACGGCTTGAAAGAACGCCACATCGTCGCGGATTCGCAGTGCTTCTTCGTGAGGCACGGCGAGCGCAAAGGCGTGCGAAAGATCGCGCACCGCCTGCAGCCAGCGTTTCTTGCCGTCCTCCTGCCCGAGGATGTGTTCCTGGGCTTCGGGCAGCAGGCTCGTGCGTTGGGCGGGCGTACCGTCGATCCAACCCGAGAAGTCGAAACCATGAAATAGGCCACAGCACACCTCGTACTTCTCAAGCATCAATGTGACCGCCTCGGACTGGTCGACCGTGGTCCTGCCCGTGCCACCGCTCTCCGTATATGTCGCGAGAGCGCGTTTGAGTTCGTGCGCCAGGCCGAGGTAGTCCACGACTAGGCCGCCCGGCTTGTCCCGGAAGACCCGGTTCACCCGGGCAATCGCTTGCATCAGCCCGTGTCCGCGCATGGGCTTGTCGATGTACATGGTGTGGAGGCTCGGCGCGTCGAAGCCGGTGAGCCACATGTCCCGCACAAGCACGCTCTGAAGTGGATCTCCTGGATCGCGGAACCGGTTCGCCAGCTTTTCGCGCTGTTTCTTGTTGCGGAGGTGCGGCTGCCAGTCTGGAGGATCGGATGCGTTGCCGGTCATCACGACCTTGATTTGGCCCTCAGTGTCATCCTCTTCGTGCCACTGAGGGCGCAGTCGAACCAGTTCGCGGTAGAGGTCGATGCAGATGCGGCGGCTCATGCAGACGATCATCGCCTTGCCGTCCAAGGCTTCGAGGCGTCGGTCGAGGTGCGAGACGATGTCCTTTGCGATCAGCTCTAGACGGTGTGGGGCTCCGGCGACGGCCTCGAGCTGAGCCCACTTGGTCTTGAGGTTCTCCTTTCGCTCGACCTCCTCGCCTTCGGTCGCCTCATCGAAGTCGGGATCGATCTTCGGCCGTTCGGTTTCGTCTAGCACAAGCTTGGCGAGGCGGCTCTCGTAGTAGATCGGGACCGTGGCCCTGTCCTGAACGGCCCGCTCAATGTCGTAGACGCTGATGTAATCGCCGAACACGGCCCGCGTGTTGGCGTCCTCAAG